>NZ_JALIDZ010000006.1 GCF_025397915.1 Microbaculum marinisediminis
TGGCCCTCGATCTCTAAGCGGCTACAATCGCCTTCGCCTTGCCCCAGCTCACCTGCATGTTGCGGCTGGCCCTCGATCTCTAAGCGGCTACAATCTACGCTGGCGCTACTGCGAATATTGCGGCGTTGCGGCTGGCCCTCGATCTCTAAGCGGCTACAATACGAGACGACGGGCCTCGTCGGCCTCCAGCGTTGCGGCTGGCCCTCGATCTCTAAGCGGCTACAATCGCACCAGTCGGACATTCCCGTCCGTCCCGGTTGCGGCTGGCCCTCGATCTCTAAGCGGCTACAATAACCGTGCGTGTGCCGGTCGAGGGCGACGGGTTGCGGCTGGCCCTCGATCTCTAAGCGGCTACAATTAGGCGCTTGCGAACCGTGTTGATGCCTTTGTTGCGGCTGGCCCTCGATCTCTAAGCGGCTACAATGAGGCCTATGACCTCCTGAAAGCCCGCGCGGTTGCGGCTGGCCCTCGATCTCTAAGCGGCTACAATAGACCCTTGGACAAGCCCCTGATTTTCAGGGGCTTTTTCCTTGTGCAGAACAAGAAAAAGCCGCGCGTCGGCGTCAAAAGAGCGCGAGCTGATCCGGGTTTCCGGCGCTGCGTTCCCGTTTTCGTCCCGCGAAGATTCGTGCGTTTCCATACTGCTTGTCGGTTATCGCGACGATGTGGACCTTGCCCTTCCGCGGCAACGCGTCCCGTATGCGGGCGATGTGGGTTTCGGCCGCCTCCTTGCTTTCGGCAAAGCGAAGATAGACCGAAAACTGCGCCATCTCGAAGCCCCGGTCGAGCAGGAATTTCCGGAACCTGGCCGCCGCCTTGCGCTCGGCGGCGGTGCCGACGGGAAGATCGAACATCACATAGAGCCACATCATCCGGTACCCGCTCAATGCCGGTCGCCGGGCGGTCATCGGATCATCCCTCCAGGGGCAATGTCCGCCGCGGCAGATCGAGCTTGCGCGCCGTGCCGGCAAAGCAGCGCGCCGCCGACAAAGCGAGGCGCTCCAGACATGCTGCGACCGGGCTGACCCCGTCGCCCGAGCTCATGTCCGTGATCAGTATCCGCGCAAGCTCGGGCTTCGTCTCCCTGTCCACCTCCGTCGCGCCGCCGGAAACAACATCGTGTACCAGCAGATCGGCGACTGGCCGAAACGGTTCCATGAGATCGTCCGCCAGGGCAAAGGCGTTGCCGCGCTGGCGATGGGCAAGGCCAAGGCTGGGATGGAGCCCCGCCGCCATGATGGCGCGCGCGGTGCCCGCCCGCAGCACCGTATAGGCGTAGTTCAGCATCGCATTGACGCCGCCCCCGGCGCGCTCCCGCCGGAAGTCCTCACCGAACAGGAGCGGCCAATAGCGGCGGGCCGCCTGCGCCTCGACATTGTCGGGGTCGCCGGACCTGACCTTGCGCGCGAGAAGGGCGAAGCCTTCATGCGGCGCGCCGACAGACTCGAGGGTCGCGCCTTGGCTTTCGATCTTGGCGCTGACGACCTGCGCCCAAAGACGTTTCTTGAGGGGTAGAGGGGCGGCGGCCTGCTCGCTCATGCGGCCGGCCTGGTCGTGGTGCCCGTCGGCCGCCCACAAGACCGCCGCCGGCCGATGATTGGCACCGCAAACGACCAACGGCGCGCCCCGCTCGGCGAGCGCCACGAGCAGGGTGTTGGAATAGGTGATGGCGTGGGCGCTGGCAACGACGGCCGCGATGTCGTCCAGCGGCACCCGGCCAATCTCCGCGCCGTCCGCGCTGACGGTCAGGAAACCGCGCGACTTCGCTAGATGGCGGCCGTCCTCGGCGATTTCCACCACGCGGCCGGCCATCATCGGTTCTCCGCAGCCGGCGCGACGCGTCCGATCGGGTCGACCCGCACGCGGCGGGCCCCGCCGGCCCTGAGGCGTGCGTACGTGCCGAATATCCAGCGAAGCGGATCGTCCGGATCGTTGTGGCGAACGTCGATGGCGCCCGCCTCGTTGTGCAGGGCGAGCCGGACCCGCTTGGCGGACGGCTCGAGCCGATAGACGCGGGCGATCTGGCGTCCGTTTCCGAAGTCGGCCTCGATCAGGTCGCCATTGTGGACCCGCATGACGAGGCGGGCGGCCGGGTGACGCCTGCGCCATTCCGGCGCGAAGCCCGGCTGGTTGGCGTCGAAAACGGTGACACCTTCCCCGGCCCATTCCCCGTCCGGCAACGCGTATATCTCGATGCGGTGGTTGTCGCCGGGGGAATAGGCCTTGGTGAAGCCGTCGCCATGACGGACGACCCGAACCGACTTCTCGGTCTTCAGGATCCGGACACGGCGGATGCCGCGTGTCTCGCCGAACGCGGCGAGGGCGTCACCCAGCCTGGCTCCCGATTGCTCGGCCTCGTATGCGACCTGCTGCAGGTCGGCGCGCAGGTCCTTGTCGCGGACGCGGTCGATCTCGCCCCGGGTCAGGGCGCCGATCGGTTTCCGGGTGACGAGATTGTAGGTCTTTCCGTCTATCTCCTCGTCGACCAGGCCATAGGCCGTTTCCTCGTGAAGCTGGCCAGAGGTGACGTGAACGTTGTCGCGGTCACCGGGCGCGAGGCCGTGATCGGGCTTGTGGCTGACCACGATCGTCGCCAGACGGGCGGCCAGATCGTCGCGGTAGCCCTCGTAGGGCTTCGGGAAACTGTCCTTGGGAAAGAGATGATCGAGGTCCAGGTCCTCGGCGCGGCCGGATGCGCGCGCGATGCGCTGCAGCAGGCCGCGATCGGTGCAGGCCAGAACGAACGCGTCGATCGCGTGGTGGCGATGGTCCTTGCGGTTCTTCGGATGGTTGGCATCGACATAGTTGTGATCCGGCAGCAGGCTGTTGAAGCCCCATTTGGCCCGCAGCATGGCGGTGAGGCGGCCGGGCGGCGCCCAGACCTGATCGCAAACCTGCTCCAGATAGGTCTTGGCGAGCCGGGCCATATGCTGCGTGTCGGTCAGCTGCCGGGCGATGAAGCCGCCCTCGGCATCGAAACGGGACATCGCATCGGGCTGGAACCGCCAGGCCTTTTTGCCAAACAGCCGTTCGGCGCGCTCGACGATCTCCTGCAACGCATCGCCCGACCAGACGTCGGCGGGAGGGCGGTTGCCTTTCTCGCGATTGGCCCGGCGGGTGCAGAGCACCTTGTTCATGAAACCGTCGTCCAGCGTCTTCGAGTACGGCAGGATGTGGTCGATATCGACGGAGCCGTCGAACAGCATTTCCCTGGAGATCGGCGTGCCGCTGTAGACGCAGACGCGTTCGTCGGCGGGCAGTTCCTCATAGAGCCGCAGAAGAAGCCGATTGCCGTGGGTGTCGGCGTATCCCAATGCCTCCAGCTCCGCACGACGACGATCGTTCGCCTTCTCGTTCTCTCGGTTCTCCCGCTGGATGTCGTCCCTGCGCTTCTTGTTCAACTTTAACTCGCGCGCCAGCTCGACAACGATCTCGGCCGGCGGGCCGTGAACGGCGATCAGCGCGTTGACGAGCTTGCGAAGCTGGTTAAGCCCGATGTGGACGGTTGGATTGGGCACCCGGCCAATGCCCTCCTGACTGCCCTCCGGCGCGTCGGGCTTTGAGATGACATGGCGGACCAGCGCCTCGCCGTAGTAGGGCAGTCGGGCAGCTTTTTCGCCGGGACGCAGGTCGGAGTGGTGAAGACCGATCTCCCGGACGGCTTCGTCATAGGTCAACGGGCGGAGGTAGACCTCGCCGGTCGCGGGATCATGTGTTTCGGCCCCCTTTTCCTCCATCGCGTGGACGAGGTCCGCCAGCACCGAGCGGCCGAACTGGCCGTGCCCCTGGGGCAGGCGGGTTCCGGAAATCGCCTCGGCGGTCTCCGCGTTCAGGCCGAACGTGCCGACGAGCCAGTCCTCGAGTTGGCCTTCGTCCTCCATGGCCAGCAGCCGCTCGACGACTTCGGCCTGGCGATCGCGCGGCAAACTTCTCCAGGTCTTGCCGAAGGCCTTTTTCGCAGCGAGCCTGGCGGCCGTCTGGTCGGGCTGGAAGCCCTTGCGGCCGGCCAGTTCGTAGTTGAACCGGGCGTCATCGGGCAGCCTTGCCTTTTTTCTCAGCTTGTCGAAGTCGACCATGCTGCCGCTGTTCGCCATCAGCTGCGCGGCGATGGCATCGCGCTCCTGCATGGTCAGGTGCCGCTCCCGCTGGCCCGCGCGCGAAACCCGCAACTGCCCGACGTCCTGCAGGATCCGGAACCGCTGGAACAGGGGATGGGCCTTCGGTGCCCGCTCGCCCAGGTCGATCTCGAACCCGAAGGGGGCGATGACGGTCGGCTCCGGCCGCAGGGTGCAGCGACCGACGACCGGTTTCTTCAGCGGGCGCTGCCCGACGATGATCCGCTTCAGCCGCGCGAGAAGGTCGTCAGTCAACTGGGGATGATGAGGCTCTTGTGCCGCCCAGATACGGTCGAGTTCGAGCTCGATCATGTCGCGGGACGGGTAGAAGTCGTAGAGGACCTTCGTCCCCTCCGCATGGGGTCTGAACCGGACAGCGTCCGGGGTCGCAAAACCGTCTCCGTCGCCCAGCCGGTTGCCGTGCTTGTCGCGCCGGTGTCGGCGCGCCAACAGCTCGCCCAGGGTGCGCGCGCCGCTGTCGGCCAGGGCGGTCTCGAGGGCACGGATTCCGGTCTTCGTCGCGCCCTTTTCGCGGTCGTCGGAATTGGCGATGCGGTTGGACTTGAAACCGCGACGTTGGTTCAGGTGGAAGATCGCCCGGCCGAGTTCGTGCGGCTCGAGCGGCTGATCGAGCGCGGCGGCGCGCAACCAGTAAGGATCGAGCGTCTCGAGGGCCTTCCGCTCGCGCGTGTCCGCGGGCATCAGTCCGGCATCGACGAGCGTCCTCATCAAGCGCTTTTGTCGCCTCAGGAAGCGGTCCCGCCTGCGACGCATGGCGCGCGCGGCACGCCGGTCGCCGGCCAGGGAGGCCTTTGACTGGGGGTCTCGTCCGGCTTCCTCGTTCGGGGTGAGGATACGGACCCCCGCGTCGAGCACGCCGCACGGCTTGCCGCCGGCATCCAGCCGGAGCGCGCACCAGCCGATCGAGTTGGTCCCGAGGTCAAGGCCGAGGCGATACGGGATGGTCATTTCGGTCGCCCCCTTTCGCAAGCTGGTTCGCTGGCAATTGCGAGCGACGGCCCTCAGGACACGCCGAAACGATGTCCGATGGTATCGCAAACAGCGTCTCGCTTACTCAATTAGCGGTTGTCGAAATCCGATTGTCAAACCGGCGCGGACGTGCAGAATGACCTAGGGTGACTTAAGCTAGCCGCTTAGAGATCGAGGGCCACCCGTTAACAAGCACTCTGAAGTGCACAAAATTCTCGTCTTAGAGAATGCGCGGCGGGCTCCGGCCCGCCGTTTGCGTTTACGGATCAGTACAGCGCCGGGTCATCGGCCGAGTGACCTTGAACCGCCCCGGGTTTGTCGCAGGCTTCAACGCCTAGGAAGGTGGAGCCATCATCTGCAAGACGACGAACACGTTCTCCCCGGAAGTGCGCCAGCGTGCGGTGCGCCCGGTTTTGGATCACGAGCATGTAGATCCCTCTCGGTGGGCCGCGATCATGTCGATCGCGTCCAGGATCGGCTGCGCGGGCCAGACGCTGAACGCGTGGGTGAGGAAGGTCTCGTCGATGTCGCGCATCAGTGCGAGGTTCTCCGGGCTCCCGCCGGCCGGCTGGCCGTAGAATGAGGCCCGTGAGATCGAGACCAGTTTGCACTGGCCGCGGGTTGAGAGCCGTTTGTGATCGGGATCAATCGTCATTTTCCTCCGATCCAGGTTCAGCGATCGAAGGCTTTGGCCAGAAAATCGCGCTCGACGACGAGTTGGCCAATCTCGGCGTTGAGAACGTGCCCAGCTAGCACATTCGTCGGACCGTCGAGCAGACCATCCTTCGCAAGGACCTCGCCAGGGGCGCGCTCAAAACGGTTGGTCCGAAATGCCTCGTACTCAATGGCCACGCGATGAGTCTTCTCTCCATCATCATGGCCTCAAGCAGGAAATTCCGGACAGGTGCTTGGAACCGCGCCGGTGTCGGCGCGGTTCCGGTTGGTATCATTCAATTGGCTGCGGCGCGCGCCTCTTCCAGCCAGGCGTTCCACTGATCCTTGTGGCCCGCGATCCAGGCGTCCGCGTGCCGTTCGATGTCGGCCTCGCCGTCCTGGCCATCACGCATCAGGAGATTCTGGGCGCTAATGTCGTTGGCCGATATTTCCATGATCTCGAACAGCTTCGCCGCAGCGGGGTTGGCCTCGGCGAACTCACGGTTCGCGGCGATGCGCTGGTCGTTGGCCTGGAAGCCGTAGTTCGTTCCGTCGGCAAGCGCGGTGTCGACGTCGGTGCGTTCGCCCGGCAGCGAGGAAAACGGGACTTCGATCCAGGTCACATCCTTGCCGGGGACGAGAACGCCCGACACCCAGTATGGGGTCCAGGTGTAGTAGAGGATCGGTTCGCCGTTTTTGTAGCGTGTGATCGTGTCTGCGATAATGGCCGAGTAAGAGCCTTGGTTGTGGGTAACGGTGTCGCGCAGTTCGAACGCATCGAGCTGATGCTCGATGACCTGCTCGCAGCCCCACCCGGGCGTGCAACCGGTAAGGTCGGCCTTGCCGTCACCATCATTGTCGAAAAGCTTGGCGATCTCCGGGTCCTTGAGTTGACCAAGGTTGGTGATGCCGTGCTCGTCAGCTGTCTTCTTGTCGATCAGGTAGCCCTGCAACGCGCCCGGGGAGTAGACACCTTCGCGGTAGATCTTTCCCTTCCCACCGGCTTCCTCGAAGAAGTCTGTGTGCAAGGGGTCCCAATGGTCGGCAAGGAAGGTGCCGTCGCCATTGGCAATCGCGACGTGGGCCGCAGCGTACTCGAGTTCCTTGATGTCCTGGACATCGTACCCGAGTTCTTCCAGCGCCTTCATGACCAGCAGAGTCTGGAAAGTCTCCTCGGCGATAGAGGACTTGAGCGGGATCACCGTAACCCCGTCGCCGGGCTGCTCCTGTGCAACCGCTGCGCCCGAAACGACGAGGGCGGCAAGGCCGACACTCGCAGCGAGGCGGCGCAGTGTCTTGCCGTGACTCGAATGTTGCATATCGTAATTCTCCCAGTGGTTGGTTTCCGGGCGGCCGCGGCATGGCGCGCGCCCGGTCATCACGTGTGGCGAAATCCAGTAGGCTTCGCTGCACGAGAACTGATTAGGCAGGTTCAGGCTTTCTCTACTTTCGCCTGCCGGCGACCGGCGCTGTTCCATGTCGTGTACCGGCGTACCAGACCGACAGGACCCGTTTCGTACCAGGCGACGTTGCCGCGATCGCGCTTGGAGACACCGAGCGCTTGCGTCATGCGGTCGAGGATAATCGCGAGCATCACGATGCCCAGCCCTCCGACCGTGGCTAGCCCCATGTCGAGCCGCCCGATGCCCCGCAGCACCATCTGGCCGAGGCCGCCCACGGCAATCATCGAGGCAATGACCACCATTGAAAGTGCCAGCATCAAGGTCTGGTTCACACCGGCCATGATGGTCGGCATCGCGATCGGTAGCTGCACTTTGAAAAGGAGCTGCCGGTCGGACGCGCCGAAGCTTCGGGCCGCCTCGATCAGGTCACCGGGAACCTGCCGGATTGCGAGATTTGTCAGACGGATGAGTGGCGGCAGCGCGAATATGATCGTCACGACAACGCCTGGCACATTGCCGATGCCAAATAGCATCACGATCGGCACGAGATAAACGAAGGCGGGCGTCGTTTGCATCGCGTCGAGCACTGGACGCACGAAACGCGCGGCGCGGTCGTTTCGCGCAAGCCAGATGCCGACCGGCAGGCCTATGATCGCGCAGAAGATTACAGCCGTGATGACGAGCGCGAGTGTCACCATCGCTTCTTCCCACGCGCCGATCAGGCCGACAAAGATGAGCGACAATACGGCACCGATGCCAAGCCGGCGGCCTGCCGCCTGCCAGGCCAGCAGTCCAATCAGCGCAAGCATGATAATTGCCGGAGTACCGAGGAGCGCAGCCTCTATTGTCGTGAGAACGCTATCGATCGGCCAGCGGATCGCCTGAAAGACCGGGCGAAAATTCGCCACCACCCAGTCGAGAAGCCACTCCACCCAATCCTCGAGTGGAATTATCGTGTGATCGAATGGATGTAGGACGTCGAAACTCTTTTCCTCGGGCGGTGCGGCCTGGGTGAGCCAATCGGCGCCGGCAGGCGCCTCTCCGCCGGTTTCCGCCCCGCCGGCTCCGCCCCACGGATTTGCCGCGCCGTCGGACGCGGTCCCTTCCGCACCGCTAGGTCCCGATCCACTCGCCCACGGGTTCGACTCTTGAGCGACGATGATCGGGGCGTTGGCGATCGACTCGGCTTGGTGAGAAGTGACCTCAACCATACTCGGTACCTTCTCTGTTCAGCGCCTCCAGCAAAAGGCTACGCGAAACGACGCCGTGATATCGACCCTCGGCGTCTACTACAGGCAAGCCGCACGGGGCTTGAGCAACGGCGGTAATGATCTCGCCGATTTTGGAATCCGCCGGCAGCGGCTCGATGCCCGGCAGAAATGCGCGGTGCAATTCAGGGCTGTTGCTCTTCAATTCGGATTCGAGCGAGGCGGCGGAAACGATTCCGTGGAAGTGCTGCCTCTTGTCGATCACGTAGGCGAAGTCGCGATCGGCACTGGCGATGCGCTTTATCGCGCCACGCAGATTGGCGTCGCGATCGAAGACGGTGACCTGTTTCTTGACGGCAATGTCACCGGCCGTCAGCACATTCGATACGTTCACGCCGCGAAAAAAGGACCGCACATAGTCGTTCGCAGGATTGCTCAGGATATCGTCGGGTCTTCCAACCTGAACGACCTTCCCACCCTCCATGATCGCGATCCGATCGCCGATGCGCATCGCTTCGTCCAGATCGTGGGAGATGAAGATCACGGTCCGCTTGTGCTCCTCCTGCAAGGTTAGAAGCTCGTCCTGCATCTCGGTTCGGATTAGCGGGTCGAGTGCGGAGAACGCTTCATCCATCAAGAGTATCGAGGGGTCGTTGGCGAGAGCCCGGGCAAGGCCGACACGCTGTTGCATCCCGCCCGAAAGCTCGTTGGGATAGCTGTTCTCGTTGGCGGCGAGACCTACCTGATCGAGCGCAGCACGCGCCCGGTCTTCGCGTTGCGCCTGTGGAACGCCGGCAAGTTCGAGTCCGAAGGCCGTATTCTGCAGCACAGTCATATGCGGCATCAGCGCAAAGGATTGGAACACCATCGCAATGTGGCTGCGCCGGAACTCGTTCAGCTCTTTCTCCGACATCGCAGCAATATCACTGCCGTTGACCATGATTTCGCCGGCCGAGGGCGTGATGAGCCGATTGAGCATGCGCACCAGAGTCGATTTTCCGGACCCGGAAAGTCCCATGACAACGAAAATCTCACCTTCGCGAACCGAAAAACTCGCGTCGGTGACACCCATTGCCATCCCGGTCTTTTCGAAGATCTCGTCTTTCGAGAGGCCGCTCCGGTAGAGCTCTATGGCGCGTTTGGGGTCGTCGCCAAATACCTTGAAAAGATTATTGACGCTTAGTGCGTCGTTTTGCTCTTGTTGAGCCTCTGTATTGTTCACGCCGAACACTACCTCATTGCTGCGCCAAAATTATTTTGCCGCAGCGCTACCGTCGCCAAGACGGCCGCATTTCATCTCTGCGGGGGTGGGAAGGTGTGGGAGGTCTAACACCGGTCACGGCTTCAATGCAACTCTCCCCGAGTTGCGAGTGCGGATCGGCGCCAATCACCAGCAATCTGTCCGCCGGCGCACAGACCGAGACGCCGGGCTCCGAGCGCTTCATAGGTGCCATCCTCGACTGCCCGACACACCGCGTTCAATTCCTTGAGATGAATGGTGGGCGATTCGGATTGCGCAGGAGCCGCGCTACCTTCAATCCGTGCGTTGTGTCAGGTGGATGGCGATATCTCGCGAACCGGCAATTCCGGCGTGACCTCGGCCGGCAGCGCGGGCGCCGTTCGAGCAGCCCTGATGGCGATTGGCCCGGATTGCGACAGGCCGTGTCTTTCGTGCGCTCTCGGCAAGTGACCGTCCGCTGCGGATCAATCGGACGGGGCCCCGTCACGATTGTTAAAACCAACCGGTTGGTTGACAGTCAATCCTCGTCGCCGATACACTTTCGACGACGCCAGTTTTCCGCATTGCGTGGCCGGCGTCGAAACGGTTCGGCCACGGCCGGCCGAAGCATAACAGGCGAGGAAGCGAAGAGCACTGCAATGGCCGGCTTTGACACGATTATCGTTGGAGGGGGGGCTGCCGGCTGTGTGCTGGCGAACCGTTTGAGCGCGGACGAGAACCGGAAGGTCTTGCTGCTCGAGGCGGGCCCCGACGGAATGCCGGTCGCGGCGCGGATGCCCGGCGCCTGGATCAGTCTCATCGACACCGAATATGACTGGAAGTACCACACGGTCCCCCAGGCGAACTGTCTTGGCCGGCGCATCGCCTGGCCGCGCGGCAAGTTGCTCGGTGGTTCGGGCTCGACCAACGCGCTGGTCTACATGCGGGGAACGCCGTCGGACTATGATCGCTGGCGCTCCAAGGGCTGCGAGGGCTGGGGCTGGGACGACGTGGTGCCCTGGTTCCGGAAGTCGGAGAACAATCCCCGCCTTGCCGAGTCTCCGGTCCACGGCAGTTCCGGCGAGCTTCCGGTGGTCGACGTGCCCGACCACGATCCCGCCGAGGAACTCTGGGTCGAGGCCGCGCAGGAATACGGACTGCCGTACAACCCGGATTTCAACAGCGGCGACCAGTATGGCTGCGGCTTCTTCCAGGTGTTCATGAAGGACGGGGAGCGTGACGGTCCGGCGACCGCCTTTCTCGATCCTGTCCGCGCCAGGCCCAATCTCACCGTCGTGACGTCGGCCTTCGTCACGCGCCTCCTCGTCGAGAACGGACGGGTGCGCGGCGTCGAGTATCTCCGCAACGGAAAGCCGGAGACCGCGATGGCCGATGCCGAGGTCGTTCTCGCCGGCGGCACCATCAACACGCCGCATCTGATGATGCTGTCCGGGATCGGACCGGCCGACCACCTGACGGAGCACGGCATCGCGGTCGTCCATGACCTGCCGGGCGTCGGGCAGTCGATGCAGGATCACCTCAATTGCGTCGTCACCTTCGTCACGAACGAGAAGTTCGGAATCGGCGGCATGACGGCGGCCGAATTCGAGCAGGCGACCGCCGAGTGGAGCGACAGCCGCACCGGGCCGATGGCAAATCCCTGGTCGACAAGCGGCGGGCACGCCAACTCGCGGCCGGGCCTCGCCGAACCGGACCTGCAGATCTACGGGATCGCTACACCCCATCGGGACCATGCCCGCTACATGTCGACAGTGCCTGGCCTGTCGATGTTCAACGTGCTGCAGCGTCCGAAGAGCTCCGGCACGCTGACGCTGCGCTCCGCCGATCCGCTGATGCACCCGGCGATCGACCCGAATTACCTGTCCGATCCGGACGGCGAGGACATGCGCTCCCTCGTTGGCGGCGTCGAGTTGAGCCGCGGCATTGCCGCGACCAAGACCCTGGCGCCGTTGAGGCTGCGCGAGGCTTTCCCCTCCGGTGAAGCGAAGACGAAAGAGGAAATCGCGCAGTTCGTGCGCGCCCAGTGCCAATCGATCTACCATCCCACGAGCACCTGCCGCATGGGGACGGACGACATGGCGGTTACGGACCCGGCGACGTTGAAGGTGCGCGGCCTGGACGGGCTGCGTATCTGCGATGCCTCCGTGTTTCCCGACGTTGTGGCTAGCAACATCATGGCCACCGTACTCATGGTCGCCGAACGTGGCGCGGACTTCATCCAGCAATAGGGGCGACGCATGACGAACATCACCGAGAGTCTCGTACGCGAGTACGTCGAAGCCGACGGGCTGGCGCTGGGCGAAATGGTCAGGAATGGCGATGTGTCGCCGGATGAGCTTGTCGAGGCGGCGATCGTCACCATCGAGAAGCTCAATCCCGAGCTCAATGCCGTGATCCACAAGCTCTACGATATGGGACGCGACGCGGCGACGTCGGTCGATCGGGACGCGCCGTTCGCCGGCGTGCCCTACCTGCTCAAGGAACTGGCGACCGCCTGGAAGGGTGCGCCCAACACCAACTCGTCCGCCTACCTGAAGGACGTGGTGGCCGACGCCGACGCCGAGGTGGTGACGCGGATCAAGAAGGCCGGGTTCGTGCTCGTCGGCAAGTCGAACGCGCCGGAAAACGGCTGGTCGATATCGACCGAACCGACGCTGTACGGCCCGACCGTCAATCCGTGGCGCGCCGATGTCACGGCCGGCGGATCGAGTGGTGGATCGTGCGCCGCCGTGGCGTCGCACATGGTGCCGATTGCCGAGTCCAGTGATGCCGCCGGATCGATCCGCGTGCCGGCCTCCTGCTGTGGCGTGCTCGGCCTCAAGCCGTCGCGCGGCCGCGTCACGATGGCGCCGCAGGCCGACGTCTGGCACGGCGGGGCGTACTTCCTGTGCAATTCGCGTACGGTCCGCGATACCGCGGCCTATCTCGATGCCGTGGCCGGTTTCCTCCCGGGCGATCCCTATACGCCGCCGGTGCCGGAGAGCAGCTGGCTCGACCTGTCGGTTAGGACACCGAAGGCGCTCAGGATCGGATACTCGGTGACGCCGCCTGACGGGCGTCCGATCGATCCCGAGGTCAAGGCGGTGGTGCTCAATACCGTGCGTGTCCTCGAAGGCATGGGCCACATCGTCGAGGAGCACGACATGCCCCTCGACGCGGACGAGGCCTGGAAGACCTATACCGACATGAGCTGCGTGCAGACCGCGGCCATCTTCGAGTGGCTTTCGGCGGTAGTCGGCCGACCGGTGACCAAGGATGACGTGGAGCCGATAACCTGGGCGGTTATCGAGCGCGGCCAGGCAACGAGCGGGATCCGTCACATCTCGGATGTCGAGGCGGTGCGTCAGATCGGCCGTCAGATAACCGCCGATCTGGTGGACTACGACGTCTTCCTGACGCCGTCGCTGACTCAGCTGCCCCGGCCCGTCGGCTACTACGACATGTCCGCGACCGATCTCGACGCCTACAACGCCAAGTGGTCCGACGCCGTCTTCCAGTTCCCGTTCAACATGTCGGGACAGCCGGCGATGTCGCTGCCGCTCGGCCAGTCGAAATCGGGTCTGCCGATCGGCGTCCAGGCGGTCGGCCGCTATGGCGACGAGGCGACCGTTCTGGCGCTGGCCACCGTTCTCGAGCAGGCCATGCCATGGGCCGGCCGGCGTCCGCCGGTCTGCGCTTAAGGGTTATCGCGGATTTCACAGAGGCGTTGCCGGCTGCCTTTGCGGCGGCGCGTCGACGGTTGTTACGGAGACTGATGAGAAAATGACCATGCCGAGTTTGCCCAGCGGTTTCGCAGATGAGGCCTCTCTCGACGACTTCATGTCGACTCCGACCCCGGAGCTGATCGAGGACCTCGCCAAGCTCGAGGGTGACATCCTCATCCTTGGCGCCGGCGGCAAGATGGGGCCGACGGTCGCGCGCATGGCCAAGCGCGCCGCTCCGAACAAGAGGGTCGTCGCCGTCGCCCGGTTCTCCTCCCCGGGCCTGATGGACGAACTCGCCGGTTACGGCGTCGAGCCGGTCGTTTGCGACCTGCTCGATCGTGAGGCCGTCCAGGCGCTTCCGAAGCTGGAGAACGTGATCTTCATGGCCGGCTTCAAGTTCGGCGCCGACAGTGACCCGGGCATGACCTGGGCGATGAACGTCCAGGTCCCGACCTTCGTCGCTGAAGCCTTTCCCGGTTCGCGCATCGTCGTTTTCTCGACGGGCTGCGTTTACCCGTTCGCCAACGTGAAGGAGGGGGGCAGCACCGAGGAGGTCGTGCCCAATCCGCCCGGTGAATATGCCATCACCTGTCTCGGCCGCGAACGCATGTTCGAGTACTTCTCCGGGCTGAACGGCACGCCTTGCCTGATCTACCGCCTGAACTACGCGATCGATCTGCGTTATGGCGTTATCCACGACATCGCCCAGAAGATCCGCAACGGCGAGCCGATCGACGTCTCGATGGGGCATGTCAATCTGATCTGGCAGGGCGATGCCTGCGCGCAGGCGCTGCGCTGCCTGCTGCACTGCCAGTCGCCGGCGGTGCCGCTCAACGTCAGCGGCCCCGAGATCATCTCCGTGCGCTGGCTCGCCCAGGAACTGGGGCGGCGCATGGGCAAGGAGCCCACATTCGTCGGCGAGGAATCGGACTTTTCGTGGGTCACCAACACCGCCCGCGCAGTCCAGCTCTTCGGCTATCCGCATGTGTCGCTGATGTCGATGCTGGACTGGGTGGCCGACTGGGTCGCCTCCGATCGTCGCAGCCTGGGCAAGCCGACCAAGTACGAGGTGCGCAGTGGCGCTTACTGACGGTCTCCGCGAGATCGTCCTGTCGGCGGACGACATGGTCGGCGCCCTGGCACTCTCCGACGAGGCCGGTTGGAACCAGACCGCGGACGACTGGCGGATCTTCATGGAAAGTGGCGAGGCCTACGGCGTGCGTGCCGGCGATCGCCTTGTGGCCTCAGCCGCCGTCCTGCCGTTCGATGGTGGCATCGGCTGGATTTCCATGGTGCTCGTGACGGCCGACTGGCGCCGCCGAGGCCTGGCCTCGCACCTGATGAACCGGTGCATTGCCGCTCTGAGGGCGCGGGGCGCCGCGTCCCTGCTCGATGCCACGCCGGAGGGCGCGCATGTCTACGGTCAGCTCGGCTTCGCGACGCAGTGCGCCATGGTGCGCTGGCGCGGGCAGGGGCAGGGCAAGGGCGGCGCGATGCCGGTGACGCCCCGGCTGCGGCAACGGCTTCTCGAGCGCGACCGCGATGTTTTCGGCGGCGACCGCGGGATCCTGCTTGAATCCTTCATGGACCGCGACGGATCGTTCGTCGTGAGCTCCGACGACGATTTCGCGATCGTGCGTCGCGGCCGCAAGGCGATGCAGATCGGTCCTCTGGTCGCCGGCAGCGCGGACGCCGGAAAGGCGCTCCTGGAGCAGGCGATCGCAATCGCCGAGGGACCGGTAATCGTCGATCTGCTCGATGCCGGATCGGCGCTCGCCCCGGTTCTGGAGGCGCACGGCTTCGAGGCGTTCCGGACCTTCGAGCGCATGATACTCGACCGCGACGCGCTTCCCGGGCAGCCGTCGGCGCTGATGGTCGCGATCGGACCCGAATTCGGCTGAAGGCCGCAGGATCCCGCCGCGGCCGACCGCGGCGCCGAGCGGCGTGCGCACTTTCTAAGCGGCTTCGGTGCCCGTCGCGGCGGCGACCAGCGCATGCTCGCTCAAACCATCGTTATCCATCATCGCCTGCACTTCGCCGTGGCGCACGATGGCGATACGATGGCTGAGTGCCAGCACCTCGCCCAGTTCGGATGAGATCACGATAATGGCGACGCCGTCGCCGGCCAGATCGCGAAGCAGCTGGTAGATATCCTCGCGGGCCGCGACATCGACGCCGCGCGTCGGCTCGTCGCAGATCAGGACCTTGGGTTTCGCCAGCAGCGCGCGTGAAAACAGCACCTTCTGCTGATTGCCGCCGCTGAGCGAGGCGATGGACACGTCGAGCGACCCTGCCACGAGGCGCAACCGTTTCAGGATCGCGGCTGCGTCCTTCCGCTCGCGCCGCAGCGAGAGAATGCCGGCCGACGAATACCGATCGAGGGCGGCCGCCGTGGCGTTCGTCGGAATGGAAAGGGGCCCGAAGATGCCGTCGGTCTTGCGATCTTCGGTCAGGTAGACGAGCCCCGCCTTCAAAACGGCGGCCGCGTCATCGGGAAGCGGCGCGCCATTCATTTCGGCGGTGAAGCCGGTACGCGGCAAAAGCCCCGCCAGGCGACGCGCGATCGAGGTGCGGCCGGCACCGACGAGCCCGGCCAGACCGAGGATCTCGCCCTCGCGGAGGTCGATGTCGCTGCCATCGCCCGTCAGCCCGCGCATGGAGAGGACGACCTTGCCGCCTTCCTTGGGTTCGGGCGGTGAAAGGGGAGCCAGCACTTCGTGCCCCGTCATCAGCTCGACGAGCTGTTTCTGGTCGAGATCGGCTTTGTCGCGTGTCGCCACGTGCCGACCGTCGCGCATGACGCTGACCGTGTCGGCGATCTCGAAGATTTCCTCGAGACGGTGCGAGATGTAGAGAACCAGCAGGCCACGCGCCTTGAGCGTGCGGATGACGTTGAAGAGTTTAGCCTGTTCGGAAATGGAGAGGACCGCGGTCGGCTCGTCGAGTATCAGAACCCGGGCGTCGCTGGCCAGCGCCCTGGCGAGTTCGACAAGCTGGCTGTCCGCGACCCCGAGGCGGCCGACGACGGCGTCCGGATCGAGGTCGATATCGTAGCGCGCGAGCAGCGCCTTCGCCTCATGCGAAGCGCGTGCGCGATCTACGATGCCGAACGACTTGCGGAACTCGTGGCCGAGGAAAATGTTGTCGGCGACCGTCAGTTCGGCGATCGAGCTGAACTCCTGATAGACGATCGAGATGCCGGCGCTGCGCGCGTCGGCGGGCGAGGAAAACTCGACCGGCACGCCGTCCAGCAGGACGTCTCCCGACGTCGCTGGAATCGTGCCGGACAGGATGTTCATGAGGGTCGACTTGCCGGCGCCGTTGGCGCCGCAGACGGCGTGCACTTCGCCGGCCTCGGCGGAGAAATCAACGCCATCGAGGGCGAGGACACCGGGAAACCGCCGGGTCAGTGCACGCGTCTGCAGCAAGGCCATGACCGATCTATCCCTTATTGCGGCAGGAATTCAGCCGGCAGGTCGGTCTTGAACCAGTCGTCGGGCTTGTCCGACTCATGGAGCTTGGATGCCTCTTCCGGCGACAGATAACGGGTCGGAACGACCGCGGCCGTCGTCGTCGGAGCGCCCGTCAGGATGGATACCGCCTGTTTTACGGCGGCACGACCGACATCCAGGCCGCTCGTCACCGATCCCCACTTGCCTTCCTTGGCGACCAGCTTGACCCAGCCGTTGTAGTCGTCGCCGGGAGACAGGGTCAGCTCCTCGAGACGGCCGGCTTCGTCGAACGCCTCGTAGATGCCCATGGACATCTGGCCGGCCGGGGAGAAGGCGCCGTCGATTTCGGGGAACCGCTGCAGCAGGTTCTCCGTGAGCTGCTTCGCCTTGGCGCGGTCCCAGTCACCGTATTCCGCGCTGAGCAGTTCGATGTCCGGATAGTCCTTCAGCTTTTCCTCGAGCACGGCGAGCTGAACGACGGCGGCCGACGAGCCGGCGATCGGCAGCATCGCGAAGATCTTGCCCTTGCCGTCGAGCGACTCGATGAAGTTGTCGACCACTTGCTCGGTATAGCCCCACTGGTTGACATAGGCGTTCGAGGTGACAGCGGGGTCACGCATGAAGTTGTAGCCGATGTTGATGGTCACGACGCCCTGGTCGTGGGCCTTCTTCAGGGCCGGAAGGATCGCCTTCTCGTCCACCGGCCAGAACAGGATCGCGTCGACGCCGCTGGTCAGCAGGTCTTCGATATCGGCAGCCTGCTTGGTCGGATTGAAGCCCGCGTCGGTGATCTTGAGTTCGGTGATCTCGGGATGAAGCGACGCCTCGTGCTTGATCATCTGGGCCGTGAAGTTGATCCACGCATTGCTCAGATAGCCGGCCGAAATACCGATCTTCAGGTCGCCGTCCTTCTTGTAGGGGGCGGTGTCCAGCGGCTCGTTGGCCCAGGACATGATCTGGTCGTAGGTCGACTTCTTGGTGAGGTCGAGCTCCTGTGCCATCGCCGGGATCGTCAGCGTGGCGGCGACGAGCATGACCGCTAACGTCGCCAGTCGTCTTGATAGGCTTCTCATGTGCAGTACTCCCTGTTGAATCTTGTTTATTCGTCTATGCGTCCACCGCCGCGCCGGCCGATCCAGGAATGGGCGGCAGACGCTGCGATGATGATCAGTCCCTTGATCGTCAGCTGGGCGGCGAAGGGGAGGCCGGCCATATTGGCCAGGTTCAGCGCAATGAAGAGGACGAGGACCCCGGCGAAGGTGCTGCCGACGCCGCCGCGGCCGCCGGCGAAGGTCGTGCCGCCGAGGATCACGGCCGCCAGCACGTCGAACTCCATGCCCATGCCCGGATTGGTGCCCGACACCCCCGTGCGCGCCAGCAGGGCGATGCCGCCAAGCGCCGCGAACAGGCCCGAAATGCAGTAGGCGATCACGGTCGTGCGATTGGCGGGAATGCCGGCGAGTCGTGCCGCCTCGGGATTGGCGCCGACCAGATACACGTTGCGGCCGAAACGGGTTCTCGACTGTATGAAAATCCCGATCAGCACGGCGACGATGAAGCAGATCACCAGCACCGGCAGGACGTTGCCGATGCGCCCGTTCAGCGCTTCGCGAAAGCCCGGCGAGGTGACGCCTCGTGCCGTGCCGCCGGTGCCCATCTGAACGAGGCCGTAGACCACGATCGACATGCCGAGCGTCAGGATGAAGGAGGAGACGCGTCCGTAGGTGATGAGTAGGCCGTTCGCCAGGCCGACGGCCGCGCCGGCCGCGCAGGTGGCGACGAGTGCGATCCAGAGGTTCTCGGCCTTGCCGTCCATGACCAGGGCGCAGACAACGGCGCTCATCGACACGGTCGCGCCAACCGACAGGTCGACACCGCGCATCAGCATGACGAAGGTGACGCCGATGGCGGTAATGCCGATCGGGGTCGCCTGGCGCAGGAGGTTCCCCAGGTAGTTCAGTTTGAAGAACGCGTCCGAGACCATGCCGGCCGCGACGAGCAGTGTGATTAGGACGATCCAGACCGCCGCCTTGTCGAGGGAGGGCAGGCTGGCCGCCAGCGGGCTGCGTTCGGCTTTCGCGTTCATCCGGCGCTCGTTGCCCATCGTGGGCGATCCGACAGGATGGCCAGGATGACGATGACACCCTTGATCAGGATCTGCGTGAATGCCGGGACCTGATAGAGGTTCAGAAGGTTGTTGATCGTTCCCAGAAAGAGAACGGCGCAGACGATGGCAATCACGTTGACCCGTCCCCCCTTGAGTGGCGTGCCGCCGAGCACCACGGCGACGATGGCGTCGAGCTCGAGGCCGCTGCCGGCGTTGGGAAAGCCGGTGCCGAGCCGGCCGGTGAGCACCAGTGCGGCGATCGCGGCGCACAAGCCGGAAATCGCGTAGGCGGCGCGCGTAAGGCCGCGGATGCTCAGACCAGCTTTTCTGGATGATGACGCGTTATTGCCCATCGCTAGCAGGTGCCAGCCGAAGACGGAGCGCTGCAGCGCGTAGAACGCGACGACGGCCACGATCAGGACCAGCAGGGTGGACGCGGGAATGCCCAGCACGCGGCCGTGGGCAAGGAAGTCGATCGCGGGAATCGTGGTGCCGACGCTGCGATCGGTTAGCATGAAAATACAGCCCTGCAGCACGCTGAGCGTGCCGAACGTCAGGATTAGCGGCGGCATCTTGAGGCGATTGATCAGTTCGCCGTTGATCAGTCCAATCGCCGCGCCGAACACGAGGCATCCGCCAATGACGGCGGCGCCCCAGCCCGGGAAGGCCTCGAACGACATGGCGGCGATGACCGTGACCAGGCCGACGAGCTGGCCCACCGACAGATCGATCAGTCCGCCGGCGATGACGAAGGCCTGACCGATCGCCAGGAAGGCTAGCGTGGCCGACTGCTCGAGGATGTTCATGACGTTGTCGGGGGTGCGGAACTGCTGGTTGGTCAGCGTCCCGAAGGAGATCGCGGCTAGGAGCGCCCAGACAATCGGCGGCAGCGTGTAGTATACAGAGGCGGCGAGTCGTATCGGTTGCATTGTCCGCGGTCGCGTAAGTAACTATATGGTTGGTTATCACGGGCGACGTTTGCCGGTCAACAAGCGATGGCCATCGCCATGGCCTTAGCGGACCGGCGTTCGACGTCGCGGTGGTCCGGCGGGGCCGATTGGCGGCGGGCAAGCAAGCACAGGGGGGCGAACGCGTGCCCGTCAGGGTCAAGCGTTCGCGTTTCGGCATCCCGCGCCGTGATTGAGTTGGCGCGTGAGGCAACGATAGTCTGGTGCAATCAGGAATGGGTCTGAGATGAGCGAAGACACGAGCCGTGAGGCGGTGAAACGACGTGTCAGCAAGGCGGCTGCTGTGCGCCGGCCGAGGCAGGCAAAGAAGGCGCGGCCGTCAAGGCCGCGCGATGCCGCTGCCACCCGAGCGGCCTTGCTGTCCACGGCCATCAGCGAATTCGCGGAAAAGGGCTTCGCGGGCGCCCGCGTCGACGAAATCGCCAACCAGGCGGGCGTCAACAAGCAGCTGCTCTATCACCATTTCGGCAACAAGGACGACCTCTACCGGATCGCGCTCGAAACGGTCTACTCGGAAATCCGCGAGAAGGAGCGGGCACTCGACCTCGGCAACCTGACGCCGGTCGAGGCGATGCGTACCCTTGTCGGCTATTCCTTCGACTACCTGGCCGAGCATCCCGAGTTCATAAAGCTGGTCAGCGACGAGAACGCGCAGGGGGCCCCGCACGCGGCGCAATCCAAGGAGCTGACCGAGATGCACTGGCCCCTCGTCGAGCTGCTGCGCGAGACATTGGTGCGTGGCGCCAAGGCCGGCGTCTTCCGCGACGACATGGATCCCGTCAACGTCTACATCTCGATTGCCGGCATCTCCTATTTCTACTTTTCCAACAATCCCACCCTGTCCGCCATTTTCGGCAAGACGCTGAATGCGCCTGAGGCGATTGCGCTTCGGCGCAAGCACGTCATCGAGTTCGCGCTGGCCGCATTGCGAAAAAACTAACTAGTTGGTTGACAATTTTTCCGCCGTCATTTCCAATGTCTGTCGACAGATGGCGTCACGACAGGCGTGTCGTCCGTGGCCCGGCACGATGCCGCCGTCGGCGGCTGGTTTCGGTGCGGGCGCGGACGCTGAAAATAGGGGCGGAATATGGGATTGCATCGTTCGGATCTGCCGGTAGACGTGATGAGCGCGCTGAGCGCGGGAACGGTCATTCCCGCGCATCCGCTGGCGCTTGATTCCGGGCGCAAGCTGGATCCGCGCCGTCAGCGCGCGCTGACCCGGTATTACGTCGACGCCGGCGCCGGTGGCCTGGCGGTCGGCGTGCACACGACCCAGTTCGAGATCCGCGAAGCCGGGCTCTACGAGCCGGTTCTGTCGCTTGCCATGGAGACGGCCCGCGACTGGACGGAGCGCCCGCTCGTCATGGTCGCCGGGCTCGCCGGCAAGACCGCCCAGGCCGTCGCGGAAGCGCGCCTCGCCGCGAGCCTTGGCTATCATGCTGGCCTGCTCAGCCTGGCGGCGATGAAAGGGTTGTCTGCCGACGAACTGATAGAGCATTGCCGGCAGGTGGCGCAGGAGATTCCGCTCATCGGATTCTATCTCCAGCCGGCGGTGGGCGGATTGCCGCTCAACGCGGATTTCTGGCGCCGGTTCTCCGAGATCGACAATGTCGTGGCGATCAAGGTCGCGCCGTTCAATCGATATTCGACGCTCGAAGTCCTGCGCGGCGTGGTAGATGCCGGTGCCGAGGACCGCGTCATCCTCTACACCGGGAACGACGACCATATTCTCCTCGATCTCGCGTTGCCGTTTGCCATCCGGCGCGGGGATGACGACGTCATCATGCGGTTCCGCGGCGGACTGCTCGGCCACTGGTCGGTGTGGACGAAGTCGGCGGTCGATCTGCACGCCCGCATCAGGTCGGCTGTCGCCTCTGGGGTGCTGGACTCCGATCTGCTGGCGCTCGACGCCCGCGTCACCGATTGCAATTCGGCGTTCTTCGACGTCGCCAACAACTTCAAGGGCTGTATTGCCGGCTGCCATGAAGTGCTGCGCCGGCAGGGGCTGCTCGAGGGCATCTGGTGTCTCGACCCAGAAGAGACCCTGGGCGCCGGGCAGGACGCGGAGATCGACCGCGTATACCGGCTGCACAAGGATCTTTCCGACGATGATTTCGTCGCCGCCAATCTGGATCGCTGGCTGGCCTGAAGCCAGCGCGTATTCCGGCCGGACATGGCATCCAGTCATTACCAAATAACTGGTTGGTTGATTAATCCGGAAGCTTGCAATACCATTTTTCCCAGGACGGTGCCGATCGACGCTGTCGCGCGCGCAACGATGCTGCAGGCCTAACCCAAAGGTAGATAGAAATGGATCTTTCCAACGTTCCGTCCCTGATTAGTCCGGTCGTCTCCGAGTTCCTTTCGCGACGACACAAGCACTACATCGGTGGCGAATGGGTCGACTCGGTTTCCGGCAAGACGACCACCGTGGAGGATCCGGCCACCGGGCTGACCTTGGCGACGGTCGCCGAGGGGGATGCAGCCGATGTCGATCTTGCGGTTGCCGCTGCGCGCAAGGCTTTCGAGAGCGGTCCCTGGCCGTCCATGAGCCCCATCGAGCGCGGCAAGCTGATCACGCGTCTTGCCATGCGGATCGAGGAACTGGCCGACGAGTTGGCGGAAATCGAGGCGATCGACGGCGGCAAGCCGCTCGCCTTTGCCCGCCATGGCGACATGAGCCAAGTCTACACGACCTATCACTACATGGCCGGCTGGGCGAGCAAGCTGAACGGCGAGCAGATCCAGGTGACCGGCGGTGGCGACGTGCTGGCCTATACGCTGCGGCAGCCGGTCGGCGTAGCGGGTCTGATCCTGCCATGGAACTTCCCGCAGGTTCTGCTGTCCTACAAGCTGGCGCCTGCGCTCGCCACCGGCTGTACGGTGGTCATCAAGCCGGCCGAGCAGACGCCGCTGTCGAGCATCCGCCTTGCCGAGATCATCGAGGAGGTCGGTTTCCCGCCCGGCGTCGTCAACGTCGTCACGGGCTTCGGTGATACGGCCGGCGCGGCGATCGCGGCCCATCCCGATGTGGACAAGATCGCGTTCACCGGGTCGACCGAGATCGGCAAGATCGTCGCCCGCGCCGCGACCGGGACCATGAAGCGGATCACGCTCGAACTTGGCGGCAAGTCGCCGGTCATCGTCTTTCCCGACGCGGACATGGAAAAGACCATTCCCGGGATCGCGGGCGCCGGTTTCTATCACCAGGGGCAGGTTTGCACCGCTGGTACGCGCATCTACGTCCACAAGTCGGTCCACGACAGGCTTCTCGAGGGGCTGGCGGAGCAGGGCGCTGGGTGGAAAGCCGGCCATCCGCTGCAGCCCGGCACGACACTCGGTCCGCTGATCTCCGACGAGCAGCTTCAGCGGGTCTCGTACTACATCGACGAAGGACGCAAGTCGGGCGCCAGCGTGGTGTCCGGCGGCAAGCGGATCGGCAATGCCGGCTACTTCGTGGAGCCGACGATCCTCGCCAATACCGATCACACGATGTCGGTTGTCCGGGAAGAGATCTTCGGACCGGTCATCTGCGCGATGTCGTTCGATGACGACGATCTCGATCAGATCGCCAGGTCCGCCAACGACACGCCCTACGGGCTGGCCGCGTCGATCTGGACCAGCAACCTGAGCGTCGCCCACAAGATGGCCAGCCGCATCAAGGCGGGCAACGTGTGGATCAACTCCCACAGCGCTTTCGACTCGGCACTGCCGTTCGGCGGCGCCAAGCAGTCCGGCCAGGGACGCGAATGCGGGTTCGAGGCCATCAGGGCCTACGCCGAACTCAAGTCGGTGAGCGCTGCGCTTTAGGCGATCGGGGAGGGGGGACATGTGGACTGTCGAAGGTTTGGGGGCGAAGCGCGGTGACTCCTGAGCTGGTCCTCAACATCCTGACCACCTCCAGCATTCTGTTGCTGGTCGCGCTCGGGCTCGCCATCGTGTTCGGGCTGATGAATATCCTGAACATGGCGCATGGCGAGCTCGTCACCATCGGCGCGTTCACTGTTTCGCTCGTGCAGGCGTTCGGCGGCAATTTCTGGCTTGGTGTGTTTGCCGCCGCCGTCGTCGGCGCGCTGTTCGGCCTCGCGCTCGAACGCGGATTGATCCGCTACCTGTACGATCGTCCGCTTGGCGTGATCCTGGTGACCTGGGGCGTGAGCCTCATCATTCAGCAGGGGCTGCTGCTTGGCTTCGGCCCGAGTCCGCAGCTCGTGATCGCCCCGGTCGAGGGCACGTTCGACCTGTTCGGTGTCAACTATCCAAGCTATCGCCTGATACTGATCGCCGCCGCGATCGTCGTGACCCTTAGCGCCGCGCTGTTGCTGACGCGCACACGTTTCGGCCTGGATCTGCGCACCGTCATACAGAACCGGGAAGTCGCAGAAATACTGGGCATCGATACGCGGCGGGTGTTCATGATCGCCTTCGCCGGAGCCTCGGCCATAGCCTCGCTCGCCGGCGCCCTGATCGCGCCGATGAGCAAGATCGTTCCCACCATGGGGGCGGAATACCTGGCGCCGTCGTTCTTCGTCGTCATCGTCGGCGGAACGGGAAGCCTGCCCGGAGCGGTGGCCGGTAGTGGCCTGATCGGCGGGCTGCGTACCGTGCTCGACTACCAGATCCCGAGCACGCTGTCGCAGGCGCTGGTGTTGATCGTGGCCGTCATCATCGTTCGCTTCCGCCCGCGCGGCCTGGTGCCGGCATGACCGTCGGCAGATCTGTCAAAACGGAAGGGCAAGCGGCTGCCGCGGCAAGCGGCGGGTCGAGGGTGCTGACCACTTTCGGCGTACTTGTGCTGGGCGCGCTCGTCCTCTATCCGCTGTCTTTGTCCTCCTACCAGATGGATATCGCGCGCGATGCGCTGATCTTCGCGCTGCTGGCGCTCAGTCTGGACTTTCTCTGGGGGAAGACCGGCATCCTGTCATTCGGGCAGGCGGCCTTCTTCGGCATCGGGGCCTACTCCGTCGGAATCATCGGGCCGATGGTTCCCGGCGACAATGGCGCCCTGGCGGGCATCGCCGTCGGCATCGGGCTGGCCTTCGCCGTTTCGGTGATGGTCGGATACTTCCTGATCTTCGGCGGCGTGCGCGGAGCCTATCTCACGGTCGTCACGCTGGCGCTGACATTGGTCTGCCGCAACATCGCAACCTCCTGGGCCAGCGTGACCGGCGGCGAGGCGGGCCTGATAGGCGCGCCGCCGCCCGGCATCGCCTTGGGGTCCTGGAGCGTGGTCGCCGACGACTCGCTCAGCCAGTACCTGGTTGTCGCGACGATCCTCGTTCTTGCGCTCGGGGCGATCTGGCTGGCATGCCGGGGCCAGTACGGCCGCATCCTGGCCGCGATCCAGGACAACGAGGTGAAGGCCCAGGCGCTCGGCTACAACACCTCGGCGCACCTGCTGCTGGTGTTCGTCGTCTCGGGCGGCCTCGCAGCGCTCGCCGGGGGGCTCTATGCGTCGGTTGCCGGGTTCGTGGCGCCCGACCTCGTCGGGCTCCTGCTGACGACCCAGGCGATCGTCTACGTCGCGCTTGGTGGCCGCGGAAGCCTGATCGGTCCGGTTGTCGCCGCCGTGGTGGTCATCCGGCTTCAGCAGGAAGTCAGCAGCTACAGCTACGCCCTCTGGCCCTTGATGCTCGGCGGCTTCTTCATTGCCATGGTTTTCGTCTTCCCCGACGGACTGCTCGGACCGATCCGCAGGCTGTTCGGCATGTTCGCCGGCGGCAAGAGGTAGGCCAATGGAAAGCCGGCCCATCCTGGAGGCAATCGATATCTCCGTCCGGTTCGGTGGCGTCGTGGCCGTAGACGGGGTCAGTCTGACCATCGCGCCCGGCCAGATCTACTGCATCGTGGGGCCCAATGGTGCGGGCAAGAGCACCTTCTTCAATGTGCTGACGGGAACGGTGAGGCCGTCGACCGGCCGCATCCTGATCGACGGCCGGGAGTTCGCCGGTCGGCCGGTGCACGCCTTCGCGCGGAGCGGCGTCGCCCGCAAGTTCCAGGCGCCGAGCGTGTTTCCGACCCTCACCGTCGGCGACAATCTGCGCGTGGCCCAGCGCGACCGGCAGGACGAACGCGCCATCGCCGAAATCCTGACCTTGCTGGGAATGGCCGAGCTGGCCGGTATCGAGGCCAGCACGCTGGGACACGGGCAGCGGCAATGGCTGGAAATCGGCATGGCGCTCGCAACCAAGCCGCGCCTGCTGCTGCTCGACGAGCCGACGGCGGGAATGGGGCCCGACGAAACGCAACGCACGGTGTCGCTGATACGCCGGATTTCGGAATCGGCCGCCGTGATCGTGATCGAGCATGACATGGAGTTCGTGCGATCGCTGGCCGTGCACACGATGGTGCTGCACCAGGGCAGGCTGATCTCCCAGGGCTCGTTCGAGGACGTGGCGGAAGACGAGTTTGTCCGCGACGTCTATCTGGGGCGCAGATAGATGCTGAACGTTACCGACCTTACGGCGAGCTATGGTCCGGTTCCGGTCATCCGGGGCGTAACGTTCTCGATCGCGAAAGGCGAGGTCGTGGCCCTGATCGGTCGCAACGGCGTCGGCAAGACGACCTTGCTGCGTTCGCTGATGGCCATGTTGCCGGTGCGGCGAGGGCAAATCGAACTCGACGGCGAGGCCGTCGACACGCTCCGCACGCATCAGATCGCGCGACGCGGAATGATGCTCGTGCCGCAGGGGCGCGGGATCCTCTCGAGACTGACGGTGGGCGAGAACATCGCCGCCGGGATGCGTGCGGCGGGAGACCGTCAGCCGTTGCCGCTGGCCGAGGCCCTGGCCCCGTTTCCGGCGTTGCGCGAGCGCATCAACAATCCCGGCGGGGCGCTGTCCGGGGGGCAGCAGCAACAGCTCGCGCTCGCCCGCGCCATGGTCAGCCGGCCCTCCATGCTGCTGCTCGACGAGCCGTCCGAGGGCGTTCAGCCGAACATTGTCCACGAGATTGGCGAGCTGATCGGCCGGCTGGCGAGAGAAACCGGCGTTTCGGTGCTGCTGGTGGAACAGAACATCGAGCTTGCGCTTCAGGCCGCCCATCGGTGCCTGGTCATGGAGAAGGGCCAGATCGTGCATCAGGGGCCGGTCGACGAACTCAGGGATGATGCGGTCCTGAAGAGGTATCTCGCGCTTTAGAAGACGGGAGCCAAAGAAAGCCTGCTACAGAAGGAGAGAACCATGTCGCGATTGCCTATTTCGAGAAGAAACGCGCTCAAGGGTATCGGTGCAGCCGTTGCCCTCGGCACCCTTGCAAAGCCTGCCATCCTGCGTGCCTCCGATCAGGTCAAGATCGGCTTCATCGCGCCGCTGACCGGATCCGAAGCGATCCTCGGCGCCGTGCAGCTCCAGTGCTATCAGATCGCGCTCGACGAACTGAACAAGGCGGGCGGCATCGGCGGGCGGGAGATCGTCTCCATCGTCGAGGACGACGAGACCAACGCCAAGGCCACGATCGACAAGACCCGCAAGCTAGTCGCGAAGGACAATGTCGATCTGGTGCTGGGCACGCTGGCGAGCTTCGAGCGGACGGCCGCGCTCAGCGTCACTTCGCGCGCCAAGAAGCTCTTCATCTACCCGACCTACTACGAGGGAGGCGACTGCTCGCCGCTGCTCGTCAACACCGGCCAGGTTCCCAGCCAGCAGATCGATCCGCTGGCGGAGTATCTGACCGACAATGTCGGCAAGTCCGTCTATGTCATCGGGCACGACTACAGCTGGCCGCGCGGCAGCACGGATCAGCTCAAGGCGGGTCTGGAGGCACGCGGCGGCAAGCTGGTCGGCGCCGAGTTCGTGCCCTTCGGCATGAGCGATTTCGGGCCGTCCTTCGCCAAGATCAAGGAAGCCGATCCGGACATCGTCAGCTTCATGCTGGTGGCCGATGACGCCATCACAGCGGTCAAGCAGTACCGCAGCTTCGACATGAAGCAGCCGCTTGTCTTCCATGCATGGGACGACGTCATGCTGGGCGCGGTCAGCCCGGCCGAGCAGGCCGGCATCATCGCCTCGCAGGGCTATTTCCAGCAGGTCGACACGCCGGCCAACAACGCGTTCGTCAAGACCTTCGCCGACAAGTTCGGCGCCGACAAGCCGATCAACTATATCGGCATTTCCTGCTACCAGACGCCCATGCTGTATGCCGAGGCGGTCAAGAAGGCGGGCAGCCTCGATCCGGAGAAGGTGGTCGCGGCCATCAGCCAGGTCGAGGTCGACGGTCCGATCGGGATGATGCGCGTCGAGGCCGACACGAACCACGTCGTCATGGGCAACTATGTTGCCCAGGTGACCGACAACGCGCAGTTCGAGATCAAGAAGCATACCGCTCCGACGCCGCCGCAGGCCGGCTGCACGCTCTGAACGCAACCACCAAACAGCAACGGCCCGGGCAATGCCCGGGCCGTTTTGCGTTCTGGTCGCCGCGGCCGGGCCGCGCGGGCACCGTCAGGCCGGCAGCGCCTTCAGCACGTCGTCGGACGTCGCGACCCAGCCGAATTTCATGGCGAAGTTCTTCAGCGTGGCGGCCTGGAGGTCCGGCGCGAAGGAGGACACGCCATCTGCCACCATGGTGGTCCGGTAGCCGTGGTGAAAGGCTTCCCTGCCGGTTTCCTCGACGCAGATCTGGGTCACGGTGCCCGTCAGGACGAGGGAGCGCACACCCAGAGCGCGTAGCGTGGCGTCCAGCTGCGTGGCGTGGAACGACCCGTAGCCGTACTTGTCGATGACCGGCTCGTCGCCGACGGGCGCCAGTTCGGCGATGATGTCGGTGCACTCGAGCTCACCGCTCGCATCCTCGTAGCGACGGCTGATCCCGCGCCAGCAGCACCGCGTCTCGTCGGTGCATTGCGGCGACCACAGCCACAGCAGGTCCTCCTCCTGCCGCGCGAGGAAGCGCGTGTATATCACCGGCGCGCCAATCGCGCGGAACCGGGTCGCCAGGCGCGCGATGTTCGCGACCGTCTTGCGGGCATCGGGAACCTCGAGCGGCGCGCCGACGCGCACGAAATCGTTCTGCATGTCGACGATAAGCAGGGCCGGGTTTTCCAGTCGCTCGGCAACGGGAACATCTTCTGCGATACGGCTCATGAATTTCTTCTTCGATCGGCTATGGGTACGCAGGCGTACCTTCACCGGCGCCCGCCGATCTGTCAACCAGTTGGTTACTTATGGGCGGGTCTGTCGCCGGACGACGATCCCAGACCCGCCGAAGCCGAACACGCACGGTGGCCGGCCGCATCCTGGGCCGTACGCGTATCCATCAATCCGCTGCGTGTACTCGACTAGATATAACGTTAAACTTATCGCATAATTAGGCTGCAAGGCACCGAGATTGGCCGTTAATTGCCTTGGGGGCCGATCGGGTGACATCCACCGCCGCCGCGTCAACGGAGAGCATGGGAATGATTGTCGACGTCCACACCCACACGCCGCAATACCGGAACGCAGTCCCGGAAGACCGGCGCACGATCAACACCTCCTGGCGGCCTGATGCCGCGCGTCCGTCGAACTACTCCTGGGCGGAGTATCGCCAGTCGCAGTCGGTGGTGGACAAGTCCATCGTCTTCGGAATCGCCTGGGAGCCCGGCGAACGGGTCGGCGGCACCAATGGCCCGCGCGACCATGGCGACGTGGCGGAGAAGGCCAACGACTTCACGGCGACGTTCGTCCATGCCTATCCGGACGAACTTATTGGCTTCATGTGCGTCCACCCATACGACGTCGACGCGCTCGACGAGATGGAGCGCAGCCGCGTCGATCTCGGCCTGCGCGGCGTGAAGCTGGGCGCCAACTACCAGGCCTACGACCCGCTCGACCGCCGCGCATTGGCGGTCTACCAGTATGCCGAGCGCCACGGGCTGCCGATCCTCTTCCACACCGGCACGTCGGCGGTGAAATCGGCGCCGATACCGGCCGCCCATCCTTTGACCGTCGACGAAATCGCCAGCCGCTATCCGGATCTGAAGATCATCATGGCCCACATGGGCCATCCCTGGACGGTGGATGCGACGGTGGTGGTGCGCAAGCACGCCAATGTCTACACCGACATTTCCGGCCTGTTCTATCGTCCGTACACCCACTACGAAGCCCTGATAAAGGCCACCGAGTGGAGCATCCTCGACAAGGTATTGTTTGGGTCCGATTTCCCCGTGACCACACCGACGGAGACGATGGCCGGCTTGCGCGCCGTCAACGACATCGTGGACGGCACGCGCATGCCGCGCGTGCCGCTCGACAAGATCGAGGAAATCATCCATCGCGACAGTCTGGCCCTGTTGGGGCTGGACTGATCGCGGCGGACGCGATCTGGAACGAAAAAAGGGCTCCAGACGAGTGGAGCCCTTTTCTGTTTGGAGTTTTGGAGTTGCCCGTTTCTACGCATCGGCGACGAAACGCTGTTTCTGTGTTCCAAGCCCCTCGATGCCGAGTTCCACCACGTCACCGTCTTTCAGATAGCGCGGCGGCTTGAGGCCCATGCCGACGCCTGGAGGCGTTCCGGTCGAAATGATGTCGCCGGGCTGCAGCGACATGAACTGAGACAGATAGGAGATCACGAAGGCGACGCCGTAGACCATGGTGCTGGACGAGCCGTCCTGCATCTTTTCGCCGTTGACGTTGAGCCACATCGCGAGGTTTTGCGGGTCGGCGATCTCGTCGGGAGTCACGAGCCAGGGCCCGATGGGGCCGAACGTGTCGCAGGACTTGCCCTTGGTCCATTGGCCGGCGCGCTCGGCCTGGAAGGCGCGTTCCGACACGTCATGGACGAGGCAGTAGCCGGCAACGTGATCGAGGGCCTCCGCCTCGCTCACGTACTTCGCCGTCCTGCCGATCACGACGCCGAGCTCGACTTCCCAGTCGGTCTTTTCCGACCCGCGCGGGATCCGGACGTCGTCGTTCGGCCCACAGATCGCGGACGTCGCTTTCATGAAGATCACCGGCTCGGGAGGGACGGTCGCGCCGGTCTCGGCCGCGTGATCCGAATAGTTCAGGCCGATGCAGATGAACTTGCCGGTTCCCGCGACACAGGGGCCGACGCGCGGACTGTCAGAAACGAGCGGCAATGCGGCGGGATCGAGCGCGGCGATCCGCGACAGGCTTTCCGGCAGGAGTGCCGCACCGGCCAGATCGGAAACGTGCGCGGAGAGATCGCGAATATTGCCGTCACTGTCGAGCAGCCCGGGCTTTTCAGCCCCTTGGTCACCATATCGAAGTAGCTTCATGGCCTTTTGTTCCTCAAGGATCTTATGGGTGCGCGCTACGGTCTGTAGCATGCCTGGGGGCAGGCATGCTCCATTCCGTTCGCCAATCAGGTGAGAGTGGAGACCACCTTTTCGGCCAGCTCGATGGTGCGGTCGATATCCGCATCCGTGTGGGCCAGGGAGATGCTTCCCTGCTTGGTGATCACCGGGAACTGGAACACGCCTTCCTCGATCAGCGCGCGGCGGAAGGCGATGTCGCGCTGGGCATCGTGGTTGAGCGCGATGTCGCGCCAGTTCACCGGCGCATGGTCCATGAAGTAGACGGCGAACGCCGAGCCCTGCCGCACGATGCTCGTTGCGTAATTGCGGGTCTCGAATACCTGCTTGAGCCCCGTCTCGAGCCGCGCGCCAAGACGCTCCAGCTCGCCGTAGACTTCCGTTTCGCGGGTCTTCAGGCGGGTCAGACACGCCTTGGCTGCCGCCACATTCACCGGATGGCCGTTATAGGTGCCGGCCACGGCCACACGCTTCTCCGGCGACGGATCGCTGCACAGCTTCATGATCTCGCGCTTGCCGCCGATGACGCCCATCGGATAGCCGTTTGCGACCGCCTTGCCGAAGGTGCACAGGTCGGGGGTCACGCCGCACAACGACTGATAGCCGCCAAGCGCGTGGCGGAATCCGGTCTTCACCTCGTCGAAGATCAGCACGGTGCCGTATTTGTCGCAGAGGGCCCGCAGCCCTTCCAGATAGCCGGGGAGGGGCTTTACGATGCCGATATTCTGCAGGATGGGCTCGAGGATGATCGCCGCGACGTCGCCCTTGGCGAGCGCGCGCTCCGCGGCTTCGAGATCGTTGTACTCGATCGCGCGGACGACCTCGTCGATGACCTTCGGCACACCGGCCGTGGTGACGCTGAGTGGATATTCCTCGCCCGGCTTGTGCGGCTCGACGAAGGATGCCGGGTCCATCAGGTTGTAGCTGACATAGTCGAAGCAGCCGTTGTAGCCGCCCTGCATCACCACCACGACATCGCGGCCGGTGTGGGCGCGGGCGAGACGCAGCGCATAGCCCACTGCTTCCGAGCCGGTGCTGGTGAGCTGCAGCTGCTCGATGCCTGGAACGCTTTCCACGAGCAGTTCGGAGATCTCGGCTTCCCAGGGCATCGTTCCCGCACCGATGAGGGACGCGCCGGAACGGATGGCCTCGATGACCGCCTCGTCGACCTCCGGGTCGCCGTGCCCGAACAGGTAGGGGGCGAAGCCGGCGTGGTAGTCGATGTATTCCTTGCCGTCGACGTCGTAGAGATACGCGCCCTTGGCACGCACGAAGAGCTTGGATGGATTGATGGCGCGATTGAGAGACATCGTGCCGCCCGCAATGTACTGGCTCTGCCTCTCAACGGTATTTCGCAGATCTTCTGCCATATCCTCGTCTTTCGATTTGTGCGTTGAAACATTTCCCCAGCCTCCGCCTGGCGGCGGGGCGTATCTCCTCGGTCGGCGATACGGAGCGAAAATGACAAAGATTTAACGTTAAGTCAACGCGATGTGTGGTGGAAATGGGCGGTTTTGTCACGCCACAGGCGTCAAAAGTGATTTTCCCGAAAAATGCGCGTCGAGATTGGTCACGACCAGCGCCCCCATCGCATCCCGGGTCTCCCGGGTCGCCGAGCCCTGATGCGGCGACAGGATGACATTCTCCATCCTCCGAAGGGCCTCGGGGACGTGCGGCTCGTCCGCGAACACGTCCAGGGCAGCGCCACCCAGGCCGCCGTTTGCCAGCAGGTCGATGAGGGCGTCCTGGTCGGCGACCGAACCGCGCGCGACGTTGACGAACATGCCGTCAGGCCCGAGCGCCTCGAGCACCGCGCGACTGATCAGTTTCTCCGTGCCTGCCCCGCCCGGCGTGAGGGCGACGAGCCAGTCCACGTCGCGCGCCATGTCCACGAGGTCCGGATAGAAAACGTAGGGCTGGCGCGGCTGGTGCGAGCGCCCGTGGTAGACGACACGCATCTTCATGGCCTGCGCGCGTGTTGCGATCTCCCTGCCGATGCGGCCGAGACCGACGATACCGAGCGTAGTGCCGCCCAGTTCTCGAAAGATCGGCAGATTGCCCAGGGGCCAACGGTTTTCGCGAACATATCGGTCTGCCTGAGGCAAACGGCGCGCCAGCGACAGCATCAGACCGATGGTCAGTTCGGCGACCGCGTCGTTCAGGACGTCGGGCGTGTTGGTCACCCTGATGTTTCGCGCCTTCGCGGCCTGAACGTCGATGGAATCGTAGCCGACACCAAAATTGGCGATGATCTCCAGGGCCGGCAGCCGGTCCATGAGCGGCTTGGGGACACCGACACCCGCGATCGCGCGGATGCTGGTGCCAACCCGGTCGAACAGGCGTTCCGGGTCATCGGCGGTATGAAGCTTGTGGACGACGAACCGGTCCGCGAGCGCCGTTTCCGCGCTTTCCGGCATGGCGAAGGTCTGGAGGAGGTGGATGCTCATATCGTGCTTGTATTGGTCTGCTGGTGGGTCGGGTGGGGCGGCGTCATGGCCCCGGGGTCATGGACCCGGTGTTATGGCGCCGGCGTCATGGCCAGAACGTGCTGCCCTCGACGAAGGCGTAGCGGGCCAGGATGTCGTCGGTCAGCTTGACGCCGAGGCCCGGCTGCGTCGGTGCCGCGAACTTGCCGTCGACAAGTCGGAACGGCGTCTCCGCCAGTTCCTCGACCAGCGGCAGGCCATGCGTGGGATACTCGAGATAGCGCGCGTGCGGATCGGCGAAGGCGAGGCTGTAATTCGCCGCCAGGCACGGTGCCATGCCCCACGAATGGTAGATCACGCGTACCCCGTGTGCCCGCGCCAGGGCGGCGATGGCCATGCATTCGCCGATACCGCCCGAGTGGGTGGGATCGGGCTGTACCCAGTCGAGCGCGCCATGTTCGAAATAGGGGAGGAAATCGTTCACCCCGACGGCCGTTTCGCCCGCCGCGACGGGAACCGGGGAATGCTGCCGAACGTAGGCGCAGCCCGCGTAGTCGCTGTTGGCGACCGGATCCTCGAACCACGTGATGTCGAATTTCTCGATCGCATTGATTCGGGCGAGCGCTTCCTTTGCCGAGAAGGGATTGGGGTTGTGCCCCATGACCGCGTCGACCATCAGCTCGACATCCGCCCCGAGGACGTCGCGGCACAGACGCACCTTCTCGACATCCTCGGCGACGGACCGGCCGATCCGGATCTTCACGGCGCGAAAACCGCGCTCAAGGTAGCTCTCCATCTCCGCGACGAGCTGATCGCGCGGTGCATCGGTGCCGCCACTGGCATAGACGGTGATGGCGTCGTGGGCCTTGCCGCCGAGAAGCTGGTGGAGCGGCACCCCGAGCGCCTGGGCCTTGATGTCCCACAGCGCGACCTCGATGGAGCCGGCGACCATCAGCGGCAATCCGGACTTGCCCCACGCAAGCGACTTCGAACGCATCCGGTGAAAAAGCGCGGTTGCCTCGGTGGCATCCTCGGCTATCAGGAGCGGCGCAAAGTTTTCGGTCAGGGCGCGTGTTGCCAACGGCGCGCTCAGCCCGGGATAATACGCTTCGCCAAAGCCGCGCAGGCCGCCGGCCGTAGCGACCTCGATGAGCGCGGTGTTCCAGTAGCGCATGTTTCCGCCGGCCCACCGGATGGCGGAGCGGCTGAGATCCTGGGTCAAGAGGTGGCAGTGGACGGTCGTGATAGTCGTGTCGTTCATTGGTACGCTCCTGGTGGCCGGAAGAAGGAATGGCGTCCGCGGGGCGGAATGATTGCACCGCAGCGCCGAAAAGGATGAAAGACGTGGGAAAACCGACGAAGCCCGCCACCGGTCGCGCGGTGACCATCAAGGACGTTGCCCGCGAGGCCGGCGTTTCCGCGATGTCCGTCTCGAACGTGTTGAACGGGCGCGGCCGCATTTCCGAGGCGACGGCCAACCATATCCGCGAGGTGGTGGAACGACTCGGCTACCGGCCGTCCGTCGCCGCGCGCCGGCTGCGCCTGTCGCAGCAATGGACCATCGGCATGCTGATCGTCGTGGAGGATCCTGACTTCCTCAGCGACCTGTTCATCACCGCGCAGGTGACGGGGCTGACGAACTATCTGACGGCCAATTCCTACAGTTTGATCCTGCGCGGCATGAAGCCGTCCGACTTCCGCACGACGGGGCTGTTCCAGGACATCGAGGCGGATGGAATGGTGGCGATCCTGTCGGGCGACCGGGTGCAGCGGGACTGGTTCGTGCGCGAGCTTTCGGCCCTGCGTGTTCCGTTGGTGCTGCTGCAGGAACACCACCTTCCAGACCAGCCCGATTGCGCCATCATCAGCCAGGACGATTTCGACGGAGGCCGGCAGGTCGGGCGCCATCTCGTGGAAAGGGGCGTTCGATCCGGCTGGATGTTGATGCCGCATGTGGAATGGCCGGCGATGCGCGCGCGCATGGACGGTGCCGCGTCGGCATTCGCGGACGCCGGGCTGCCGGAGCTGAGGATCGTGGATTGCGGCGACGAGAGCTTCGACGTCTCCTATCAGGCGACGCTCGCCGCGCTTGAGGCCGGCCCCGTTCCCGACGCGATCATCGGCGGCAACGACCAGATGGCCATCGCCGCCATCAAGGCATGCCGGGCGACCGGCCTTCGCGTCCCCGAGGAGATACAGATCACCGGCTTCAACGCCTTCGAAATCTGGCGCTACGTCGACCCGATCCTGACGACGGTCCGGTCCGCTGCCCACGCCCTTGGAGAGCGCGCGGCCAAGGAACTGATCGCCCGCCTGCAGGCAGGACACTTCAAAAAACGCGAGATCGTCCTGCCGGTTGATTTCCAGCCTGGAAAATCGACACGTATGCCCTCCTGACACCCGAATCCCCTTTGCCGGACTGCAAGATCCGTGCATCGCGCGTTTGACAAGCCGTGAGATCGGTGTATCGTTAAATCAGCAGGGGGGCAATATGGTGCTGACCATCAAGTTCAGTCGCGGGGGAGCTGGCTTCGGGCCGCGCATGGTCCCGCGGGCCGCCCCACGCGGACCCCTGAAAAGCCGGCCACGAATTCCCTGGAAACCATCTCGACGGAACCCGCTCCCATGATTGTCGACTGCCATGTGAACGTCTTCAACGCCGATCAGTTTTCGCCACCGGAAGTCGACCTCAGCGGTGGCGCGCGGCCCGGCGGTGTTTCCATGGCTGCGGATGCAGACACGCTCTACGAGGCGATGCGGGACGTCGACAAGGCGATCATCTTTTCCCTGCGCTATGGCGACTCGGTCGGCGTCGATGGCAACGACGAGGTGACGGCTGCCGCGGTCCAGAAGTATCCGGACAAGTTCGTCGGTTTCGCCTGCGTCGATCCGCGCCGCCCCGACTGTATGGAGTTGCTGGAGCACGCGATCGGAACCCTCAAGCTGAAGGGGGTGAAGTTCGGCCCGATCTACAACAGCGTGCCGCTTGACGATCCCCGGCTCGATCCCGTCTACGCCTATTGCCAGAAGCACGACCTGCCGCTGACCATGCACATGGGCACCACGTTCGCGCGGGACACGCTGCTGGATGCCGGCCGTCCGATCCATGTCGACGCGGTCGCGCAGCGCTACCCCGATCTCAAGATGATCATGGCGCATATGGGCCATCCGTGGATCGACGAATGCATCGTCGTCGCGCGCAAGCGTCCGAACGTCTACACGGAGGTCTCGGCTCTCTGTTACCGCCCGTGGCAGTTCTACCAGGCCCTGGTCTCGGCCCAGGAGTACGTGATCACCGACCGCAACAAGATCTTCTGGGGCACGGATTTCCCCTTCGCCCAGGTCGGCGAGTCGATCGAAGGTCTGCGCAACATCAATCATCTCGTCGAAGGCACCCGTCTGCCGCGGATCTCGCAGGAGACCATCGACGCGATCCTTCACTCAAACCCCTTCGACCACTGGTGGCACAGTCCGTTGTCCGTCTGAGGGGATTTTCCAGCTGAATCAATAACCTGAAGGGAGAACGTTACATGAAGAACATACTCGGCATCACGATTGCAGGCGTGATGGCCGCCGGCGTGGCGGTGACCGCGGCCGCAGCGAACGACTGGCCGAACCGCCCGGTCACGGTGATCGTCGCGGCAGGCGCGGGCGGCGGCACCGATGCGACGGCGCGGTGGCTCGCCGCTGACTTGGAGCAGAAATTCGGGCAGCCGTTCAACGTCGTCAACCGCGCCGAAGGCGGCGGCATCGCCGGCATCACCGAACTGGCGAACGCCAAGCCGGACGGCTACACGATCGGTATCCTGTTCAACTACGCGCCATTCCGTCTGCTCGGCATGGGCGACCTGTCGAGCGGCTCCTATACGCCGATCGCGCAGTACAATTTCGACTACGCCGCGGTGCATACGAAGGCCGACAGCGAATTCAAGTCGCTCGCCGATGTCGTCGAAAAGCTCAAGGCAGACCCGCAGTCCATCACCATCGGCTGCGGCGCGGTCTGCCCCAGCAGCTGGAGCAGTGCCCTCTCGAAGGTCCTGATCGACAACGATATCGACATCAAGACGCTGCGCTGGGTCCCCAGCGCCGGCGCGGCCGCGGGCCTGCAGGAACTGGTCGCCGGCGGCGTCGACATCCTGACGGCGTCTCTGCCCGAGGCGGCCGCGCTCATCGACGCGGGAGAAGTAAGGCCTCTGGCCGTTCTGTCGCCGGAGCGTCTCGACGCGTTCCCCGACGTCGAGACGGCGGGCGAGCAGATTCCCGGTGCCGCTCCCGGTGGTGTCTTCCGCGCCTTTGCCGGACCGGCGGGCCTGCCGGACGAGATCGTTGTCCAGCTTGAGGCCGCCACCAAGGAAATCTACGACAGCGAGGACTTCCAGAAGAAGATGTCCGAGCGCGGTTTCGGCCTTCGCTATGCCGACAGGGAAGGTCTGCTGGAGTGGATGAAGACCCACGAGGCGGACACCGAAACCGTTCTTCGGGCGGCCGGCGCAATCCAGTAGGACACGCACCTATCCTCGAACGCGGACAACAGGGTGGCGAAGTGAGGTTTCGATGAAAGTGTCCGACATCATCATGGGCCCCATCATCGCCGGCATCGGCATCCTGGCTATCGTCGCCGCCTCGATGCAGCCGAAACCCTTCTTCGGCACCGGTTATGGAGGGGGATTTTTCCCCTCCATCATCGGGTACGCGCTCGTCGTGGCGGGGGGGCTACTCCTCGTGAACGGCTGGCGGCAGCGCGACGTGCAGCCGCTCGTGGTCATGGGCAGCTGGGTCCGCTCCCCGACCCACATGGCAAATGCCGCCGTGGTTCTCGGCGTGCTCGTCTTCTACATCCTCTTCTCGAATTTCCTCGGCTTCGTGATTGCCGGCTTCGTGGTCGTCTTCGCGACGCTGCTTCAATTCACCCGGTCGCCTGTCCGTTCGCTGATCCTTGCGGGCGTGACGACGCTCGTGGTGAAATTCGCCTTTCAGGACATGCTGCTGGTGCCTCTGCCGTGGGGGCTTCTCGAGCCCTACGCGGGAGTCCTTTCATGGAGGTGATCTACGCCGCTTTCCTGGCGCTCATGTCCCCCGACGTCCTGCTCGTCATTCTGCTTTCATCGATATTCGGACTGTTTGTCGGCGCCATTCCGGGCCTTACCGCAACGATGGCGGTGGCGCTTCTCGTGCCGGTGACGTTCTTCATGCCCCCGTTGCCGGCTATAGCCGCCATCGTCAGCGTCAGTGCGATGGCGATCTTCGCCGGCGATATCCCGTCCGCGCTGTTGCGCATCCCCGGCACCCCGTCGTCCGCGGCCTATACCGACGCAGCCTACCGGCTCACCATGCGCGGAAAGGGCGAACTGGTACTTGGCGCCTGCGTCGTCACCTCGGCCGTGGGCGGACTGGTCGGTGCGATTTTCCTGATGTTCTTCGCGCCGGCTGTCGCCCGTTTCGCCCTCAACATCAGCAGCTACGAGTACTTCTGGCTTGTATGCCTGGGCCTCACCTCGGCGGCGTTCATCGCGCCAGGCAGTACGCTCAAGGGGATGATCTCGCTCCTTCTCGGTCTCCTGGTCGCCATGATCGGCCTGTTTCCCGTGACGGGTCAGCCGCGCTTCGCCTTCGGCAGCACCGCGCTGTACGGCGGGGTAGGGCTGGTGGCCACCCTGATCGGCATGTTCGCGATCGCCGAAATCCTGCGTTTCGCCTTGTCGCGTGATCCCCTGCCGCCCATGGCGACGACCAAGATCGGCAATATCTTCAAGGGACTGATGCCCGAACTCTGGCGCAGTCGTAGAAATCTGGCGAGCGGCATCGTGGTTGGAACGGTAACGGGGCCGCTTCCCGGCGCGGGTGCCGATATCGCCGCGTGGATCTCCTACGCCCTGGCGCGAAAGACCACGCGCAATCGCGAGGAATTCGACAAGGGCAGCCTGGAGGGCATTGTCGCGGCCGGCGGCGCCAACAACGCGAGCGTGTCGACAAGCTACGTGCCGGCGACGGTGCTGGGCATCCCGGGCGATTCCATGACGGCGATCGTCATCGGCGTCCTGTTCATGAAGGGACTGACGCCGGGCCCGCAGATCTTCGAAAATCAGCCCACGCTGATCTACGGCATCTTCCTGTCGTTCATCCTGGCGAACCTGCTGATGATCCCGTTGGGCTACACCGCCATCAAGCTGTCGCGTTATCTTCTCGACGTGCCGCGCTCCTATCTGATGCCGGTGATTTTGCTTTTCTGCGTGGTCGGTGCGTTCGCGATGGACAATACGCTCGTCGCCATCGTCACCATGCTCGTGTTCGGTGTCGTCGGTTGGTTCATGGAGGAGAACGGCTTCCCGATCGCGCCGGCCCTCCTGGGCATCGTGCTGGGACGGATGCTCGAGGAGACTTTCCTGACCTCGATGATCAAGGCCCAGGGCGACTTCCTGCAGCTTTTCTCGCGTCCGATCGCCGGAACCATCGGTGTGATCACCATCCTGATCTGGCTGTCACCTCTGATCATGATGGTCGTGAAGCGTGTGCGAAGGCGCGGGGCCGTGGCCTGAGCGCTGCTCCCGGCCAATACCTGCACACTATGATGAAACCGTCGGAGGCTGCCGCCTCCGGGAGGAGGGGCCGTGTCCGAAAAGAAGTCCGAAGGCCATCCGCAACTGCGCAGTGCGGAATGGTTCGGCCGTGAAGGCAAGTACGGATTTATCCCGCGAAGCTGGATGCGCAGCCAGGGATTTGGGCCCGAGCTCTTCGACGGCCGGCCCGTAATCGGCATCTGCAACACGTGGTCGGAATTCAATCCCTGCAATCGTCACCTGAGAGACCTCGCCGAACACGTCAAGCGCGGCGTTCTGTTGGCCGGCGGCTACCCGCTCGAGTTTCCGGTGATGAGCCTCGGCGAGCCGATGATGCGACCCACCACGATGATGTTCCGCAACCTCGTCAGCATGGATGTCGAGGAGACCATCCGCGCCAATCCGATCGACGGCGTCGTGCTGCTCGCGGGGTGCGACAAGACCACGCCGGCCTTGTTGATGGGCGCGGCGAGCTGTGACATCCCGAGCATTCTCGTTTCCGGCGGGCCCATGCTCAACGGACGCTTCAGGGGCCGTGAGCTCGGCTCCGGCACGGACGTCTTCCGCTTCGACGAGGAGTATCGAACCGGGCAATTGAGCAAGGCGGATTACGCTGAGGCCGAGGCTGCCATGAGCCGGTCGGCCGGCTCCTGCATGACGATGGGCACGGCGTCGACCATGGCACTGCTCGCGGAGGCCATGGGTATCGCGCTTCCGATGAACGGTGCGATTCCTGCTGTCGACAGCCGACGGCGGCATCTGGCCGAGGACGCCGGCCGGCGCATCGTGTCGCTGGTGCGCGGCGGCGTATCGATCTCCCGCATCCTCACGCGCCCGGCCTTCGAAAACGCGATCGTCGTCAACGGTGCGATCGGCGGCTCCACCAATGCGGTCGTGCACCTCCTGGCGCTGGCCGGGCGGCTGGGCGTACCGCTGTCGCTCGAGGACTGGGACAGGCTTGGAAACGGCATGCCCTGTCTGGTCGACCTCAAGCCGTCCGGCCGGTTCCTTATGGAGGACTTCTACTATGCGGGCGGTTTGCCGGCGGTGATGAAGCGCATCGCGGACCGGCTCTATCTCGATGCGCGGACCGTGGAGGATGGTACGCTCGCCGACCGCCTCGTGAATGCCGAGTGCTACAACGACGACGTCATCCGGCGCATGGAAAACCCTGTCTCGGAGCAGGGGGGAATCGTGGTGCTGCGCGGCAATCTCGCTCCGGAAGGGGCGGTGCTGAAGCCGTCTGCCGCCTCCCGTCATCTGATGGCGCATCGGGGCCGGGCGCTCGTGTTCGAGACTGTCGAGGACCTCCGCGCCCGCATCGATGATCCCGATCTCGATGTCGACGAAAACACGGTGCTCGTCCTCAAGGGCGCCGGGCCGGTGGGGTATCCGGGCATGCCCGAGGTCGGCAATCTCCCGCTTCCCGCGAAGCTCATCGCCAAAGGCGTCGCCGACATGGTGCGTATCTCCGATGGACGCATGAGCGGGACCGCCTATGGCACGGTCGTCCTGCACGTCTCGCCGGAAGCGGCGATCGGGGGACCGCTCGCGCTTGTCCGAACCGGGGACGAAATCGTCCTGGATGTTCCCGGCCGCCGCCTGGAGCTTGATGTCGCGGAAGACGAACTGGAGCGGCGACGAGCGGAACTCACGCTGCCGGAGCCGCATTTCGAACGCGGTTACGGACAGATGTTCGTCCGGTCCGTTCAACAGGCGCATCTGGGCGTGGATTTTGACTTCCTCGTCGGGAAATCAATCCTGAAAAAGAGCCAGGAGTCCTTCTGACCTCGGATATCCGAGGTCGCCGGCAGGTCATTCCCGCCTCGTCCGATCGGCGCTTTCGTCCATGTCCGTATTCGAGGCATTGCGACGGCGCAGGGGCGTTCGAAGTATCTCTGCCGGGGCTGCCTCTTGCTTCGAATTCATAAGCCGCACCCTGCGGGGAAGTCCTCGCAACAACTACGCCGGTTGACAAAAAACTGCGGGTGCTGAAAGTAATACGATAATTCTGAAAAAGTAATCGGTCCGGCCGTCGCCGAAGATCGTTGGCGGCATTTGGGCGGCCGCGATTTGCGTTTTTCTGATGTTGAGCAAAGGGAGGACACGATGGTGCGGAACAGGATTCTCGCGGCCTTGGGCGCATTCGTGGTGTTGTCCGGCGTGCTCGCCGGCGCCATGACTGCCCATGCCGGCACCGGCAAGATCTCCATGGAACTCCTCAAAGCCGCCTTGGTGGTCGGCGGGACCGGCGGCAAGGGAACGCTCACGTACGAGGGGCAGTCCTATCCGCTGTCGATCGGCGGTATCAGCGCCGGATGGCAGATAACGCTGTCGGTGGTGAACCTCACTGGCAACGTCAAGAACATCAACAGTCCCGAGGACATCGAGGGCGTCTACTCGGCTGCAGGCGCCGGTCTGGCGGTTGCGGCCGGCGGCAAGGCCGCGGTGATGGTCAACGGCAAGGGCGTCACGCTCGAACTGATCGGGACGCAGTTGGGCGTCGATCTGTCGATCAACCTGGAAGGTCTGTCGATCAGGTTGAAACGCTGAGCGAGCAACGAGGCGTTGAAATCGGGGGGCGTCGAGACGGGCGCCGCCTGCTGCGTCTCCCCATTGGCATCGGCCTTCGCCCTCGACGAACGAAGGGAGCACGGGACATGTCCGCGGTCTTCAGACTGGTCTTTTCGACTGTGGTACTCGCGGTGCTGTCGGCTGGCTTCATAGCGGTTCCGACCCACTCCGACCGCGCCTATGCGCAGGCCTATACCGCATCCTACTGCAGTGAGTACGCCCGCCGGGCGTCCTACGCCTATTCGAGGGGCGGCGCCGTCGGTGGCGCCGTCAGGGGCGGGGCAGGGGGCGCCATCGTCGGCGGCATCGTCAACGGCAGCAAGGGCGCCCGCAGAGGGGCCGCCATCGGCGCCACGACCGGCGCCGTGACCCGCGGCGTGCAGCGCGGCGTCAGCTACGACACCGCCTACCGCGAATGCATGAACGGCGTGATCCGCTACTGAATACCGAGCCGGAATTCCCGGGCACACGGATACACGAGGGGAGGAACCGGAAATGACTGGACGTTTCCCGAAAATCGCGCTCGCCGCCTTCGCGGGCCTCGCGTGCGCCTTGCCCGCCGCCGCGCAGGACGAGCCCGTCATAAACATGCAGGACATCGACTGCCGGACGATGCTCAAGATGGGCGGAGACGAACAGGCCTATACCCTGCTGTACTTCCACGGCTACGTCAGCGGCACGAAAGCCGACATGGTCTTCAACGGACCGGCCTTCCGCGAGGCGACCGACAAAATCATGGATTTCTGCATCGACAATCCGTCCGCCGCGCTGATGGAAGGGTTCGAAAAGAACCGGTAGCCGCATCCAGGCGCGCTGGAGGCGGTGCCACGAGGAGCGGTTCCCCGCGCGGCTTCGTGAGTTCGATCGTCAACATTGGGAGTGAGGTAGGGATGTCGCTCAAGGTCATTGGTGCGGGGATAGGTCGGACCGGCACGTACTCGCTCAAGCTTGCCATCAGTGCGCTGGGCTTCGGGCCCTGCCATCACATGGAGGAGGTCGTCAAGCATCTGCCGGTGCAACTGCCGCTCTGGCAGGCGGCGCTGGTGGGCCGTGCCGACTGGCCGGCGATCTATGAAGGATACGAGAGCGCTGTCGACTGGCCGACCGCCAGGTTCTTTCGCGAGCTCAATGCCGCCTATCCCGAAGCGAAGTTCGTCTTGAGCCACCGCGATCCGCGGACCTGGGCCGAGAGTTTCGACGCGACGATCTACAAGCTGATTTCCGGGACCGACGAGGCCCCCGAGCACCTGCGCGAATGGCTGGCGATGGGGGGCGAAGTCATCCGGCAGACCGGGATCCCGATGGGGGCGGACCTGGAGGGGCTGGAAGCGGCCTTTAACGCCCATACCGCGGCGGTCAAGGCGGAGATACCGGCCGACCGGCTGCTGGTGTATCAGGTCAAGGACGGCTGGGGTCCCCTCTGTGCCTTCCTCGGCGTGCCTGTCCCGGACGAACCCTTTCCGCGCACCAACGACCGCGGCGAGTTCTGGGATCTGATCAAGAGCTTTTCCTGAATGAGGCAGTTCGCACCCGCGTCGATCTTGCCCCAGAATGATGGTGGGTGAGAGAGCGCGCCATGTCCGGACACCGCAAGCTTGCCGCGATCCTGGTTGCCGACATCGTCGGCTACAGTCGCCTGACCAGCGTCGATGAAGAGCGCTCCCTGGCGCGGGTGCGCGCGATCCAGAGCGATGTCATCGATCCGGCCCTGGTGGTCCACAACGGCCGTCTGGTGAAACGGACGGGCGATGGTGCGCTGGTGGAGTTCCGCAGCGTGGTCGAGGCCGTGCGTTGCGCCATCGAGATCCAGGACGCCATGCACGAGCGCAACGCCGGCGTCGCGGACGACCGGCGTATCGATTTCCGGATGGGCATCCATCTCGGCGACGTCATCGAGGAAAGCGACGGCGACCTGATGGGCGACGGCGTCAACGTTGCCGCCCGGCTGGAGGGGCTGGCGGCTCCCGGCGCCATCTGCCTGTCCGAGGACGCCTATCGCCAGATCCGCTCGCGCCTGGATGTGGCGGTGACCGATCTGGGCGAGAATAACCTGAAGAACATCGCCGAGCCGGTCCGGGTCTTCGCTCTCAACGTCGGCGCCTCGGCCGTGCCCGAGCTATCCCCGGCCGAGGCCACGCTCTCCGCGGCTTCTGACAAGCCCTCGATCGCGGTCCTGCCCTTCTCCAACATGTCCGGCGACCCGGAGCAGGAATACTTCGTCGACGGCATGGTCGAGGACATCATCACGGCGTTCTCGCGCTTCGAGGAACTCTTCGTCATCGCCCGGAACTCGACGTTCGTCTACAAGGGCCGCGCGGTGGAGATCCGGCAGGTCGGCCGCGACCTGGGGGTGCGGTACGTGCTGGAGGGCAGCGTCCGCAAGGCGGGCGACCGTGTCCGGATTACCGGCCAGTTGATCGATGCGGCCACGGGCGCGCATCTCTGGGCCGACAAGTTCGACGGGCGGCTGGAGGACGTGTTCGAACTGCAGGACCGGATTACGGCAAACGTGGTCGGTGCCCTGGAGCCGACGATGCGCAAGGCGGAGATCGAACGCGCGCGCCGCAAGCCGGCCGAGAACATGGGCGCCTACGACCTCTATCTTCAGGCTCTGCCCCATATCTACAGGATCCAGCCGGACGACAATCGAGCGGCGCTTGACTTGCTTGGTCGCGCCATCGCGATGGATCCGAATTACGCCCCGGCGCTGGCCCATGCCGGGTGGTGCCTGGTGCAGCGGATCACGCGCGCATGGGAGCCGTATGGCGACGACGATCTCGGCCAGGCCGTGTTCTACGCCCGCCGGGCATTGGCCGTGGGCAGCGACGACGCCAAGGCGGTGGTGCTGGGCGGGTTCGTGCTGGTGATGCTGCGCGAGGACTATGTGGCGGGGATGGATGCGCTCCTGCGCGCCGTGCGGATGAACCCGGGCTCCGGGTTCGTGAACGCGATGGCCGGGACCGGACTGATCTTCGGCGATGATCCCGAGACGGGGCTGCGTTTCGTCGAGCAGGCCATGATGCTCTGTCCCAAGGACCCGAGCTTCTTCAGCTATCTGACCATGACGGCGATCGGGCGACTGTTCGGCGGACGGGCGGAAGAGGCGGTGGAGTACGCGAATCGCTCGCTGGCGCTGAATCCCGAATGGGATTCGACCTATTGGGTGCTGATCACGGCCTTCACGGTGGCCGGCCGACCGGACGAGGCGAAGGCCGCCGCCCGGCGGCTCATGGCGGTCAATCCCGCCACGCGCGCCTCCATCTATGAACGGGCGCTGCCGATGCGGAACCCGGAGTGGCGGGCGACGGTGATCCAGAGCCTGCGTGATGCCGGGATCCCGGATTGAGAGCGGAAAGCGGCAAGTCGGGCCGGAAGCGGACGTTCGTCTGCGCCGCGCGGGGCAGACGGGCCGGCCGGCGCTCCGGCCGATCCGGCAACGTCGGGCCGCCGCTTCGCACCCTGTCGCATCGTGCGACCGGCGCGCGACGGGACGGTGTTTGACATTCCTCCTGCGCACTTCCTATTAAGGCCGAACTGGCGTCATCAAGCCGGTTTTCAGCTGATCTCGCCTGCCTGCGCCTCCTGCGGGGAAGTGGGGTTTTCGGCTGAACCCCGCAACCGGCTTCGGGCCATCACGACAAACGGCTTCTTCCACGAAAGCAGGCATTGATGCTGAGGACAGGTATATTCGGGGCCGCCCTGGCCCTGACGATGATTGGCAACGCCACGGCGGCAGATATCGCGGGCGACACGTCGGGCCCGGTCGAGGCCCCGGCGGCGGATCAATGGACCAGCAACACCTGGCGGTTCCAGATCACGCCTTATGCCTGGCTGTCCGGCATGAGCGGTGACGTCCGTCCGTTGGCCGGCGGTCCCACCTTCAGTGTCAGCAAGTCCATCGGCGATGTACTCGACGATCTCGACGGTGCGTTCTTCCTGAACGGCACCGCCCGCTACAACCGCTTCGTGCTGTTCGGGGATCTGTCGTGCGCGGAGCTGTCCGAAGGCAACACGATCACGGGCCTGGTGCCGGTTCCTATCGGCATAGAGGGCAAGGTCACGCAGGCCTCCTTCACCGCCGCGGCCGGCTACACGGTCGTTGCCGAGCCGGCCTTTGCGGTCGACCTTTTGGCCGGTGTCCGGGCCTGGCGTATCAAGGCGAAAGTCGACGTGCCCCTTCTCGGTCTGTCGGCATCGAGCACGAATAGCTGGGCCGATCCGATCGTCGGTGCGCGCGCCCGCGTTGCGCTGTCACCGAAATGGTCGGTCGTTGCCTATGCCGATGTGGGCGGTGGCGGCGGGGCCGAGTCGACATGGCAGGTCCTGGGAACGGTGAACTATCAGGTGACCGATACCTTCGTTCTGTCCGCCGGCTATCGGCACATGACGTTCGATTACCGCGACAACGGCGCCGTCCTGGACGTCGATATGAGCGGTCCGGTGATCGGCGCGACCCTGCGGTTCTGACCGCCGCCGCCGACAACATCCGCCGACAACGTCCGCCGACGTCGTTCGCCGTTAGCGTCCAGAGATACAGGACCGATGGAAGGAGCCCGCCACCGGGCGGGCTCTCTTGCCGTAGCAGTTGGATCACGGTCGCGTCGTCACGGCAAGGTGCATGCGCGCTATGCCGGTTGCGGCATTGGAGAATGGCGCCGAAAATGCGATACGGAGTGCTCGAAGTCTCCGCAAAGTCAGTGCCCGCCAGACCAACGCAAACCCGCCATCTCACAGTCGAACATCTACGGCAAACGCCATCCGGTTGTCTGAAATGCTGAAAACGACGCCACCGTCAATGCGGCCCGCGCCGGGCTTCTCGATACGCACGATGTGGGTGGCGCCGGTAGTCGGGGGGCTGCTTCTGGCCCCCGACCGTGCAGTCGGTGCCGCACCGTCCATACCGATGTTCGGCAGTTTCTTTCCGGCCTGGCTGCTTTGCGTGATCGGCGGCGTCTTGCTGACGGTGCTGCTGCGGGCCGTATTCGTGCTGATCGGGCTGGACGATATCCTGAAATGGCGGGTGCCGGTCTACATGACCATGGCCGTCGGGCTCAATTTCGTGCTCTCTCTCGTCGTGTTCGGGCGCTAACCGATGGCCCGTCTGTCTCCTCGCCTGGCGGCAGGTCTCGGTGCGGTCGTCAGCCTCGCGGTGATCGCCGGGGCCGGCGTCGCGGCTTTCCGGAGCTATGAGATCTCCACCGCCAATCCGATGTCGGACGACGTCACGCTGGGCGCGGACGTCGTGCGGATCGCGTCCTCGGTGGCTGGCCGGATCAAGTCGATTCACGTACGGGAAAACGACTTCGTCGCCAGGGGCGATGTCCTGCTTGAACTCGACGCGGAACCGTATCGCCTCGCGGTTGAGCAGGCGCGGGCGGACCTCGCCATCGCCGAGGCGGCGCGCAACGACAAGTCGCGGACGATCCGGGCGGAGCAGGCCAACGCGGCGATCGCGATCGAGCAGGTCGAGCGGGCGCGCGCCAATCTCGAGCTGGCGACCCAGACGCTGGACCGGCTCCTGCCGATGCAGCCGAAAGGCTACGTGTCGGCGCAGCAGGTCGACGATGCCCGCACGGCGAAACGCGATGCGGAGGTCAGCCTCAACGAGGCCCTGCGGCAGGTCGAGGCGGCCGAGGCGTTGGTGAGCGACGAGGCCGCCGCGGAGGCCCTCGTCCTGGCGCGCCGGGCGGCGCTGGCGATCGCCGGGCACGAGCTGGCCGGTACGGTCATCAGGGCGCCGCACGACGGTCGCGTCGTCGGCCTCACGGTGTCGCCCGGCGGGTACCTGCTGCCGGCGCAATCGGTGTTCACGCTGATCAACACGGGAACATGGTTCGCGAGCGCCGCGTACACGGAAACCACCTTGCCGGCCATTTCGGTCGGGAACTGTGCGACCGTCTATGCGCTGTCGGATCGACATCATGCCATCAAGGGCGTGGTTGAAGGGATCGGCTGGGGCATCAGCTCCAAGGAGCAGATCAATCTGCCGAGCGCCTTGCCGATCGTTCCCAAGTCGCTGGACTGGGTGCGTGTCCAGCAACGGTTCCCGGTGCGGATCAGACTGGTCGATCCGCCGGTCGAACTGATGCGTGTGGGGGCGTCGGCGGTGTCGATCGTGCATCATGGCGAACGCTGCTAGCGCCTTCTGGCCCGCCGTCGCCCGACAGGCCTGGATCGACCTTCAGCCCGCACCCGGTCGTGCCGGGATGGCCTGGCGGGTCGCCTTGCTGTGTTCGCTGGTGGCGGCCACGGCGATGGTCCTCAAGATCCCGGAATCGGCGATCAGCTGCTATCTGGTGATCTTCCTGATGAAGCCCGACGCGGTGCAGACCAGCGTGACGGCCATCGGCCTCGTCCTGCTGGCCACGCTCGTCGTCGTGCTGATGATTCCGATCATAGACGCGACGATCGACAGCGCGGCCTGGCGTCTGACCGTCATGTTCGTCGCGTCCTACATCTTCCTGTTTCTCGGCTCGGCGACGCCGCTGGGGGAACAGGCCGCGATCGTCGGTCTCATCATCGCGTTCATCATGACGCTGGTGACCGACGTGCCGGTCGGGCAGGTCGCCGACCAGGGCCTGCTGATGGCCTGGAAGATGGCGTCCATGCCCATGATCCTGATGGTCGTCTTCAATCTGGTCTTCGGCATCCCGGCGCAGACGCATGTTCGCAACAAGATCGTCGAGCGGCTGAGACGCGCGGCGGATCGGCTGGACGGCGCCGACAGCGCGGATGCCGTCGCCGAGCTGCTGGGGGAGGGCAACGACGACGCGCTCAAGCAGATGCAGCTGGTCAAGGCGCTGCATCTCGTCCCCACGGCGCGGTCAACCTGGCTGAACGGCGCGGTCGAGACGAGCTATCGCGTTCTCGTGGCCGTATCGGCGATCACCGATTGCGCGCCGCGAGAGCGATTGGCGATCCTGGCCGACGCGCTGCGAAAGGCCGTTGACGCCATTGCAGCCGGCCGCTTTCCCGATCCGTCGCCGGGCTGCGGCAAGGCGGATGGCGGTGTCGGTACCGAGCCCGAACGCCAGATCCGGCAGGCCCTGGCGCATCTGGCCGCCCCCAACGGCGGCGGCGATCCGCGGCCGCGCAAGATCCCGTTCCTGGCGCCGGATGCCTTCACCAACCCCGATCATCAACGGTTCGCGCTGAAGACGTCGGCCGCGGCGATCATCTGCTATCTCATCTACACGGGCGTCCAGTGGGACGGGATACACACGGCGATGATCACCTGCTATGTCGCCGCGCTCGGCTCCACCGGGGAGACGGTCCGCAAGCTCGCGCTGCGGATCGGCGGCTGCCTGATCGGCGCCGCGCTCGGGGTCCTGGCGCTGCTGTTCGTCATGCCGAACCTGACCTCCGTCGGCGGGCTGATGGTGCTGGTCTTCGCCGGCGTCCTGCCCGCCGCGTGGGTGTCGTCGGGCAACGAGCGGATCAGCTACGCCGGCGTCCAGATTGCGCTGGCTTTCCTGCTGACGATACTGAACGGGTTCGGCCCCAGTTTCGAGATGTCCCAGGCCAGCGACAGGATAGCGGGTATTCTGCTCGGAAACGCCGTGATCTATCTGATCTTCACCCAGGTCTGGCCGGTCAGCGCGATGAAGGCGGTGCGGCAGAAGCTGGCCGCGGGTCTCGATACGCTCGCCGATCTCGCGAGCCGGCCGCGCGAAACACGGCTGGCCCGGATCGAGGACGTGGCAACGGCGCACGCCGAACTGGCGGACGCCGCGGGGGTGCTGGAGACGGTCGGCTTCGAGCCCCGCCGGCTCCGGCCGTCGGGCGACATGGTCGGGCGGACCGGGCAACTGATCGCCGAAACGCGCGGTCTTGCCACGTCGTTGTTCGTGACCGATGGGGACGGGGAGGGGGTGGCAGGCCGCCTCCGTACGCTCGCCGCCGAAGTCGGCGAGGAGGATCCGTCGTCGGCGAGGATCTCCACCAATGGAAATTCCGGATCGCGCGCCGCTCATGGCGATCTTGATGAACGCCTTGAGCGGATCGAGCGGCTGGCAAGGGCTTGAAGGAACGTCGTGCTTAAGATCGTCTGTGCCCGAGTATCGCGAACCGGCGGCCTGCTACTGATTGCGGGGCTCCTTGCCGGCTGCATGAACGACAGCCTGAAGGAAGTCCCGGTGTCGCCGACACAGCCGTGGAATCCGGAAGCCTCGGCGGTGCGCAGCGGGGACTACTCCATTCCCGCCAACCCCGCCGTCGCCAGTCTCGAGGCGGGCATCCAGTCCGGTCGGGTGTACACGCTGCCGGAGCTGATCGACCTGGCGCAGCGCACCAATCCGGCGACGCGTATCGCCTGGGAGGAGGCCCGTCAGGCGGCTTTGGCGGTCGGCATGGTCGAGGCCAGCTTCCTGCCGCTCATCACGGCCAATGTCATCGGCGGCGAGCAGGCCGTCGTCACGCCGGTGCCGAACCTTGTGGGCGGCACCGACTACATCAGCACCACCGCCAACGGGATAGCGCCGAACCTCGCGCTGCAATGGCTGGTTTTCGACTTCGGTCAGCGACAGGCCCTGCAGGAAGCCGCCGAACACACCGCCTACGCCGCCAATGTCGGGTTCAACGGCACCCATCAGGCGCTGATCTACAACGTGACGCGAAGCTACTATCTGTACGGGGCGGCGCAGGGCAATCTGGCGATCGCCCGACAGGCCCTGGCGAACAGCCGGCAGCTCCAGCAGGCCGCCGAGGCGCGATACGGAAACGGCACCGGAACGAGTATCGAGGTCGCCCAGGCCAGGCAGCTCGCGGCGCAGTCCAATCTTCGCCTGGTGCAGGCGCAGGACAGCCTGCGCGACAGTTACCAGGACCTGCTCGGCGCCGTGGGCATCTCGCCGAAGTCGACCATCAAGATCGCATCGTCGGCGGGGCGCGGGCTCCCTCGGGCCCGATCGCTGCCGACCGACGACGTGATCGAGGCGGCGCTGTCGCGCAGGCCGGATGTCCTGGCCAGCTATGCCGCCGTCAAGGCCAGCCAGGCCAATGCGCGCGCGGCGGAGGCCGACTTCCTGCCCAAGGTCTATCTCGGCGCCGTGGTCGCCACCGACAACACCAGCCTCCAGACCGGCAACCTGCCGAAGTTCGGGGCCCAGGCGAGCACGTCGGGCGTTCTGGCCGGCGTCACGATCCCGATCTACGACGGCGGTCTCCGGGAGGCCAATCTTCGCCGGGCCGAATCGACGTCGGCGGCGGCGCACGCCCGGTTCGAACAGACCCGCGACACCGCGGTGCGAGAGATCGTGGTCGCCTCCGATACGCTGCGATCGGCGCTCGAGGCCTATGTCGCCGCCAGCGAGCTGGTTGGTGCGGCGACGGTGACACACGATGCCGCGTTCGAGGCCTACCGCAACGGCGTGGGCACGATCACCGACGCGACCGCGGCGGCAACCGGCCTTCTGGACGCGCGACAGGCCCGGTCGGACGCGCACGCCGCGGCGCTCGTGGCGGCGTCGTCGCTGGCCTTTTCCCTCGGTGCGATGACATCGCGCGAATCTCCCGATCAGGCGTTGCGGAATTGATCTGGCGCATCGCATGCAGCCCGTTGCGAACGCCCGGTTGGTATCCGGCGGCGCGGTCGAAATTCCCCGTCGGTGACTTGACACCGATTGCCGTCATGGCCGACAGCTTTAGGACACTCGCCACTGCAACAGCTACTCTCCAGCGCACTTGAAATCCGTAACCGCCGACGAGACCCGGGCCGCACTGATGCGGCACCCGAGATGCCGGATCGGGCTTGTCGGCGCGCGTGCGGGAGAAGCGTTCCCCAGACGTCCAGGATGACCCGACATGTGCACCTCCCTTACCTATAGAGACGCGGCCGACAACGTCTATTTTGGCCGTACGCTCGAGTTGACGGTCGATCTGCCCTATCAGATCGCCTACTTTCCCGCCGGCGCCGCGTTCACGTCGCAGGCCGAGGGGCATCCCGCGCTGACCTACACCTCCGCGCACGGCTTTCTGGCGGTGACGATGCCCGATCGCGTGCCGACGGCCGACGCGCCGATCGGCATCGGCGACCTCAAGGTTCTCGAAGGGCTCAATGACAAGGGGCTGACATTCAGCCTGCTGTCCTATCCGGCGGCGGGCGGCACCCAGCAGGCGGTCGACAAGACGCGGGCCGTTCTGTCGGCGTCCGATCTCGGCACCTGGGCGCTGGCGCAATTCGCCACGGTGCAGGACGTGAAGGCCGCGCTCGCCGATCAGCCGGTCCTGCTCGAAGCGCTGGCCATCCTCGGCGGCGTGGAATCCCCGTTCCACTACGTCGTGCACGACGCGTCCGGCGCGTCGATCGTCATCGAGTTCAACCGGGGCGCAATGACGGTGCACGACAATCCGGTCGGCGTCATGACCAACGGCCCGGAGTTCGGCTGGCACCTGACCAATCTCGACAACTACACGTTCCTCACGAATGTCGACAAAACGAGCGCGACCTTCGGGACCTACAAGGCCACTCAGCCGGATTCCGGCATCGCGACCGCGGGACTGCCCGCGTCCAATACGTCTGTCGGACGGTTCGTCCGCGCCGCGTATTACGCCCAGTTCACCGAGAAGGCGGCGACGCCCGACCAGGCTGTGCAGACGCTGGCCCACGTGATGAACAATTTCGACCGGCCGCGGGGCGTCACCATCGACTATCCCGACGGGAGCGGCTCGCATCTTGAGGTGGCCGGGCTGGACCAGGGCGGCAAGGCCGCCTATGCGACCGAGTTTACCTCGTGGACCAATCTCTCGGACCTTGCCCGCACGCTCTTCTTCGTGCGCGACTACCGGAGCCTGAACTTCTCCCGGTTCGACCTGAAGTCGCTCGCCGGGCTGAAACAGCCCAAGGTGCTTCCGCTCGATCGTCTGGGCGGAGCAGAGGCCGAGGCCACCGACCTCCTGATGGGCGCCTGAGGCGCATCTCCTTCCATATCTTCGACATGCGGGCGGCGCCCGCATCCCCCGTCACGCCAAGAGTACGCTGGAATGAACCGACATCACCTTCTTGAAGAGCAGGACGCTTCGAACGACGAGACCTACGGTGCCGACGAACTCGCCACGGTGCTTCCGAAATCGACCTTTCCCGAGCGCGAGCGCAATCCGCAGCGCGTCTATGCGGCCGTGCGCGACGAGTTGATGCTCGACGGCAATTCCCGCCAGAACCTGGCCACGTTCTGCCAGACCTGGGAGGAACCCGAGGTCCATCGGCTGATGGACGCATGCATCGACAAGAACATGATCGACAAGGACGAATATCCGCAGACAGCCGACCTGGAGGCGCGGTGCGTGCGGATGCTCGGCGATCTGTGGAACGCCCCGGACGGGGAGGGGGCGGTCGGCTGCTCCACCACCGGGTCCAGCGAAGCCGCCATGCTGGGCGGCCTGGCGATGAAACGCCGGTGGGAGGCGCGCCGCGCAAAGGAAGGCAAGCCCACCGACAAGCCGAACCTGATCACCGGTCCGGTGCAGATCTGCTGGCACAAGTTCACCCGCTACTGGGACATCGAGCATCGCGAGATCCCCATGGAGAACGGGCGGCTGCTGATGACGCCCGAAGAGGTGCTGAGCCGCTGCGACGAGAACACGATCGGCGTCGTTCCGACGTTGGGCGTGACCTTTACGGGCGAATTCGAGCCGGTGAAGGCGGTGAGCGACGCGCTGGACAAGCTCGAAACGGAAACGGGCCTCGACATTCCGATCCATGTTGATGGGGCGAGCGGTGGTTTTCTCGCTCCCTTCTGCGCCCCGGATCTGATGTGGGACTTCCGGCTGCCGCGGGTGCGCTCGATCAACGCGTCCGGCCACAAGTTCGGGCTCGCCCCGCTCGGCGTGGGGTGGGTTCTGTGGCGGGAGGAGAAGGACCTTCCCGAGAACATGGTGTTCTGGGTCAACTATCTCGGCGGGAACATGCGCGATATCGCGCTGAACTTCTCGCGGCCCGGCGGTCAGATCGTCTGCCAGTACTACAATTTCCTCCGGCTCGGCCGCGAGGGATACCGCAAGGTCCATACCGCCTGCTATCGCAGCGCGACGTACCTTGCCGACGAGATTTCGAAGATGGGCCCCTTCGAGGTGGTCTTCGACGGCGACATGACCCGCGGCATCCCGGCGGTCTCCTGGAAGCTGAAGGAGGGCAACGATCCGGGCTTCACGCTGTTCGATCTGGCGGACCGGCTTCGGGTTCGCGGCTGGCAGGTGCCGGCCTACACCCTGCCGGCGAATTGCCAGGACCAGGCGATCCAGCGGATTCTCGTGCGCAACGGCGTCAGCCTCGATCTGTGCGCCGCGCTGATGGACGACATGAAGGCCGCATTGGCCTATTTCAAGGCCCATCCGATCCACACGCCGCTGACCAGCGACGAGGCGAGCGGATTCCACCATTGAGAAACGCGACGGTTGTGCACCGTCGCCGCCTCCGCCTGGAATGACCGCGCACTGTGAACACGCGGCCAGGGTTCCGATGCGCAGCGCGGGACCCTGGCCGTTCGTCACCTTCCGAAGCTACCGGCATCGCGGGCGGCAGATCGTCTGGCGCGCGCGGCAGCATCGCAAGGGGCTGAACCGCGCCGCCCGCGGGCTGGACCCGACGAGTGTCCCGTTCTGGCAGACGCAGGCCTACAATTGGTACACGGGTCTGTTGTTTGCCGTCGGTGCGTCCCTGTTCCTGCTGGGCAGCGTGCTCACCTTCGTTCACGGCCAGATCGGCGTTCCGCCCGACGGGCCGATCAACATCGTCTTCTTCGCCGGGTCCATCCCCTTCACGATCGCTGGCTTTCTCCAGAACTTTCAGGCCGCGAACGCGTCCGAGTTCGCCGCCGATGCAGGGGCTCAGGAGACAAGGCGGACGGTATCCCTGATCGGATGGCGCCCTGGCAGCCTGGGATGGCTGAGCTCGGTCACGCAGTTCGTCGGTACCGTCGCCTTCAATTTCAACACCTTCGATGCCATCGACGCGCCGAGCCGCTGGTACGTGCAGGATCTCACGATCTGGATGCCCGGCCTGGTGGGATCGATCCTGTTCCTGGTCTCCGGTTATCTGGCCTTCATCGAGACCAGCCACGGCTACTGGAGCTGGAAGCCGAACGACCTGGCGTGGTGGATCGTCTTCGTCAATCTGCTGGGGTGCATCGCCTTCATGACGGCTGGCATTCTCGCCTATGTTCCGGATGGAGCGGAGCCGGCCTGGATCGCGGCAGTGGCGAATTTTCACCTCGGGCTCGGCGCGCTGGGATTCCTGATCGGCGCGGTGCTGATGATGCGTGAAAGCGCCGATGCCGAAGCGGGGTGAGGGGGCGGCTTGAACGAAAGCCTTCGTCATTTGCGTGTGGCATTGCGCTGCGATATCAGTCGGGTTCGCTATTCGGATCCTTCTGTCGGGCTTTCTTCCACACGCTACAGGGGCAGGCCCTCGAGCCGCCGCCCGACCGGTCATGTCGCCGCAGTCTGATGCCTGCGGCCGCAGCCGCTTTCTCGCGCAATAACGGAGATATCGCATGCCAGCCAATCGCCACACCGCCAGAGCCCGCAGGCTGATCAACGCGGCAGTGTCCGCCGGTCTCGCGTTGGCGGTCACGACCGCGCCGATGCAGGCCATCGCCTGTACCCGGCTGGTCTATCTCGGTGCCGGCGACACCGTTCTGACGGCCCGGTCGATGGACTGGAAGGTCGATGTCGCCACCAATCTGTGGGTCTTCCCGCGTGGCATGGAGCGCAACGGCGAAGCTGGCGAAAACTCGATCACCTGGACCTCGAAATACGGCAGCGTCATCGCGTCCGGATACGATATTTCCACGACCGACGGTCTGAACGAGAAGGGCCTGGCGGCGAACGTGCTGTGGCTGGTGGAGTCGGAGTATCCGTCGTCCGAAAGCGACAAGCCTGGCCTGACGATCGCCGCCTGGGCGCAGTACGTGCTCGATAATTTCGCCACCGTGGCCGAGGCGGTCGAGGCGCTGGAGAGCGAGCCGTTCGCCATCGTCACCGACGCCGTGCCCGGCGAGCAGCGGCTCGCCACCCTGCACCTTTCGATGTCGGATTCCACCGGCGACAGCGCCATCGTCGAGTACATCGACGGCAAGCAGGTGATCCACCACAGCCGGTCGTATCAGGTGATGACCAACTCGCCGACCTTCGACAAGCAGCTCGCCCTCGATGATTACTGGAACCAGATCGGCGGCACGGTCTTCCTGCCGGGGACGAACCGGGCCGCGGACCGCTTCGCGCGCGCCTCGTTCTATGTCGACGCGATCCCGAAGTTCGACGATCCGAACATGGCGGTCGCCGGTGCGATGTCCGTCATCCGCAACGTCTCTGTCCCCTACGGCATTTCGACCCCGGATCAGCCGAACATCTCCTCGACCCGCTGGCGCACGCTCTCCGACCATGCGCGCAAGCTCTACTTCTTCGAGTCCGCGCTGACGCCCAACACCTTCTGGGTCGACCTTAAGCAGCTCGATCTCTCCGCGGAGACCGGCAAGGTGATGAAGCTCGATCTCGGCCCGGACCAGAGCCACACCTATTCGGGCGATGCGACCGGGAAGTTCCAGCCGGCACGTCCTTTCAAGTTTCTGGGCAAGTGAGGTAGCGATCGGGCGGAGACGCGTGCCGGTGCCGTTGTGGCGCCGGTTCGCCCTTCCGCTCGCGGATCGAACCCCGGGGCTGGCGATCCGGCGGGTCTTGGTGAGAGAGCGGCTGTTGATGAGGATTTTGGACCGTGCGTAAGAACCTGATCTCGCGTCTGTTCATGGTGGTCATCCTGGCCGGGATTTGGATCGCCGGAAGCGGTCCACTCGCCCATGCGCAGGACACGGGTGGAACAGGCGGCGGCGGTGAATCTGCCGATACCGCGACCGGCGGCGCCCCCAAACGGGTAAGGGTCGGCGTCCACCTGAGTCCGCCATTCGTCATGCGCAGCGCGGACGGCTACACCGGAATGGCCGTCGAGCTGTGGGAAAACATCACCAAGGACCTGAACGTCGAAAACGACTACGTGTCGTTTGCGAACGTCCGTGAGCTGGTCGATGCAGCGGCCAAGGGTGAGGTGGATGCCGCGGTAACCAACCTGTCGATCACGAGGAAGCGCGCGGAGATAATTGATTTCACGCAGCCATGGTACGACGGTGGCCTGCGGATCATGGTCGACGGGCAACAAGGCGCCGGCTTCCGGGCGATGGTCCGCGGGCTCAGGGACGCCGGTTACCTCAGGTCGTACGCCTGGATCGGTTTCGTGATCCTGGTGGCCACGGTCCTGTTGACGATCTTCGACCGGCGATTCGACAAGAACTTTCCGAAACGCTGGCGCGACGGCATCGCTGAGAGCTTCTACACGGTGATGCAGGTTGCGATGTCAGGGCGCATGAACCGCAAGAACCTGTTCGGCTGGATCGGCCGGATCTGGTCGGGCGTGTGGCTCGTCATCGGCGTGGCGATACTCGCCTACATCACCTCGACGGTCACGAGCGTGATGACGACGATCGCCCTGACGAACCAGATCAACAGCGTCGGAGACCTCCCGGGCAAGAGGGTCGGAGTCCTGCACGGAACCACGGCGCAGGATCTCGCCGATGAGCATGGCGTGGCGGTCCAACCCTATTCCGATATTGACGAGGCCGTGGCCGCGCTGCTGGCCGACCGTATCGACGCCATCGTTGCCGATGGTCCGGTGCTGGAATACTACGCCTTCACCAATCCGGAAGACCCGGTCGAGGTCGTGGGCCCGATCTTCGAGCCGGACAAGTACGGATTTGGCATATCGCACAACACGAACCTCGCCAGACCGGTGACGCTCGAAATCCTCGACGCCGCAGAAGAGGACTATGTCGAAGAACTGCGCGAGAAATATTTCGGCGAGCGTTCCTGAACTCGCCAGGCCGCGGCGAACCCAATCTGGCCCGAAGCGCGTGTTGGTTGGGCCCGATCAATCGCGAAGGAGGCCGCGCGCACTTCGCACTTCGCCGGGCGTTGCCGCGTAGCGCTGACGGAAGCAGCGATTGAAATAGGACACGTCGCTGAAGCCGCAGTGATAGGCGATGTCGGTGATGGTGACGCGATCGTTGCCTGGATCGGCGAGCAGCCGGTAGGCGCGCTCGAGCCGCTCGGTCCGAAGAAGGTCGGAGAAGCGTTCGCCTTGTGAGGCGAGCAATTTGCGGATGTAGCCCGGCGATATGCCGTGCTGCCGCGCCACATCGGCGATGGAATACTCCGGGTCGGTCGCGTGCCGGGCAACATCGGCCCTGATCGCGGCGAGCCGCGCCGCGTGCAGCCCGCCATCCCGTCCGGACATGCGCGCCCAGTTGTCCCGGGACGTATCCAGAAGGAGGCCGGCGACCTCGTGAACGTGCCGGGCGGCCATCGCCAGAACGGACTCGTCGCCCTCGGTCGATGCCGGCCCGAGCGTACCGTCCAGAAGCATGTCCAGGTGGCCTCGAAGCAGCCGCAACGTCGCGTTTTCCCTGGGGATGACGGCGAAGCCGAGACGATCGATGTCGAGAACTCGCGACGCCATGGCGGTATACGGAATGGCCACCGTGAGAAACTCGCCGCTCGTCGAGCGGGTATGCCCGACCTCGGACGAGCGCCGCACGATCGCGTCGCCTGGCCCGATCACCGCCTCCATGCCGCGCTCGCGGATCAGCATCGATCCGCGCCTGGGGGTCAGCAGGACGAGGTCGTCGTTGTTGTCCTGGATCAGTTCGGGCGTCCGCTTGCATTCGATCGCGCTGACGTTGCCCGCCGAGATGGTGAGGCCGGGAAGTGCCGTGTAGCGGGCGTGGTAATGAAACGGACCGTCGTCGAGCGGATCGATATCGAGCCTGAGGAACTGCCGGCCGAATATCTCGCGCCAGCTGTTGAGGCGGTTGTGCTTCGGAAAGACCGCCGACGATACGGATCCGCGTAAAGGTGGCCCCTCGTTGCCCTGTTCGTTCAAATCGGACCTCGCGCAATTCGTCGGGCCAGGAAACGAAATATCCCGGAGCCGGACCTGACCAGTGCCCGAATCCCGGCAATCGTGTCTTCAAATTGTGACACGGCCGACCGCGCCGATCGGTCCACAGCCGGCTTCTCAAGAGTCCAGACTAACCAATTACCCGCTGTGTGACAGCCCCCGACGGGCCGGCTCGCGTGCCGTTTCGGGCGGGGAGGGGGCGGATGACCGTTCCGCTTAGTCGTGAATTGTCCAACCGCGACGGCGCGGCCTGTCCAAGCCTGGCCGCCCGCCCTCCTGATACGGTCGCGCGAATCCGTTGCCGTGTTTTCGGCATCGTGCATGCCTTTGGGCTCGATATTGGAGGATGGCGGTGCGTATTTCGCATTGGTTCAACGACATTGAAGCGACTGTGGCCAAGGTGGCGCCGGGTGTGGCGGTCGCCATGCTCGTCCTGGCTTTTCCGGTAGGCGGTGCGCTTGCCGGCGCGACGTCCACGAGCCTGACCGGCCCAGGCATTGCCACGACCTACGGCCAGAAGGCGGAGTTCACCGCGACGGTCCAGGGTGGCGGACCGGGTGGAACCGTGACCCTGAAGGACGGCTCCAGGTCCGTCGGCTCTGCGGCCGTCACGCTGCTGCCGGACGCCGCCGCCGTGAGCGCCGGTTTCTACCACTCCTGCGCGGTGACGGCGGCCGGCGGCGTCAAGTGCTGGGGCCAGAACACCTACGGTCAGCTCGGCGATGGTACGAAGATCGACCGCGCGGCGCCGGTGGCGGTCAGCGGGCTGTCCAGCGGGGTTGTCGCCGTCGTGGCGGCGCGCCTGCATTCCTGTGCGCTCACGGCCGCCGGCGGGGTCAAGTGCTGGGGCGCGGGTGGGCTCGGCAGGCTCGGCACCGGGGTGACGTCCGACAGTCTGATTCCTGTCGCGGTCGACGGCCTTACGAGCGGCGTCACTGCCATCGCCAGTGGATCGGACCATACCTGCGCCCTGACCGAGGCCGGCGCGATGAAATGCTGGGGTTACAATTCCGCGGGCCAGATCGGCGACGGATCGACCACCAACCGCCTCTCGCCGGTCCAGGTGCCCGGGCTTGCCAGCGGCGTCACCGCGATAACCGGCAACTACAACCATACCTGCGCGATCGTGTCCGGCGCGGCCAAGTGCTGGGGCTACAATTTCTTCGCCCAGCTCGGCGACGGGACCACCACCGACCGCCACGTCCCGACCACGGTCGACGGACTGTCCAGCGGCGTCGCCCGCATCTCTTCGGGATACCTGCACGGATGCGCGCTGACCGAGGCGGGTGTCGTCAAGTGCTGGGGAACCAACGGCAGCGAGCAACTCGGCGACGGCACGAACACGAACCGGATCAGCCCCGTGGTGGCGTCGGTGCTCTCGGACCCCGTGACGGACATCTTCGCCGGTGGCGTGCACACCTGCGTCCTGACCGAATCCGGCGTGGCCAAGTGCTGGGGCTACAACGAAGACGGCTCGCTTGGCGACGGCACCGGTGTAAACAGCACGACGCCCGTCACGGTTGCCGGTTTCGGCGCCGGTCCGGCGGCCGTCTCGGCTGGCTGGTACAGCAACTGCGGCATCACGCGCGACGGAAGTCTCAAGTGTTGGGGATACAACGGGGAATCCCAGATCGGAGACGGAACGACGACAACCCGGAATGCGCCCGTCGTCGTCACCGGTTTCGGCCCGGGCGCCACACGGCTTCCCGGTCAGGCCACCATCCGGACCGGCAAGATCTCGGCGGGAAAACGAAAAATCACCGCGCGCTACAACGGTGATGCCAACAACGCGGCGAGTATGTCGCAGGAACTGACCCACCTCGTCAGGAAAGGCAAGACGAGGACCAAGTTCAGGGTGAAGCCCAGGGCGCCGAGCCAGGACGCGGCCTTCCGCCTGAGAATATCCGTGAAGGCGAAGAAGCCGGCGGTCGGCAAGCCGGCCGGCAAGGTTGTGATCAAGGATGGCAAGAACAAGCTTGGGCTGGCCAAGGTCCGGAAAGGCAAGGCCGGCGTCAGGCTGCGCGGCCTTTCCCAGGGGCCTCACAAGCTGCGGGCGGTCTACCGGGGCGGCAAGAACTGGAAAAGCAGCAAGGCGACCAAGAAGGTCAGGTTTCGCTGACAGTCGGTCGGCCGGCGCCCGGGAGACCCACCGGGTCGCCGGCCTCGACACCCTCACACCAGGTCCGGGAAGGATGCGCGTCACCCATGCGTCTCGACATATCGTGCCCCTCCATTCAAAGGTGGCTGTCGGCCGTTCTAATGCTGGCCGCGACGGCCGTGCTGCCGTTCGGTACAGCGTACGCCGGCGCGACCTCCACGAGCCTGTCCGCGTCTTCGGCCAGAAGCGCGTTCGGGCAGCCCCTGACGTTTAGCGCCGTCGTCACGGGTGGCGGTCCCACCGGGACCGTGACGATCAGGAAGGACGGCCGGACGCTGGGCAGCGGAATCCTCGAATTTCTGAGCACCGCCTCGTCGATCTCGACAGGAGGCACGCATACGTGCGCCGTCACGGCCAGCGGCGGCGCCAGGTGCTGGGGCAGCAACAGCTTTGGAAAGTTGGGCGTGGGGCCAGCGGGCGATCAGACGACGCCGGTGCCCGTCAGCGGGCTCTCCTCCGGTGTCGCCGCCATTGCCGCAGGCACAAATCACACATGCGCGCTCACCGAGGGCGGAGCCGTCCTGTGCTGGGGCGCCAACGGCTTCGGGGAACTGGGCGACGGGACCACGATCGACCGGAACGTTCCGGTTGCCGTCCGCGGGCTTTCGGGCGGCGTCAAGGCGATCGCCGCGGGCGGGTATCACTCCTGCGCCGTGCTGACGACGGGCGCCGTCCGGTGCTGGGGGCGAAACGTCTATGGCGCGATCGGTGACGGCACCACCACGGATCGCCATGGTCCGGTGGCTGTCGCTGGACTTGCCGACATACAGGCGGTCACCACCGGCCTGTTTCATAGCTGCGCCATGACCGATACCGGCGCGGCGAGTTGCTGGGGCAGCAATTCGCGCGGCCAGATCGGGGACGGAACGACGACGGACCGGTATCGGCCCGTGCCGGTCAGCGGCCTGTCGTCGGGTGTCGCGGACATCGTCGCGGGCCGCGGTCATACCTGTGCGGTCACCGGCACCGGCGCAGCGCGGTGCTGGGGGTACAACAACATGGGCCAGATCGGAGACGGTACGACCACCGAGCGCCATGCGCCGGTCCTCGTCAGCGGCCTGACGAGCGGCGTTACGGCCGTTACGGGCGGCGACTATCATTCCTGCGCCGTGATCGGAAACGGGGACGCGCGTTGCTGGGGCTACAACGGCGTCGGGAACCTCGGCGACGGGACGATAGTCAACCGTGAGACGCCCGTTGCGGTCAGCCCGGGCGCCAGCGGTGCCGTGGATATCGTCGCGGGGAGCAATCATACCTGCGCCCTGACGAAGACGGGGGCCGCCCGGTGCTGGGGATACAACAATGCCGGCCAGATCGGCGACGGCACGATCACCGACCGCGAAACGCCTGTCGCTGTCGACGGTTACGCCGCCGCCGGCCTCCTTGTCAGCGCGGGAGCGTCGTTCTCGACATCCGCGCTGGCCGCGGGGACATATGCGATTACCGCCCGCTATGCGGGCGACGCCGGCAACGACGCCAGCGTTTCCTCGGCGCTGACGCAGGTCGTCGACAAGGGCAGGACCCGGACGAAACTCAGGATCAAGCCGAAGAGGCCGAGGGTCGGGACGACCGCGCGCATGACGGTCCGGGTGAAGGCCCGAGCCCCCGCGGCCGGCAAGCCGGTCGGCAAGGTCGTCGTCAAGGACGGCCGCAAGAAACTCGGAAAGTTCAAGGTCCGGAAAGGCAAGGCCAGCGTCAGGCTGCGCGGCCTCAGCGCCGGCAGGCACAAGATCAAGGTCGTCTACCAGGGCAACCGGAACTGGAAGAAGTCCGCCGGAAGGAAAAAACTGACCGTCCGATAGCGGCAGACGGCTATTCGGCTTTCGCCCTGACCGTCCCGATCGCCGCCCCCTGCAGGTAGTGCGTGCCGGGCTCGGCCGTAAGCTCCACCGCGTCCTTCTGGAACAGGACGATCACGTCGGAGCCGCCGAACTGGAAGAAGCCGAATTCCTCGCCTTTATGCAGTTTAGCGCCCACGTCCGGCGTCAGCTCGACGCTGCTCACCGGCCCCATGCCGATCGGCAGCAGCGCCACGTAGCCGAGCTCCTCGGACTGCATCACGACCAGCCCGCGCTCCTGCCGGAACTGATAGGTCGTCCCGTCGGTGAGATAGGTGGAGCCGTCCGGCCGCTCGAACACGCCGATATAGGCGAAGCCCGGCAGGATCTTCTTCTCCAACACGGTGCCGGCGAACGGCACGTGGAAGCGGTGATAGTCGGTGATCGACAGGAAGAAGTGGGTGAAGGTGCCGCCGGCGAATTTTTCGCCGTACTCGGTATCCTTCAGCAGGTCCGAGATCCGGTGCTCGATGCCCTTGACGACGATCGTCGCGTCGTCGGTGATCGGCGTCGCGCCCTTGTAGACGGAGTCGCCGGGCGAGACGATCGTCCGTCGGTCGCCCAGGCCCGCGATCGGCCGCTTGCCGGGCTTGATCTCGCGCGCGAAGAACTGGTTGAAGGTGAGCCAGCCGCTCGGGCCGACGAAATAGTCGTCGATCTTCATCGACGGGTCGTCGAGGAAGGTCTGCAGCCCGCCGACGGAGGCCGGCGAGTCGAGGAAATGGCCCCATTCCGAGATGACCTCCTTCGACCAGTCCTCGAACTCCGGGCTCTTGCGCAGCGTGTCGTTGATGTCGGTGATGATGTAGAGGGGCCCCAGCTTGTCCTCGATGTTCCGGTTCGTGGGCACGAGGCGCACGATCCCGTTGACGTAGGTCTCGAACGCCGGAATGGAGGCGATGCCGTCCATCTTCGCCGCCCCGATCGCCTGGTCCAGCGCCGCCTTCAGGTCGGGGCGCGCCGCCAGCAGGGAGCGCAGCGACTTGACCGATTTGCTGTCGCCGTAGGTCGCCGCGTGCGACAGCGACACGGGAACGGCCAGGAAGAGGAGGGCGACGGCTATTCTGAGAAACGGCATGGCGGGACCTCGTATGTCGGCGCTGCGTATGTAGGGGCGCTGATCGGCGGGCGGCTCAGGGCTTGCGCACGACGACGAAGCCGCGCGTCTTGCCGGAGGAGGAGTCAGGCGTGTTCATGGCCGCGTAGAGCCGCTCGGCCGTCGCCCAGCTCGGCAGGTACTTGTACCGGGCGACATCGAGGATAAGGAACCGGTCGGCCTCCGCATTGTAGGCGGCGACCGGCGAAATGTGGCCACCGCCATCGAGGCCCGCCTGGCCGAACTCGGCGCGGCCGAAATTGACGATCAGGATCGCGTCGGGATCGGCGAGCGCCTCGCGTGCGGCCTTGCGGAACGCGGCGACGTCGGAGTCGGAGGCGAAGGTCTTTTCCGCCTTCGCGCCGGACAGGTCGAGCAGCGTCTCGAGCTGGGCGAGGGTGAGGCCGCCCCCTTCGACGGCGGAGACCGGCGCCACGTCCTTGAGCACCTGGGTGGAGAAGATGTTGTCCTGGTCCCAGTAGTCGTACGGGTACCAGCGCGGCGCGGTCGGCGGCGTGATGCCGAGGGTGTTGAGCGCCATCACCGACGAGGCGATGCCGCAGAAGGTCGCCTGATACTCGGAGACGAAGCGGGACATGAGCGGGAGGAAGTCGCCCTTCTCGGCGGATTGGAGCCAGTCGTCGCTGTCCGGCGTCAGGAAGTATATCGGGGCCTCCGGCTTGACGGCGTCGTCCGCGGCGACAGGCCCCGAAACCGCCAGGAAAACCGCAAGGATCGGGATCAGGCGTGTTGCGCGCATTTCATCCTCCTGCATCGATGGGTCGGGAGATGCCGGGCCTCGTCCGGTTGCCGGAGAAGTCCGCGACCTCTAGACTCGTCTGTTAATAGTTTGCCGCCATAGTGCGGGACCGGCCTTTAAGGATCGTGAACCGTCATGACAGCCTTTTCCGTATCCCGTTTCAGTATCGCCGCCGTCGTGGTCTCCTCGCTGGCAGCCTTCGCGCAAGCCGCGTCCGCCGACGAAAAGACCGGTCTGGAGAAATCGGCGATCTGCGCCTCCTGCCACGGTCCCGTCGGCGTCTCCCCGGTGCCGACCTATCCGAATATCGCCGGGCAGAACCCGCTCTACCTGGAATACGCGCTGCGCCAGTATCGCTCAGGCGAACGCGGCGGCGAGCAGGCCGGCATGATGTACACGGTCACGCAGGCGCTGAGCGACACCGATATCCGCGACCTTGCCGCCTATTACGGCAGCCTGACGCCCGGCCGCTCCTACGGCACCAGTATGGCGGCGGAAACCCGGTAGGGCGCAGGGCTTGGCCTGGGGCGCGTTCAGCCTGCGCCTCATTCGGCGGGCCTGGGCTGCGCCTTCGTCATGATCCAAGAGAAATCGTAGGGCGAGGCCGAGTGGCACGCCACGCAGCTCCCGGTGCCAAAGGTCATCCGGTCGCTCGTGGTGACGGAGCGCGGCAGCTTGTCGGCGGGCCTGTTGCCGACCTGCGAGAACGTCTCCATCACCGAGTTCGCCAGGTATTGCATCAAGGGCTCGCCGCCGGACACGTTGACCACCGATCCCGGGAAGGCGGCGCCGCGCTGCGGCTGCATGTCCGGATAGGTCGGCCACTGCACGCCGATCATCTCGTAATACTGCAGCTTGGAGCCGGCCTCCGCCAGCACGGCGCGCATCCGGGCGTTGAGCGCCGCGGTCTCTCCGGGTATCGGCACCAGCCGCGTCACCTGAGTGCGGCGCACGCCGTTCTCGTCGGGGGGCACCGGAACGTTGACCGGGCACCATTCGCATTCGGCGTCGTTGAAGCTCGCCTGCAGGCGCCGCTTGGTGCCGTCGGCCGTCGTGATCTCGTGGAGCCGGTTCACGGTGACATTGTCGACATGCTCGAAGGTCGACCAGATCCACTGCGGCGAGGTCTCCGTCTTCTGGGCGATATGGAAACCGACGAGGCCGACGGTGACCGCCTTCCAGGTCGGATCGTCGGAGCCGCTCACCACGTAGGCGGGCTGCGTCAGGTAGCGCGAGAAATCGTCCATGGCCGGATCGAGAACGCGCCAGGCGACCTTCACCTCGATCGCCCCCGGCGTGTTGCCCTCGAACGAACCGGCGGGAAAGGTCAGCTTGCCGTTCTTCGCGATGTAGTTCGCAAGCCCGCCGGCCTCGTAGAGCTTGTTGTCGACGATCAGGTCGTACTCGACCTTGTTGATCAGGCTCTCGTAGTAGGCGGGCCGGCCATACTGGTCGAAGACGGAAAAGGAGAACGCCTGGTCGGTCTCCGTCGCCACGTTGAGCTTCTGGGTGGAGCTCAGGTTGTGGAGAAGCCGCGCATCGCGGTGGCCGAGCTCGGGATAGCCGACCGGGCCGGTGTCGTCTGGAAGCGGCTTCTGCACGGCGTCGGCGAGCGGAACGGACCGGTGCCGGCCGTCCCAGGGATCGGGCTCCGCACCCTTCGGCTTGAACACCTGATAGGTTTCGATCCAGTTCGACCAGGCCGGATCGCCGTCGTCGCCGACCGCGGCAAGCGGCGCGCCGCTGTCATCCGTCGGCCAGTTCAGCGCGACGAAGGCCGCCCATTGCTGGCGCTCGAACAGGCGATGGGCGAGCAGCAGGTCGCCTTTCTCCAGCAGAGCGTCGCGCAGCGTCGGATCGACGTCGGCGGGAATGGTCGCGGACAGGGGCACCGGCGCGACCGGGTCGAAGTCCGGTCCCGCTGCGAAAGCCGCGCCTATACCCGAGACCGCGGCAACGACGAGCGCTGCACCGACCAACAGCCCGTGCCTCTCGGATCGGATCCTCATGGCTTGGACAGGTCCTCGATGATTTGTTCCGATGCCCTCAGCGCGTTGGCGGCAACCGTCAGCGTCGGTGCGTTGACCGGGGCGGTGAGGTGCGCGCCCGTGCCCAGGATGAACAGGTTCTGGTGGTCGTGCGAGCGCAGGTGGATGTCGACCACGGACGTCTTCGGATCGGTGCCCATGCGCGTCGTGCCGCAGATGATGGCGCTCGACAAATAGGGCGTGTCGGTCTTCACGTCGGCGACGCCGAGGGCCGCGAAGACCTTCTTCGACGCATCGACCGCGTAGGCGAGGCCTTCCCGGGTGTAGTCGTCCACCTTGAAGTGCACGCGCGGGCGCGGGATCCCGGCACTGTCGACCTGCGTGTCGTCGAGTTCGATGCGGTTGTCCCGGTCGCCGAGTGTTTCGGCGGAGGAATTGAGCCGCAGGTGGCGCGCCATCTGATCGCGCATCGCCGAGATCATCCTGTGGCCGCGATAGCCCTGCTTGGCGAGCTCGCCGGCGAGCTTCACCGCGTCCTCGTTGCCCGACCAGCCGTCGTTCATGAACGAGGTGCCGACGGCGGCGCGCTTGGAACGGAAGTCCCCGTCGCGGAATTCGATGATGCCGGATGTCTGCTGCGGGCCGCGATAGGGATAGACAGGATCCTTGGTCAGCCCCCAGACGTCCTGGTTGAGCTGGCTCAGGAGATAGCGCCCGACATTGCCGCTCGAATTCGCGACGCCGTCCGGCGCGGTCTCGCTTTTCGAGTTCAGAAGCAGCCGCGGCGTTTCGATGGCGTGACAGGCGACGACGTAGATCCTGGCCGTCGCCACGCCTTCGCTACCGTCCGGCCGGCGGTAGCGGATGCCGGTGATCCTGTTGTCCGCGCCGACCTCTATCGTCGTCGCCAGCGCCTCGGTGACGATCTGCGCGCCGAGCGCCTGTGCCTTCAGGGTATGGACGGTGCCGTCGAACTTGGCGTGGATCGGGCAGATCGGCACGCAGGTATTGTTGCCGCAGCACGCCGGCCGCCCGTCGAAGGGCACGGAATTGCGGGCGTGCGAAAACTGCGCCATGTGCAGCCCGACCTGACGCAGGCCGGTCTCTATCTGCTGGTCCATGTAGCTCGATGGAATCGGCGGCTGCGGATAGGGCACTTTGCGCGGCGAGCCCCAGTCGTAGTCCGGATCGCCGGCCACGCCCCACATCTTCTCGGCTTCCTCGTAGTGCGGGACGAGGTCCTCGTAGGTTATCGGCCAGTCGTCGGACACGCCGTATCGCGTGCGCATCTGGAAGTCGGCCGGCCGCAGCCGGTCGGCGAAGCCGGTCCAGTGCCAGGTGGTGCCGCCGAGAATGCGCGTGTAGGAGCCGACGAACTGGTCGGGCCCCGCCTGGACGTAGAAGTCGTTCGCCTTGCCGTCGACGGGATGGGGCGCATAGGGGACGGACGGGTAGGGCGCGTTCGGCCCCTTTTCCGGGTTGGCGACGAAATTCGCCACCGCGTCGTTGCGGCTGAGGTGCGGTCCGGCCTCGAGCACGATCGTCTTCACGCCGGCGCCGGCGAGCTTGAACGCGGTGTGTCCGCCGGCGATACCCGAACCGACGATCACCACGTCGGCAGACAGGGTCGGGGCTGTGCTCATCGTACGGCCCTCATCCGGCCTGATCCGGGGGGTAGGTCCACCAGCCCATGTCCGGGCCGCAGACGCTTGGCGGTTTGGCGAACGGGAGCACCTGCCAGGCCAGCGCCTGGTGGTAGCCGACGGTCGTGCCCGGCGTGATCTCTCCGGTATAGATCATCTCGACGAAGCGCCGGGCGGCGGCCTCGACGGCCGCGTCGTCGAAGGGCTCGACGATGCTCGCGGCGTCGCGTGCGATGATCGCGGCATGGAGGCGGGCGACCACGTCGGCGCCGACCTCCCGTTCAAGAGCCGCGACGGCCAGTTCCAGCACGTTCGGGTCGGCGAGCCTGGTTCCGGCCACGATCTGGGTCGCCATCGTCCAGGTCTGCCCGCTCGCCGCCGAGGCGGCGGAGGGCACCATCGAGCCGGGAAGGGCGAGCAGGGCGGCGAGGCCCAGCGTCACGCTGCGCCGGTCCGGGCTCCACGTGCCCGATGCCGGGTCGCCTGATAGCGGGTCGCCTGATGTCGGGGAGCCTGGATCGCCTGGAAGTCGAGTCGTCACTGCCGCCTGCCGCATCTGTCGTGTACGGTCCCGCAGTAGCCGGCACCGCAAGGGAAGCATAACACGCGGATCGCGAAATGGGGCAAGAGGCGGATACGCCGGTTAACGATTCACTTCGATATGTGCTCTATTCCTGACGTTGCGGAGCATGGGTGCATGCCGTCCGCGGATTCAACTGCCTATCTGGGAGGAGGCTGTGATGCGATTCGGAATGCGAACCGGATCGACCGCGCTGGTCGGTTTGCTCTTTGCTCTTGGTCTGGGCGTGCTGGGGACCGCGGCGGTCGCCGACAACCAGACCCCCACGGTGACGCCGGTCTCGACGGACAAGAGCGCGCTTCCCTACAAGATCAAGCTCGTCAGGCTGAAGAACACGGCGAAGACGCTGCCCAACCTTCAGGGCTTCGCCGACGGGCACGTCGACGGCCTGTGGGTGATCATCGGCGGGCGCAGCAACGGCCTGCACAATTTCACCGACAGCGGCTTGAAGAACTTCCCGCCGCGCAAGCAGAACGACCGCATCTGGGTCATCGATCCGACGACCGGGAACCGCTGGTCGCGCAGCCTGTCGGAGTCCTCGTTGAACGAGGATCAGATCGATGCCCTGTCGAGCACGGCGATGGAGAGCGTCCAGGTCGGCAACAGGCTCTATGTGATCGGCGGCTACGGCTACAAGCGTTCGGTCTCGGACTTCGTTACCTATGACAGCCTGACCGCATTCGATCTGCGCGACATCGTCTTGTGGGTGCGCTCGCCGGGCAAGCTGCCGGCAGCCAAGCGGGATCTGGCGAACCTGATCCGGCAGACCTCGCACAGCGTGCTCAAGGTGACGGGCGGGCAGGCCACCAAGCTCGGCAACCGGATGATCCTGGCCTTCGGCCAGCTCTTCGACGGCGGCTACGGTGATCCGGACTTCAACCAGGTCTATACGACCCAGGTCCGCAGCTTCCGGCTGCGCGACACCGGCAAGACGGTCTCGATCAGCCAGATCCGCCGGGATCCCACCGCGCCCAACCCGACCGACTATCGCCGGCGCGACTACACGCTGGTGCCGTTCCTCGAGATGAAGGGTAAGCGCACGGTCGCCAAGTCGGCGGCGCTGGCCGGGGTGTTCACCGAGACCACCGGCATCTTCACCGTGCCGGTCGAGATCAACAGGCGCGGCACCCCCTCGATGGCCGACCCGAGCGCGCCGTCGACCTTCAAGCAGGCGATGAGCGGCTACGACACGGCGTTCCTGCCGATCTGGGACTCGGCGCGCAAGAAGAGCCATTCGGTCCTCTTCGCCGGCATCAGCTACGTCTACTACAACCGGCGATCCAAGACGTTCGTCGAGGATGCGCAGTTCCCGTTCATCAACGACATCACCGCGCTGGTGCGCAACCGCAAGGGCGGCTACGAGCAGGTGCTGATCGGCCGGTTCCCGAAGGTCAGGGACGCCGACGGAAAGCGGCTGCGGTTCGGGGCCGAGGCCAAGGTCTTCATCCATCCGAGCATTCCGGTCACCGGCAACGGCATGGTCGACCTGAAGGCGCTGAAGACTACGTTCGGCGTCGGCAAGCGGGTGCTGGTCGGCCACCTGTACGGCGGCATCGCCTCGGACGCGCCCAATGGCGGCAACACGGTCGCGTCCAACCTGATCTTCAAGATCTATCTCACGACGCGGTAAGGAAAGCGGTGCCGGGATGATTGGTCTCGGTCATGACCCCGCGGCTGCCATGGCGACGGCGGCCGCGGGACTGCGCGCAGAGCCATGAGCGGGCGCCCCTCCGCAGCGCGGGGGCGTCCGCGCGCCGCCCTGTGGGTCGCGGTCTTCACCGGCCCGGCCCTGCGCACGGCCCTTCTCGGCGGGCTGCTGGTCAGCGAGGCGGCGATCGGTTCGGCGTTCGCGCTCAACGGCGGCGAGCTCGCCATCCTCGTCGAGTGCAGCATATTCGGCGGCCTCCTGGCCGTCGTGTTGCTGCCGACCCTGACGAAGGTGCTGGGCGCCCGGGCGCTTGCCATCGGCGCGGCGTGGGCGACGATCCTGTTCCTGGCCGCCGGCATGGCCCTGGCGCCGCGCGCCTCCGGCGGCGGCGGCGCGACGATCGTCCTGTTCGCCGCCGCGCTGCTGCTCGGGTTCTTCGTCGCGCTGCTGTCGCCGATCACGCAGGCCATGCTAAACAAGGCCACGGCCGCCGATCCGGATGCGCGCCATTCGCTGCAATCGGTCTGGTCGGCCGGGCTGCCGGCGGGGTTCATCGCCGCCTCCGTCGTCGGCGGCGTCCTGGTCGAATGGACCGGCTGGTGGACGGCCCTCGCCGTGCCGCTGGCGCTGGCGATCGTCGCCGCGCTTGCACTCCTCGACAGGGGGCTCGCCCATCCCGACGCCAGCGAGGCCGAGGCGGCGCAGTCGTCGGCGGGGGAGGTCGCGATCCTCGTCCTCGCGCTCGTCGCCTTCGAGATCTGGTCGACATGGGGCAGCCTTGCCTCCTGGCTCGAGCCGGGCGTGCTTCTCGCCCTCCTGGCGACGGTGGCCATGGGTGCGCTGGCGCTCGGGCGCCTCCGACATTCTGAGAACCCGGCGATCTCGCTCGCGCCGTATTCGGTCGGCGGCTTTGCCGCCGCGACGCTGATCCTGCTGCTGTACCAGCTGCCGACGACGGCGGAGTTCGAAGTGCTGCTGCTCACCGAGCTCAGGCACGTGCCGGCCGAGGTCATCGGCAACCGGACGGCGATCGGCAACGCCGGCCAGGTCGTCGGCACGATCCTGGCCGCGGGCCTGCTGTTCCAGCGGCGCGTCCGGCTCGCGCTGGTCGCGGGCTTCGGGCTCTCGATCGTCGGCCTCGCCGGCTACGTCGCCTATCCCTGGATCGACGGCTTCGCCTATATCGCCGCGACCCGCACCGTCACCGGCCTAGGCGGTGGCCTGCTGACCCCAGTGCTGTTCGTCCTCGCGCTGAACCGCATGCCCGTCCCGCTGCAGCTGGCGGCCGGGACCTGGCTTGTGCTCGCCAATATCGGCGGCGTCGAACTGGGCCTCGCGCTGTTCGACGCCGTCCTGGAGATCTCGACGAACGTCACCGGTTCGGACCTGATCGCCTACCTGACGGTGGAGATCCTCCAGTTGGCCGTCTGCATCGTTACCGCGCTGATCGCCCTGGCACTGGTGACAACCGGCCGCCTCGACATGCGTGACGCATCTCCGCCATCGGCAGGCCCGACCGCCGAACCGGCCGCGCCGAAGCAGGGCGCGAGCTGACAGACCCGGTAGGACGACGCCACGCCGCGGCGCCGACTACATCGTGCGCGCGCCTGCCGAAGAGACGGTTTCGCCGCGGCGATAGCGTGCGATGGCGGATTCGGAGGCTACCGGCACGGGCGCGCGCGGGGTGCCGCTTATCTCGGCCACGTCGGCGCTGCTCGCCCTGATGAGCCCGCTCATCGGCGAGACCCGGTCGCTCTCCGGAAACACCGAGGTGTCGAGGATCGAGGTCGGGACGCCCAGGTGGTCGGACAGGATGCCCTTGAAGACCGACCGCAGGTCGGTCGTCGGACGCAGGTCGCTGCCTTCGAAGAGGCGCGAGGGGGCGAGGCCGGGCCAATCCGCCAGGACCCTGCCGCCGCGCACCGCGCCGCCGGCCAGCAGCGCGACCGTTCCGACCCCGTGATCCGTGCCGTGGTCTCCGTTCGCACGCGCGGTGCGGCCGAATTCGGTGGCCATCACCACGACCGTCCTGCTCCAGGCCCCCCCCGAAGCCCTGCGGAAATCGTCAATGGCGTGGTCGAGCTCGGACAACAGGTTGGCAAGCTGTCCTGTGGTGCTGCCCTGGTCGCTGTGGGTATCCCAGCCGTCGACGGACAGCACGGCGATACGCGGCCCGCGCGGCGACTTGAGCAGGCGCGCGGCGCCGCGGAATCCCTTGCGCAGGTCGCTGACGTTGCGGTCCCGTTTCCTGTTCATGCCCTCCGCCAGCCGGTCCGCCTCCAACCCCGCCTCCAGATAGGCGTGCATTTCGGGGTCTTTCGCCTCGTACAGCGTGCGAACCATGGAGAGCATGGGATCTTCCATGTGGTCGTAATAGGCCGGTGACCATCCCAGCACCCGTGCCGGCCCGCGCAGGATCAGCGGCGCCGCGCCGATCTGGATGGCCCCGTGCGACCGGATCGGATCCCCGGCCGGGAGCGCCGACAGAAGCCGGTTCAGCCACCCCGTCGAATTGGACGAGACCACGCCCGGCAGGCCGTTCTCCAGGTTGTCCTGGGCATCGAAGTGGGACCGGTTGTGCAGCGGTACGCAGGCGGCGTGCACCACCGCCGCCTGTCCCCTCCGGTACAGTCTGCCGAACTGCTTCATGGCCGGATGCAGGCCGAAGAAGCCGTCGAGGCGGAGCGTCTTGCTCCGCGCGATGGCGATGTCGCCGCGCAACGAAGTGTAGTGCCGGTCGCCATGCGGCACGACCGTCGACAATCCGTCCATGCCGCCGCGCAACACGACGACGAGGAGGCGGGGATCGCCGGTGGCCGCTTCCACGCCCGCCCAGCGTGGCGCGTAGGCCCAGGAGAACAGGCCGGCGGAGACGCCGAGTACCGCGCGCCGTGACAGCAGCAGCCGCGACTCCTCGCAGCCCCCCGCGGCGGCACGGACGACACTTTCGTCTGCGGAGCCTCGGACGGAGCCGGGCGGGGTCTGGTCTTCCATATCCGTTATCTCCGCTGGAATTCGGGGCTGCAGAACAGCATCGTCAGGGCCGCAGCCTTGCTGCCCGCCTGGCCGATCCGCTGCCGCGTCTCCGTGCTCAGGGCGCTGTCGTAGAGGCTGTTGGCCAGGGCCGTGGCGCTGCCGCGGTGGCGCTCATGATAAACCCAGCCGCTGACCTGGGCGGTATCCAGCCGCAGCGTCATGCCGTCCGGATCGAGCCAGTACAGCGTGTCGTCTGGAAACCCCTCCGGAGAGGGGCATTCCCAGGCCATGTTGTTGAGCGCGTAGAGCGGCCCGGCGAACGCCCACCAGTAGTACTTCTTGGAGTAACGCCGGTTCAGGGCGCGGAATTGCGCGATGGCGAGCTCGTAGGGCGTCCGGATCTTCGCGAGCGGCGCGTCGAACGCCTCCGGCAACCGGACGAGCGCGAGCGCAACCTGCTTCAGGTCACCGCGGGTGTCCAGGAACGTCTGCCTGATCGGGTCCACCATCGCCGGCGTCGGCTCGTCGGTGATGAAGTGGCGGACGAGCTTGAAGGCGATGTGCTCGGCGGTCGCGGGATGCCGCGCCAGGGCCCGGAGCGCCATCCGGCCCTGATTGATGCCGGTCCCGGGGTAGGACTTGCCCATCAGCGTGATCGGCCCCGGTTCGTGCCAGCTCTTGCGGAAGATGAAGCGGCCGCGATTGCGCTTGTTGCCGCCGTTGTGGCCGTGGTCGGCCTCCCAGCCGCGCACATAGGACCAGCCGGTGAGGATCAGCGCCAGGTTGGTGACGTCCTCCTCCGTATAGCCGCCGCCGCTGCCGAGCGTGTGCAGCTCCATCGCCTCGCGCGCCAGGTTCTCGTTGAAACCGGTGCCCCACTGCCGGCCGATCTTCGACTGCGGGCCGATGGAGTCGGCGTTGTCGAGGAACGAGATCATGGCCGGATGCCGCATCACCCCGAGCAGCATGTCGGAGAAATTGCCGAGGACGTGCTTTCGGATGACATCGCGCTCGAGCTGGCCGATCGTGCCGCGCACCGCGCCGGACTTGTTGACCGACATCGAGAAATGGTTGCTCCAGAACAGGACCAACCGTTCGACGAAGCCGACGTCCGGCTGCATATGCTTGGAGACGCGCGCGGCCAACTCCCGTTGGCGTATCGTTTCGGCCGTCTGGAAATCCTTTTCCGACTGCCTCGCCGCCTTCCGGTAGGAGGGCAGTGTCCGGCTGCGCACCTCCGCGATGCGCGGGGTGTTGACCTCGCGGATCAGGGCGGCGAGCGGATCGGCCGCGACCCTGGCGAACGAGCGCGGCTTGGCGCCGAGGCCAAACCGCTGAAACGCTACCCGCGCCCTGTGCGCGTCCTCCGAAGGTAATGCCATCGGTCGCCCCACGTCTCTTTCGAGCGGACGCGAGCGCCGAACCGGTCGCGCCTGTTGATCATGGTCGCGACGGACTTTGGCCCGGAAACGGCGAATGCCGGCCTAAGGAATTCGGCGGAATTTTAGAAAAAGGCGGCCTTGTCCGCGCGCCGCGTCAGCCGCCCGCCGCCGTCAGGCCGGCGTCGAGGCCCGCCGCGATCGTGCCCACGTCCTCGGCCGTGATCACCAGCGGCGGCGACAGGATGATGTTGGGGCCGGAGACGCGGATCATCACGCCGGCGCCATAGGCGGTCTCGAACACCGTGCCGATGGTCGCCTTGTCGACGGGCGTCTTCGTCTCCCGGTCGGAAACGAGCTCGAGCGCCACCATCAGGCCCTTGCCGCGCACGTCGCCGACGAGGGCGTGCCTGTCCTTCAGCGCCTGCGCCGCGGCCAGAAGCTCCGTGCCGCGCCGGGCGGCGTTGCCGGCCAGGTCGGCCTTGTCCATCTCCGGCAGGCAGGCGAGCGCCGCCGCGCAGCCGACCGGGTGGGCCGAATAGGTGTAGCCGTGGCCGATCGAGCCGAAGGCGTCGTGGTTGCTCTCGAACGCATCGGCGACTGTCTCCGAGATCATCACCGCGCCGAAGGGGAAGTAGCCGTTGGTGATCGCCTTGGCGATGCACATCAGGTCGGGCGTCACGCCCCACAGCCGCGAGCCGGTCCAGCCGCCGGTGCGGCCGAAGGCGGTGATCACCTCGTCGGCGATCAGCAGGATGCCGTACCGGTCGCATATCTCCCGCACCTTCGGCATGAAGCTCGCGTGCGGCGGGATGACGCCGCCGGCGCCCAGCACCGGCTCCATGATGAAGGCGGCGACCGTGTCCGCCCCCTGAAACGCGATCTCGTCCTCCAGCGCCCGCGCGCACAGGCCGGCGAGCCTTTCCGGGTCGGTCTCGTTGAACGGATTGCGATAGGTGTAGGGCGCGGGGATGTGGAAGCAGCCCGGCAGCAGCGGCTCGTAGTTGCGGCGGAAATTGGCGTTGCCGTTGACCGACGCCCCGCCCATGTGGGTGCCGTGATAGCCCTTCTTGAGGCTCAGGAACTTGGTGCGGTCCCGGTCGCCGCGGATCTTGTGGTACTGGCGCGCGAGCCGGAGCGCCGTCTCGACGCTGTCCGATCCGCCCGAGGTGAAGAACGACCGCACCATGCCGTCAGGCGCGAACCAGTCGGCCAGCCTGTAGGACAATTCGATCGCCGGCCCCGTCGAGGTGCCGCGGAAGGCGGAATAATAGGGCAGGGCGTCGAGCTGCGCCGTGATCGCCGCCTTCACCGGATCGCACGAATAGCCCAGGTTGACGTTCCACAGCCCGCCGACGGCGTCGATCGTCCGGTGTCCGTCGACATCCGTCAGCGTCACTCCCTCGGCCGCCATCACCACCTTCGGCGGATGGGCGATCATCTCGGCGGGATGCGCCATCGGATGCCACATGTGGCGGGCGTTGTTCTCCTTCAGGAAGTTCGAGTCGTGCGCGATCATGCCGAAGCCTCCGAGCGGGTAGTTATGCCGAGACGGGCGAGCGCCCGGGCGAAGCCATCCGCCGGGTCGCGCACGTCGAAGTGGACGGCGCGCATGCCGACGGCCTCGGCGCCCCGGACGTTCTTCACCTGGTCGTCGACGAAGACGCAGTCGTGGGCCGCCAGCCCGAGCCCGTCCGTGACGAGACGATAGGCGCGCGGATCGGGCTTCAGGATCTTCGTGTAGGTCGCATCGACGATCAGCGCGAAGTCGGCGAGGAAAGGCAGCGTCTTGCGGAAGTCGGCGCCGTAGAACAGGTCGAGCTCGTTCGACAGGATCGCCAGCCGCTTGCCCGCCGCCTTGGCCGTACGGATCGCGGCGAGGGCCTCCGGCCGGACCGAGCGCATCAGGTCGGCGCCGCGCGCGCGTCGCAGTAACTGGTCCATGCGGTCCCAGGTCTCGCCGAGCAGCGCGCCGGTCTCGCGTGCGCGGGCAAGCCAGTAGTCGCGCTCGCTGATTTCGCCGGCCTGCATCCGCCGCCACAGCGGGTCGGTGTCGGGATCGAACGGTCCCCGCCAGGTCAGCGTGCCGGGCTTGAGGCCGAGCGCCGTCTCGGTCTCGGCATGGGTCTCAAACAGGGTCTTGGTGATGACCCCGCCGAAATCGAGGACCAGTGCCTTTGCCGGTTCACTCATATCGGGCCGCTCATGCCGCCCGCCTGTCGCCGAGCGCCGAAAGGTAGTCGGGGTTCATGACGCCGCCGATGCCGCGCGTCGCCGTCGCCACCGTACGCTGGAGCTCGGACAGGATCGACGCCTTCAGCGTGTCGGTCATCCGCGAGGAGGGCGTCGCCACCGCCAGCGCGCCGACGGCGGCGCCCGAAGCATCGAAGAACGGCATGGCGATGCCGGTCACCTCGTCCTCGAAGCTCTGGCCGGCGACGGCATGGCCGGCGGTGCGGGCCTGCGCCACGGCGGCGCGCAGGCGGTTCGCGCTGGTGATCGTGTGCGCCGTATAGGCCTTGAGGCCGCCGGCGATCGCCTCGTCGATACGGGCGCCCGGCGCAAAGGCCAGGTAGACGAGGCCCGAGGCGGTCGCGTGCAGCGGCAGTATCTCGGAGGGGTCCATGTGGACCCGGGTCGCCTTGTTCGACTCGCGCATGCCGATGGTGATCAGCGCGCCGCCGGATCCCGTCGCAGAATAGTGCGAGGCATGCGCCGTCTCCCCGGTCTTCTCGGTGAGTGTCTCCAGAAGCGGGGCGATTACGGAGGCCAGCGGCTGCGTCGCCTCGCGCAGCTGCGCGAAATGCAGGAACGCGGCGCCGAGGCGGTATTTCCGGTTGGCCGGGTTCTGCTCGATGAAGCCGTGCTTCTGCAGCGCGACCAGGAAACGCCGGGTCGCCGCCTTGTCGTAGCCGGCGCGCCGGGCGAGATCGCTCAGGCCGATTTCCGGCTCGGCGGGCGTGAAGGCGCCCAGCAGTTTCATCGCCTTGTCGACGGTCTGCACGGTGTCCGTCTGTCCTCCGGTCGGCCTTTATCCGCCGGGCGCGATGCCCGTCGCGGCGCGGCGTCTATGTATTCGTTGACAGGGCAGGGTTGCGAACGCAACATATATTTGACCTGCCGGTGACAATAATGAACCGACAGGGCAAGGAGGGGAGGGCCGATATCACCGTGCCGCTCGGCGGATAGAGTGTGGTGCGTTTGAACACCGACCGTTCCACCCACTCCGCTCATTCCCGCGTCCACCCCTCCGCTCATTCCCGCGAAAGCGGGAATCCCGCGCGTTTGGCACGGCCGCGCCGCGTTGCCCCGGACTCCCGCTTTCGCGGGAGTGTGCGGGAGAAAAGCAAGTCTGCTTAAATCAAAAAACAAACCCTTCAGGGAACCGGGCGCCATGACCGACAAGACCATCCTCGTCATCGGCACGTTCGATACGAAGTCCGACGAGCTGCGCTACCTGATCGGCTGCATCGAAGGCCAGGGCGGCACGGCGATGACGATGGATGTCAGCGTCCTCGGCGACCCGCCCGCGGCAACCGACATCTCCAAGCATCGCGTGGCCGAGGCCGCCGGTTCGTCCATACAGGCGGCGATCCGCTCCGGCGACGAGAACACGGCGATGCAGATCATGGCCGCCGGCGCCGCGACGCTCGCCGCCGATCTCCACGTGGCGGGCAGGATCGACGCCATGATCGCCATCGGCGGCACCATGGGCACCGATCTCGCGCTCGACTGCGCGCTGGTATTGCCGATGGGCGTGCCGAAATACATCGTCTCGACCGTCGCGTTCTCGCCGCTGATCCCGCCGGAACGGTTGCCGCCCGATATTCAGATGATCCTGTGGGCCGGCGGGCTCTACGGCCTCAACTCGGTCTGCAGGTCCGCGCTCAGCCAGGCCGCCGGCGCCGTCCTGGGCGCGGCGCGGGCCGTTGAGCCGCCCCGCCGCGACCGGCCGCTCGTGGGCATGACCAGCCTCGGCAAGTCGTGCCTGAGCTACATGGTGGCGCTCAAGCCGGCGCTGGAGCGGCGCGGCTTCGAGGTCGCTGTCTTCCACTCCATCGGCATGGGCGGGCGCGCCTTCGAGGGCCTCGCCGCGCAGGGTGCGTTCGCCTGCGTCATGGATTTCTGCATGCAGGAGTTCACCAACGGTGTGCACGGCTCGGTCGTCAACAGCGGCGCCGACCGCCTGTCGAGCGCCGGCCGCGCCGGCATCCCGCAGATCGTCGCGCCGGGCGCCTCCGACCTCGTCGACATGCCGACCTGGACGGAGATCCCCGCGAAATGGCGCGAGCGGCCCTATCACGCCCACAACCGGCTGATCGCCTCGGTGGCGATCACGCCGGAGGAACGCAGGCGCACCGCGCGCGAGATCGGCGCGCGGCTGGCGCGGGCGAGCGGGCCGGTGCACGTCATCCTGCCCAGCGGCGGCATCGAGGAATGGGACAAGCCCGGCGAGCCCGCGCACGATCCCGAGGGGCTGGACGCGTTTCTCGACGAGATGCGCACGGTGATCGCGCCGCCCGTGGCGATGAGCGAGATCGACGCCCACATCAACGATCGCGCCTTCGCCGACACGGCGCTGGCGATCTTCGATGCCTGGGTCGCCGACGGGACGGTGCGGGCGCCGGACCGAAAGCCCGTCTGAACGCCGGAATGAGCCTTGCGCCCAGGCCTCAATAGGCGCCGGAATAGGCCGCGCAGATCTCGTCCTCGGTCTTGCCCTTCAGGAACGCCATCTCGCCGCGCTTGTGGGCGACATAGACGTCGACGAGTTTTTCCGGAAACCACGACCGCACGGTCGTGTCGGCGTCGAGCCGCGCGATGGCGTCGTCCAGTGAGGCCGGCAGCCTGTCGATGCCGCGCGCCTTCAGGTCGGCGGCCGCGACGCGCGTCAGGTCCTCGCGCGTGACGGAGGGCAGTGGCAGGCCGTCGCGGACGCCCTGCAGGCCCGCGAGGACCAGCGCCGCCAGAACCAGGTGCGGGTTCGCCGCCGCGTCGGCGGCCCGGTACTCGAAATGCAGCCGTTCGCCCGGCGCGACGTCGGCACCGTCCGGCCGCGGGCAGATGCGCACCGCCGCCTCGCGGTCGCGGTAGCCGAGATTGTTGAAGGCCGCGCTCCAGCGGTGCGGCGTCAGCCGGGTGTAGGAGGGCACGCTCGGCGCCGTCAGCGCCACGGTGGACGGCAGATGCCTCAGGACACCGGCGACGAAGGCGGCCGCCGTGGCGGAAATCCCTTCGGGCGCGTCGGGATCCGCGGTCACGGGCGTGCCGGCGTCGTCGAGGAAGTCGAAATGGACGTGGACGCCGTTGCCCACGTCGTGCGGCCCGATCAGCGGCGTGAACGTGATCTCCTCGCCTAGACTGAGCGCGGCGGCCCGGGCGAGCTCGCGCAGCACCAGGGCGTCGTCGGCGGCGGTCACGCCCCGGGCCGGCGCGACGCTGACCTCGTACTGGTTCGGGCCGAATTCGCGCAGGAAGGATTGCGGTGTCATGCCCGCCTCGCGCAACGCGCCGAGGACCGTTTCGCCGAACGCCTTGCGCCGCCGGACGCCGCCGATCGTGTAGGCGCCGCCGGTCGGCTGGTCGGTCACGAACATGAACTCGTGCTCGAAGGCCGCCCGCACGGTGAGGCCGGTCTCCGCGTGCAGCGCCTCGAGCGCGCGGCGCAGGATCGTCCGGGTGCAGCATTCCCAAGGCGTCCCGTCGGGCCAGGTCAGCTCGGCGATCACCAGGTGCTCGGCCGGCGCCTCCGCGCCGCCGAACGCGACGCGCGCCTCGGTCGTCGGGATGGGCGTCATCACCAGGTCGCCGAACGGCCCGTAGGGCGTCTCGGCGTTCGTGCCGAAGCAGGTGAGCTGCACGTTGGTCGGCGTCCAGCCGATGCCCGCCGGCCTGTCGGCCCGGTAGTCGGCGAGCGGGATCGCTTTGCCGCGCACATTGCCGGAGATGTCTCCGACGCAGACCATGATCAGCGGTTCCTCGGGCATGCGCCGTTTCCTTCCCCAACGCGTGTGTCCGCCGGCGCGCCGCGAAGCCGCCTGTCGCGATTTGGCTGGAGTTTTATCAGAAACGGAGTTGGCCGGCAGCCGGCGTGGCTAGTCGCCGGTCGCGGCGGGGCGGAAGGTCGAGGCCGGCATGTGACGAGTGAGGGCGGTGGCGCGGTCGAGGTGGCCGCGCAGCGCGGTTTCCGCCTCGCCGGAATCGCCGTTCAGGATGGCGCGGGCGATGTCGCGGTGCTCGCTGACCGAGCGGCACAGCATGTCGGCCGTCAGCCCGCCACTGACCTGGAACATAATCAGCGGCAGTTGCAGCTGGCGGTGCAGGGTGGCGAGCTGGCAATTGCCGCTCGCCCCCACGATCGCGTCGTGGAACCGCTTGTTCTCCTCCAGATAGGCCATCGGCGACAGGCGCGGCGCCTCCGCCCAGATCGGGTCGATCGCCGCCTCGAACGCGGCCCGGATCTCGGGTTCGGCCATGTTCCCCGCCGCCAGCCGCGCCGCCAGCGCCTCCAGCTCGGTGCGGATCTGGAACAGCTCGACCGTCTCCTGCAGCGACAGCCGCCGCACCAGCGCGCCGCGGTTCGGCACCGTTTCCAGGAGCCCTTCCGCCGACAGCCGCCGGAACGCCTCGCGCAGGGGGCCGCGGCTGACGCCGAGATCGCGCGTCAGATCGGCCTCGATCAGGCGCTGGCCGGGCGAATAGCGGCTGTTGAGGATGCCCTCGCGCAGATGGCGCACCACGCGCTCGACCGTGGTTCCACGGCTTGTCTGGCGGATTTCGGGGGCGATGTCGGTATCGGACATGACCGTGGTCGGTTACCCGCGTTCGGACCGGTTGACAAGGGATATGAAGTCAATATTGTCCTACAAACTTAGCAAGCAATAACCGGCCGCGGCAAGGGCAGCGCTCTTCGAACCGGCGCCGGAGCGCCAGGATGATCCAAGACCCGGACATAGAAACGCTTGCCTGGGAGAGGCAGAAGGGCAGGGACGAGGCGCCGTATCGCGCGCAACTGTCCTACCTGTTCGAGCGCTCGCGCTTCTACCGTCACAAGCTGATGGAGGCGGGTTTCGCCACGCCGGATGCGGTGGGTGGCCTGGACGACATTGCCGCCCTGCCGTTCACCGAGAAGGACGAGTTGCGCGCCACGCGCTCCGACGCCGATCCGATCGGCACTCACCTCGCCGCGCCGATGGAGGACGTCGTCCGCGTCTTCTCCACCAGCGGCACCACCGGCACGCCGAGCTACATCCCGTTGACCGCGCGCGACCTCGACGACTGGGTGACGATCTCCGCGCGCAGCTATGCCGCCACCGGCCTGTCCCAGGGCAGGCGGGTGGTGTCGACCTATAACGCCGGTCCCTTCGTCGCCGGCGCCGCGCTCGATGCGTTCAACCGGCTCGGCGCTTGTCACATCCCCGTCGGCACCGGCAACACCGAGCGGCTGATGACGGCCGTCCGGCTGTTGCACCCGCACGTCCTCGCCTGCACGCCGTCCTACGCGCTGCACCTGGCCGAATGGGCCGGCGACCGCGGCATCGACATCGCCGGGTCGAGCGTCGAACGCATCATGGTCGCCGGCGAGCCCGGCGGCGGCGAGGCGGCGATGCGCGCGCGGCTGCAGGACGCCTGGGGCGCCACCGTCTGCGAGGCGATGGGCATCGGCGACATCTCGGTCTCGCTGTGGGGCGAGTGCGAGGCGCAGTCCGGCATGCACTTCTCCGGGCGCGGCCTGGTCCATGTCGAGCTGATCGATCCCGATACCGGCACCCCGGTTGCAATCGAGGACGGGGCACAGGGCGAGCTCGTCTACAGCCATCTCAGGCACCGCGCCGCGCCGCTTTTGCGGTTTCGCTCGCGCGACCATGTGCAGGTCCGCACGGGAACGTGCGCCTGCGGACGCACGGCGCCGCGCGTGCGCTGCATCGGCCGCACCGACGACATGCTGATCGTGCGCGGCGTCAACGTCTTTCCCTCCGCCGTCCGCGAGGTCGTCAACGGCTTCGCCCCGCATGTCAGCGGGCTCATCGCGATCCGCCCGACGGCGCCCGGCGTCAAGCAGGAACCGCCGCTGCCGGTCGCCGTCGAACTGGCGGAAGGTGCGGAGAAATCGCCCGAACTCGCCGAGCGCATCATGCGGCGCATCCGCGAGACGCTGGTCGTCACCACACGGATCGACCTGGTCGACTGGGGCTCGCTGCCGCGAAGCGAGTACAAGTCGAAACTCGTCGACAGACCCTGAAACGGAGCCACGCCATGGACAACACAGAGATCCGCAAGCTGCAGTCGCAGGGCGTCCATCACATCACGCTGGTCGGCGCCGACCGCCAGACCTCGATCGACTTCTGGGAAGGGGTGCTCGGCATGCCATTCGTCTTCGAGCAGCCGAACCTGGATGCCGGCGACGAGAGCCACCTCTACTTCGATCCCGGCGACGGCCGCCTGATCACCATCTTCACCAAGGAGGAGCGCAAGCCCGACCCGCGCCGCACCCCGACCGAGCCCGGCTGCGTCCATCACATCGCCTTCGCCGTCTCCAAGGCGACCTTCGACCAGGCGGTTGACCGGCTCGACCAGCGCGGCATTCGCCATTCCGGCGTCAAGGACCGCGGCTTCATGGATTCGATCTACTTCAACGATCCGCTGGGCCTGACCATCGAGCTGGCCGCCTACCGCTTCGAGCCGCCGGCCGGCTTCACCCATGCCGACGTGCTGCTGGAGGCCCACAAGCTGCGTGTCGGCCGCGGCGACTACAACATCGCCCAGATCCACCTGGCCGACGCCATCGAGAGCCTGACGGAACGCTCGCGCGAAAGCCTGTCGAGCGACCGCGCGCCCCGGAATCCGTACTGATCAAGTATCCGTACTGATCCCGAAATCCGTACCGATCACACAGCGACAAGACAGGGAGGACTGCCATGAAGCTCTACATGCATCCGGTGTCGATGACGAGCCGGCCGGTTCGTCTGTTCATCCACGAGAAGGGCATTCCCGTCGACGAGGAGGTCGTCGACCTGTTCACCGGCGCCCATCACCAGGAGCCGTTCGCCTCGATCAACCCGAACAAGCTGGTGCCGGTGCTCGAGGACGGTGATTTCCGCCTGACCGAATCCTCGGCGATCCTGAAATATCTCGCCGAAAAGAACGACCTGCCCGAATACCCGAAGGACCTGAAGCGCCGCGCCAGGGTCAACGAGATCATGGACTGGTTCAACTCGAACTTCTATCGCGACTACGCCTACGGCTTCATCTATCCGCAGGTGTTCCCGCACCACAAGCGCCCGACCGAGGAGGCGCACGCGGAGACCATCAAGTGGGGCAAGGCCAACGCCGAGAACTGGCTCGGGATCCTCAACGACTACTGGATCGGTCCGGACCGCAAGTTCCTGACCGGCGACGAGATCACCATCGCCGACTATTTCGGCATCGGCCTGATCACCCTCGGCGAGGTCGTCCATTCGGACTTCTCTAAATATCCGAACGTGAAGCGCTGGATGGACAACGTGAAGGCCGCGATCGGCAAGTGGGGCGAGGTCAACGAGGTCTTCTACGGCCTGGTGGAATCGACCCGGGACCAGCCGCTCGAGGCGATCCGCTAAGGGGGCGCCTTCCGGGGGGGCCGGTGACGCCCAATCCGCGATCGCCTTCCGCGTGATCCCCCCGCGTGATCGCCGGCGTGTCCGAACGCGGCGGCTCCTTGTGATCCGCCGCGCTGTCGTTCGCGGAAACCGGGTGCAGCCGCCGCCAGCGTCAGTCGCAGCTGCCGCCGCCTGGCTTCGGCGGGTTCTGGTTGTCGATGTTCCGGCCCGTCTCCAGGACGATGTTGCCGCTCCGATTCCAGCCGTCGGTCGGTTCGCCGCGCGAGAACCAGACGCCCCAATAGCCCACGCACGGATAGTTCACGGTGGAGAACTTGTTGTTCAGGAACTGGATGTTGGTCACCGAATAGCCACCGCGCGGATTGTCCTCGGACGGGCTGTAGTCCTGGGCGTAGACGGTGAAGCCGCCGCCGGCCAGCAGGTTGTCCTCGACCAGGATGTCGGCGCTGTCGCGGCGGCCGTTCCAGATCGCGATGGCGGAGGTCTGGTCCTGCGTCACGTTGAACGTGTTGTGGCGGATGACGCCGTTCGAGGCTCCTTCGGTCTGGAAGCCGTCGACGTGCCCGTTGCCCGCGTTCTCGGTGAAACTGTGCAGGTAGTTGCCCTTGATGACGAAGTTGTCCGTGTCCCAGACGAAAACCCCGTCGTTGACCCCGTGGATGTTGTTGCCGCGGGCGACCAGCCTGGTGCCTTCGTACCAGATGCCGGCATGGGTCGCCCCCTTGCCGTTGAGGCGGGTGCGGATGATCTTCGCGCTTGCCCCCGGCAGGATCTTGATCACGCCGCTGCCGTTGCCGCCGCTATTCTTGACGATGGTGCTGTGGCGGATCCTGACGTTCTTGGCGGCGATGACCAGGCCGTCTGGGCCGATCTTCTGGCCCTTGATCACCGTATTGTCCTTGGTGATGGTCCGGCTCCGCGTGCGCTTGAGTTTGAGGCCCCTGCGCTTGCCGGTATTGCGGGCTCCCGGCCAGCCGCACGCTTCCAGGTTCTTCCAGACTCCGGTGGTGCACTTGCCGGCGGCGGCCGGTTGCGGCACCGCGGCGATCCCGGCGATGACGGCGACAATGGGCACGGCGCGAGCGCACATGGTCGGCAGGTTCATGGCAGACGTCCTCTGCGAGAGCTGTCGGCACGCCCGCCAGACCGGAGCGGCGGGCCCGGCGCGGAATGGGCGAAATGGACAGCTTACGCCCCCTGCGCCCTCCTATCGCGGCGAACTGTGCCGAAAGTAGGGAGACGCCATGGCGAAACCGAAGCAGGCGGCATTTGCCGGTGGGCAGGCCTCGCGGCCATGGCTTTCGGCTCGGCCATGCCACTCGAACAAACGCGTGTCCCGGACGAGATCCGGGACCCATGCCGCCCCTCGGCGCGGTGTAGACCGTGAAATCGGGAACGGCTCTATCGCGGGCCGTCGCTCGCCACGTTCACCGCCCGCCACACCTTTTCCGGCGTCACCGGCATGTCCATGTGGGTGACCCCATACGGCCGCAGCGCGTCGATGACCGCGTTCATGACCGCCGACAGCGAGCCGGCGCAGCCGGCTTCGCCGCAGCCCTTGGCGCCGAGCGGGTTGGTCGTCGCCGGCACGGGATGGCTGGCGAACGCGAACGCGGGAATGGTGTCGGCGCGCGGCAGGGCGTAGTCTGTGAACGAGCCGGTCAAGAGCTGGCCGTCCTCGTCGTACCGCGTCATCTCCATCAGCGCCTGGCCGATGCCCTGCACGACGCCGCCGTGCAGCTGGCCTTCGACCAGCATCGGATTGATGACGGTGCCGAAGTCGTTGACCATCGCGTAGCGCACGACGTCGACGACGCCGGTTTCCGGATCGATTTCGACCTCGGCGACATGCGTGCCGTTGGGAAAGGAGGAGGGCAGGGCCTCGGTCAGATGGGTGACGTCGAGGCCGTCCTCCATGCCGTCGGGCAGGGAGAGCCCGTGACGGACCCTGTCGGCGAGGTCCATGATGTCGATGGCGATGTCGGTGCCGGCCACGGTGAAGGTGCCGTCGGAGAACGTGATGTCGTCGACCGCGGCTTCCAGCGCCAGGCCGGCGAGCTGCTTGCCCTTCTCGACGACCTTCTGCGCCGCCTCCACGATCGCCGCCCCGCTCATCATCGCCGAGCGCGAGCCGCCGGTGCCGCCGCCGTGGATCAGCTCGTCGGAATCGCCCTGCAGGAGGCGGATGCGGTCGAACGGGACGCCGAGCTTTTCCGACAGCACCTGCGCGAAGGCCGAGGCATGGCCCTGGCCGTAGTCGAGGGTGCCGGTGATGATGGTGACGTCGCCGTCCGGCTCGAAGCGGATGCCGCCCATCTCCTTGTTCGGCGGGGCGGTCACCTCGAGATAGCTGCCGATGCCGCGACCGAGCAGCCGACCGCGCTTCTTCGCCTCGCGCTGGCGTGCCTTGAATCCCGTCCAGTCGGCAAGCGCCAGCGCCTCGTCGAACACGCCGGGGAAGTCGCCGCTGTCATAGGTGAGCTCGGACGGGGCGTCATAGGGGATCTGGCCCGGCCGGATCTGGTTGCGCTTGCGTATCTTGACGGGATCGAGGCCCATTTCGCTGGCGGCGGTCTCGATCAGCCGCTCCATCAGGTAGTTGGCGTCGGGCCGCCCGGCGCCGCGATAGGGGCCGGTGAAGGTGGTGTTGGTGAAGGCGCACTTGATCGAGACCTCGACCAGCGGCGTGCGGTACACGCTGACCACGTTCTTGGCGATGTTGATGGTGAAATAGAGCGGCGCGACGTGGCCGAGATGGGCGCCGAGATTGCCGAAGCCGGTGATCCGCAGCGCCTTGATGGTGCCGCGCTTGTCCAGCGCCAGCGTGCCGGTGACCTGGATGTCGCGGCCGTGGCTGTCGGAGAGGAACGCGCCGGAACGGTCGGACGTCCACTTCACCGGCCGGCCCAGGGCCTTGGCGGCGTGGCACACGCAGACCGTCTCGGGATAGAGCATCGATTTCATCCCGAAGGAGCCGCCGACGTTGGCGGTCAGCAGCCGCACCCGGCTCTGGTCGACGCCGAGCACGCCGGCCAGCATGTTGCGCATGGCGAACACGCCCTGGCTCGGCACGTGCACCTCGTAGCGGCCGGTTTGTGCGTCGTAGGCCGCGAGCGCCGCGCGCGGCTCCATCGCCGCGACCACCAGCCGGTCGCTGGTCAGCGCCAGCGTCGTGACGTGATCGGCCGCCGCGATCGCCGCGTCGACGGCGTCGGTGTCGCCGGAGTGGTAGTCGATGCCAAGGTTGCCGGGGGCGTCGTCGAGGATCTGCGGCGCGCCCGGTTTGAGGGCTTGCTCCGCGTCGGTGACGGCGGGAAGCGGGTCGATATCGATCTCGACCGCCTCGGCGGCGTCGCGGGCGACGGTTGCCGACTCCGCGACGACGAAGGCGACGGGATCGCCGACGAACGTCACCTTGTTGGTCGCCAGCACCGGACGGACCGGTTTCACCATCGGCGTGCCGTCCCGATTGGTCATCTGCAGTACCGAGGGCAGGCCCGCGTAGCCGGCTTCGGCGAGGTCCGCGCCCGTGTAGACCGCCAGTACGCCCGGCAGGTCCAGCGCGGCCGAGATGTCGATCCCGCGGATCGTGCCGTGCGCGAACGGGCTGCGCACCACCACGCCGTAGGCCTGGCCGGGCAGCGAGATGTCGTCGGTGTAGCGGCCGTGGCCGCTGACCAGCTTGGGGTCCTCGCTGCGGCGGACCGGCTTGCCGATGGCGAAATCTGGAGAATGGCTCATGTCGAAAGGCTCTGGATTCGGACTGCTAAGGGACAGAGAGTAACGCGATCGGCGCCGCGGGGAACCGGGCGGGACGGAGATAGGCCTATGCGAGAAATGCAGTGCCGTCGGCAGGCCGGCCATTCGGCGCGATAAACGGTGCGGCCGGGGCCGAATATATGGTTTCCTGCGCCGAATATATGGTTTGATGTGCCAACGATATAGGGCGCACGCTAGGATCGGCCGGAACCATCGGCCAAACCACGGCCTGCACCAGGGAGACAACGCGCGATGCCGCACGTGATCGTCGAGTACAGTGCCAATCTCGAGCCGGAAATGAACCTGGCCGGCCTGATCGATGGCCTGCACGAGACCGCGCTGGCGACCGGCCTGTTCGATATCGACGGAATCCGCAGCCGCGCGGTGTGTCGCGACGTCTTCAAGGTCGGTGACGGCAATCCCGAGAACGGCTTCGTCCATATCACCGCGCGCGTCGGTCAGGGGCGTCCGGCCGACGCCAGGCAGGGCCTCGGCAAGGCGCTTCTGGCCACGGCCGAGCGGGCGCTCGCCGACCTGCTGGCGACAACGCCGGTTTCGCTCGCCGTGGAGGTCCACGAGATCGACCGCGCGATGACGTTTCGCCGGAATACGATCCGCGAGCGCCGCAACAGGGAGACTGCCTCATGAACGCCCCGATGAACGACCCGGTGAACGTCGTCGATCGCGCGGTGCTGGACCGTGCCGAGGGTTATCTGCGGCAGTTCGCCGACGGTCCGGTCACTCATTTCATCGACGGAAAGCGGTATCCAGGCGACGGCGCGACCTTCGAGACGGCCTCTCCCGTCGACGGAGCGGTGCTGGCTTCGGTTGCCAGGGGCGGGGTGCGGGACATCGATCTCGCCGCCCGCTCTGCGATGGCCGCGTTCCGGACCTGGCGCAAGACCAAGGGGGCGGAGCGCCGCGCCGTTCTGCACCGGATTGCCGATGCGATCGAGGCGCGGGCGGAAGAGATCGCCTTCATCGAGTGCCTCGATACCGGCCAGCCGATCCGCTACATGGCGAAGGCGGCGCTGCGCGGGGCCGAGAACTTCCGCTTCTTCGCCGACCGGGCCCCTTCGGCCGCCGACGGGGTATCGCTGCCGACGGCGACGCATCTCAACTACACCATGCGCGTTCCCATCGGCCCCGTCGGCGTCATCACGCCGTGGAACACGCCGTTCATGCTGTCGACCTGGAAGATCGCGCCGGCGCTGGCCGCGGGCTGCACGGTCGTTCACAAGCCAGCAGAATGGAGCCCGCTGACGGCGACGCTGCTGGCCGAGATATGCGCGGAGGCGGGGCTGCCGGCCGGTGTCCTGAACACGGTGCACGGCATCGGCGAGGAGGCCGGCAAGGCCCTGACCGAGCATCCCGACATCAAGGCGATCGGCTTCGTCGGGGAATCGGCGACCGGCAGCCACATCATGGCGCAGGGCGCGCCGACCCTGAAGCGCGTCCACTTCGAGCTCGGCGGCAAGAACCCGGTGATCGTGTTCGACGATGCCGACCTCGACAAGGCGCTCGATGCCGTCCTGTTCATGATCTATTCGCTGAACGGCGAGCGCTGCACCTCGTCCAGCCGCGCTCTGGTTCATGAATCGATTTATGAGGAATTCGCCGCCAAGGCTTCAGAACGCATAAAGAAAATGCGGGTCGGCCATCCGCTCGATCCGAAGACCGAGATCGGGCCGCTGATCCATCCGCGCCACCTCGAAAAGGTCATGAGTTATGTCAATGCCGCCAAGGAGGACGGTGCGACGATAGCGGCCGGTGGCGGCCGGGTCGGCGAGGAAGGCAACTTCGTCGAACCGACGCTCTATACCAATGCCCGCAATGACATGCGGATCGCCCAGGAGGAGATCTTCGGACCCGTGCTGACGATGATCCCGTTCGAGGACGAGGAGGAAGCGTTGGCGATCGCCAACGATGTCCGCTACGGCCTGGCCGCCTATCTCTGGACCAACGATGTCGGCCGCGCGCACCGGATCGCCCAGGAGGTGGAAGCCGGCATGGTCTGGGTCAATTCGGAGAACGTACGCCATCTGCCGACCCCGTTCGGCGGCACGAAGTCATCCGGTATCGGCCGCGACGGCGGCGACTACAGCTTCGATTTCTACATGGAAACCAAGAACATCGCGATCGGCCTCGGCGGCCACACGGTGCCGCGCATCGGTGTTTGACGCGACGCCGGGACCGTCGGGCGGGGCGCGGGGCATCGAGAGGGAGGAACAGGAATGAGACCTCTGGGATTCGGCTCCGGCCATGTGCCGGCCGGGCGAATGTCGCGTTCGCCGTGACCGGGTAGGCCCCGGACAGACCGCAGCCTTAGTTCCGCGCCGACAGGAAAGATCAGGACCATGCCCGTTGCGAAGCCCGTGATGAACCCGCCGTTCAACATCGTCCGCGTCAGCCATGTGGAATTCGCCGTGACGGATCTCGAAGCGTCGCGGGCGTTCTATGTCGACTGCCTGGGCCTCCACGTGACGGCCGAATCCGCCGATCGCATCTATCTGCGCGGAATCGAGGAGCGGAACCATCACTCGATCGTTCTGGTGCGCGCCGAAAAGCCGGTCGTTCGGACGATGGGCTTCAAGGTCGCCAGCGAAGAGGATCTCGACCGGGCCGCCTTCTGGTTCGACGAGCAGGGCCTGCGGGCCGAGTTCGTCGAGCGTCCGCATCAGGGCCGCACACTGAATGCCGTGGACCCGCTCGGCATGCCGATCGAGTTCTATTTCGAGATGGAGCAGACGTCTTCGATGCTGCAGAAGTACACGCATCATCGTGGCGCCCGCATCCAGCGCATCGACCACGTCAATTGCTTCACGCCCGACGTGCAGGTGAGCCATGACTTCTATACCGCCGTCGGCTTCCGCGTGACCGAGTACACCGAGACCGAGGATCCCGATCCGAAGCTGTGGGCGATCTGGATGCACCGCAAGGGCAACGTCCATGATCTCGCCTTCACCAACGGCAGGGGGCCGCGCCTGCATCACATCGGCATGTGGACCGCGACGCCGCTCGATATCCTGCATATCTGCGACGTCATGGCGACGAGCGGCTACCTAGGGAACATGGAGCGCGGCCCCGGCCGGCACGGCATCTCCAACGCGTTCTTCCTCTATGTTCGCGATCCGGACGGGCATCGGGTCGAGCTGTTTACGTCGGACTATCTCACCGCCGATCCGGATATGGAGCCGATCCGCTGGACGCTGCGCGATCCCCAGCGTCAGACCCTGTGGGGCCATCCCGCGCCCAGGAGCTGGTTCGAGGAAGGGTCGTTCTTCGAGGGAACGGCGGTCGTCGAGCCCGTTCTGGAGGCACAGCCCATCGTCGCGCGATGAGGCCGGCTCCGCGGCTGCGCGAGGTACGAATCGTGACGTTTTGACCGGTTTGCCTGCGTCGGCCAGGCGAAGCGTTGATCAATTCGCGGTGTAACAAGCTCTGGTTGCGAATTTGGCCAATCCGGCGCCGTACATCTATATATTTGTTTTAACTAAAATTATCGCTACTAGACTTCCGTAACGGCAGATCGAGTTAGGTTTGCCGGAGAAATAATCCCGCTTTCCGATGTCGCCAATGTATGCGTAACTAAATTAGTTTGGTGGCGAACAATGGCGCATTCAGCACCGCATGATCGCAAACGCGACGCGCCGCTCGACGGACGCAGTGGCGCCGAAGAGCAAGGCGTGATGCGGCCGTTCAGCCAGGCGATTCCGATGAAGTTCCTGCGGGCGAGAGAGGCGGTGATTTCGCGCTTCCGCCCGATCCTGCATTCCCATCAGATCACGGAACAGCAATGGCGCATCCTGCGCGTCCTTGCCGATCTTCGCGAAACCGAGATTCTCTCGCTGAGCGAGTGGTGCCTCATTCATCCCGCGAGCCTGTCGCGGATCCTCCCCAAGATGGATGCGGCAGGCCTGATCAATCGGCGCACGAACGATGCCGACAAGCGACGAGTCATCGTTTCCCTGGCCGACAAGGGCCGGGCGCTGGTCGAGGAAATGGGAGCGGAGACCGAGGCGGCCTTCGGGGAACTGATCTCGGAAATCGGAGAGGAACGCCTGGAGCGATTGAATCGTGCGCTCGACGATATAATTGCAATCCTGTCAGGGCCGGATCGCTCGCGGCCGTCTTGAGGTGCGACGGCTGCGCCCCGCCGTTCCGGTTCGAAAAAAGCCCCATGCCGCCGGTAGCTTGCGCGCCGGCTAGGCTCGTCAGCCGGTGGATTTGAAGGTTCGACGTTGCCCGAGCAATTCATCGCCATTCTCCAGGTCGTCTTTATCGACCTCGTTCTGGCAGGCGACAACGCGGTCGTCGTCGCGATGGCGGCGGTCGGCGCGCCGGCGCATGTGCGCCGCAAGGTGATCTTCTATGGAATCTCCGGCGCCGTCGTTCTGCGCATCGCCCTGGCGCTCGCCGCGACCCAGCTGATGCAGATTGTCGGCCTGTTGCTTGCGGGCGGCATCTTGTTGCTATGGGTGTGCTGGAAGCTCTACCGCGAGCTGGCCGAAGGGGCTGCGGCACACGCCGGCGCGGAACTGCTGGCCGACGATCTGGACGCCGAAGAAGCCGCGGCCGTGCCGGTGAAGAGCGCCGGTCAGGCGATGAAGCAGATCATCGTCGCCGACATATCGATGTCTCTCGACAATGTGCTGGCGGTCGCCGGCGCGGCGCGCGACCACCCTTACGTTCTTGCGGCGGGCCTGTTGCTGTCGATCGTCCTGATGGGCGCCGCGGCCACCCTGATCGCCCGCCTCCTGGATCGCTATCGGTGGCTGGCGTGGTGCGGGCTCCTGATCGTTCTCTACGTCGCCCTCGTGATGATCTGGCATGGCGCCCACGAGGTCGAAGCCGCCATCGCCGGATAGAGAACGTCGACAGTCCGCACCGGTATCCCTGTGTTGCAGATGGTGTCGCGATGCCCGGGCGGCGATTGACCATAATGCGGGCGGCAGGAGCCTGGTCGGCCGAGCGACTGTGGCGGCAGCGCTACGTACGCTCGAAATCGCCTTTGCGCCGGCCGTCTTTGGAAGATTCCGATTGCCCGTCTTCGCGGCACTCGTCAGGTTCTCCCCACCGCTGGTGGGGACGGACGCTGCGATCTAAATCGGCACCAGGTCGCGAAGCGGTTCTGGGCGCAGCCCTCGGCATTTTACGTCGTGGCCAAAGTCTACTACGGGTGCCGCTCGGAGAGACGAATGACGAAGTTGAAGACAGTTCTGCTTGGATCGGTGACGGCAATCGCCGTCACGACCGGGGCCCAGGCCGCCGACATGATGATGGACGTGAAGGCGCCGCGCGAACCGGTCTACCGGTGCGACGTCACCGGATTCATAGAGCTGCCGGGCACCGACATCTGCTTCAAGGTGGGTGGATACGCTATGCTCGTGGCCTATGCGTCCGAGGATCAGTGGGACGCCTTTGGGACAGGCGCCGCTTACGGCATCGTCCCGGACGGGCATACGCTGGAAGATACCACCGGCATGTACGCGGTCGGTCGTGTCAACTTTGACGCGCGCACTTCGACGGAGTACGGCACGGTCCGCGCCTACGTGGAGATGCAGGCGGTTGACAATGACACCCGTACCGGCGGCTCGTTCGATCTGCGTCATGCCTTCGTGCAGTTCGGCAACTGGACCTTCGGCAAGACCTGGTCGACCTTCCTGAATCTCGAATCGAGCCCCGTCTATACCGACCTGCTGACGGTGACCGGCGACAACTTCATGCGCCGCAATCAGATCCGTTATACCCAGAGCTTCGGCAGGGGGTTCTCGGTGTCGATCGCGGTGGAAGACCAGGACTACACCACGCCGAGCGCGATCACGGCGGCCGGTTTGTTCGCGCCGGTCTGGGGATTCTGCGGTGGCGGTTGCGCGGTGGTCAGCAACCGAAACGACGTGCCGGACGTCGTCGCCAATATCAAGGCCGAAGGTGACTGGGGCTCGGCGCAACTGTCCGGCGCCCTGCATAACAACGCGTTCAGGGACGTGTTTCTCGGCAGCGCCCCCGCGACCGTTCCGGGCAGTCAGACGGATTCGGAGATCGGTTGGGCGGCCCTGTTCGGCCTGCTCGTGAACACGCCGGCGACCGGCGAGGGGGACTACTTCACCTTCAAGGCCATCTATACGGACGGCGCAACCCAGTACAATCAGGACAACTTCCTCTGGACGACGAACACGGTCTGGGGGGCCTGCAACTGGCTCGTTCCCGCAAACGGCGACTGTGCCGTCGATACGGTGACGACGTGGTCCGTACTGGCGAGCTTCACCCACAACTGGTCGTCGACCTGGTCCTCGACCGTCGGGGCTGGCTATCAGAACGTCAGCGCGCCGATGACCGTGTTCAATGCCGGGGTGCCGTCCCTTTCCTCGGATTTCGACATGGACACCTACGAAATCTTCGGAAACGTCTCGTGGATGCCCGTCAATAACCTGACGATCATGTTCGGCGTCCACTACGGCCATGTCGATTTCAACGGCGCGGGCACGACGCCGGCCGGCGGCTTCGATCCCTTCACGGCGAATCCGGCCGCGGCCGACGACCAGGGAGCTCTCGCGGTGGCGCTGGATATCGTGCGCTCGTTCTGATCGCGCCCGAATGCATTCCCGCGACGGTGCGCTCCAAGGCACCGGCGATAGGCCCATCCCCGATGCCCCGGCGAAGTCCGCTTCGCCGGGGCATTTTCGTTCTCCGCGCGTCTCCCGAGAATCGGTGGCCGCTGGCCGACGCAGAATCGCGGGGCCTGGGACCGGCCGTATTGCGCTGCGAGGGGCCGAAATCGCGAAACCCAGGGCGCCGTCTCTTAACGAGATATTCCGCTCGAACGATCGCCAAGAACCCAAAAAGCGCCCAAAACGATGGTGGGAAGGGCCCCTAATCGCCCCTATAACGCTGGAATCCTCAAGGAAATTGAGGCTTGGCGGTAACAACGTGGACTTTGTGCAACACCACCTGGAAAAGCAGCCGTTCCGGGCCGAAACAGCCGCTTTGTTTGTTGATCGGCAATCGGTGTTGGGTAAGTTGGCGATGCGACGCCGGAAATCCGGGGAGTCGCAACGCTTGCGTTCGGGGTCGCCTCGGGTCGCAAGTAACTCGCGGGGAATTAGGGGAAGTCCAGTGGCTCGCGCCCAGAGGAACGAAACCTGGTCCCTAAGGTGGAAATTGGAGGTCAGGATGAACAATATGAGAAACATCTTCCTCGGCTCGGCTGCGGCTTTCCTCGCAGCTACGACTGGGGCCCAGGCCGCCGACATGATGATGGATGTTAAGGCTCCCCGGGAGCCGGTGTACCGGTGTGACATCACCGGCTTCATCGAGCTGCCGGGAACGGACATCTGCTTCAAGGTCGGTGGTTTTGCTCGACTCGTTGTGGTCGGCGCTGAAGACCAGTGGTTCGGTGACGAGTTCTATCGCCCGGACTCGATCGTTCCGGACGGACACACGATCCAGGACCGGATCCAGATGTACGGTCAGGGCCGTGTGAACTTCGACGCCCGCACCTCGACCGAGTACGGCACCGTCCGTGCATTCGTCGAGCTGCAGGCGACGGACAACGACGCCCGTACCGGTGGTTCGGCTGATCTGCGTCACGCCTTCGTTCAGTTCGGTAACTGGACGTTTGGTAAGACCTGGTCGACCTTCCTGCATCTGGACTCGTCGGCTTCGACGACTGACCCGTACGTGATCATCGGCGACAACTTCATGCGCCGTAACCAGGTCCGTTACACGGCCAGCTTCGGCAACGGCTTCTCGCTGTCGGTCGCACTGGAAGATCAGGACTACACGTCTCCGACCGCTTACGGTGCAGCCGGCCTTGTCGGTTTCCCGCGCGGTGTGAACCCGGGTGCGTGGAATCAGGTTGGCCTCTTCTTCCCGGCCAACGTGGTCAGCGACCGCAACGACATGCCTGACATCGTCGCGAACCTTCGCGTCGACGGCGACTGGGGTAATGCCCAGCTGTCGGGTGCCATCACCAACAACGAGTTCCGTGAGGTCTCGCTTGGTGGTGCTGCTCCGGGTCCGTATCCGGGCACGCAGACCGATTCCGAAATCGGTTGGGCCGCTCTGTTCGGCTTGGTCCTGAACGTTCCTTCCGTTGGTGAAGGCGACTACTTCGCGTTCAAGGCCATCTACACGGACGGCGCTCACCAGTACTTCCAGGACAGCTTCGCTGGTGCCCAGGGTGGTGCTGGCGTCATCAACGCCGTCTGGGGTGCCTGCAACGTGCTGACCCCGGCGACGGGTGGCTGCATCGTCGACACCGTGACGACCTGGTCGCTGCTCGCCAGCTACACGCATAACTGGACGCCGACCTTCGCTTCGACGCTCGGTGGCGGTTATGGCAACGTGTCTGCTGACGACGTGATCACGAACTTCTTCGTGCCGACCACGCTGACCTCGGATTCGTCCAACGACTTCTGGCAGGTCTACCTCGACTTCGCGTGGACCCCGGTTCCGCGGACGACGTTCAACGTCGACCTGGTGTACGGCAACGCCGACTACGGCCTGCCGCAGGCCGGTGGCTGCATTGGCCCGGTGGGCATCTGCGGCCCGGCTGTCGACAACTCGGATGGTGCCTTCTCGGCCGCCTTCCAGGTCACCCGGTCCTTCTGATCCGGTTTAAGGGACGGCCGGTCTTCGGACCGGTCCCCCGACCAGATACCCCGGCGGCGCGAGCTGCCGGGGTTTTCTTTTGTCCCCAATGCCTTTGATCTGAATAGCTCGGCCATCCGGCTGGTTCGAATCGCCTAACCTGTGGCTCTGACGAACCGCCCCGGACCACTTTTCATGCCGATCCAATTCGGGCGACTCCGCCCTTTTGTTTCTGTTGTCGCTGCTAGCCTGATTTTCTTCTCCATGTCCGGGGGGCTGGTGTCGCGCTCGCGGGCCACGACGTCTGATTCCGCCGGCCCCGCCGATTACGAACTCACGATCCGGCTGACGCGGAACACGATCGAATTGCACGGCTCCGTTCCGGATGCGCCGGCAACGGCGACGATCGTCGCAGCCGTCGCGGCGGCGTTTCCCGACAGACCACTGACGACCGGCCTTGTCCCGCGGCCGGACGCGCCGCCCCGGTTCGCCGACGCGGCCAAACTGGCAATCGATCTGATGACGCGATTGGCCGAGGGGGAGGCGAGCCTGGGCGATGGCCGGTTCGCCGTTTCCGGTGCGGCCTTTCACGGATCCGCGAAGGCCGAGCTGTTGAACGCGCTCGCAACCGGTTGGCCGGAGGGCTACGAAACCCGGGACGTTAACGTAACGGCAGGTCCGTCCGGACCGGCCGTGGCCGCGCCGGACTGCGAGGCTGCGATCAAGACGGCGATCGACGGCCGCGGGATCGCGTTCGAGGTGGGCCGGGCGCAGATGCGAGCCGACAGTCGGCCGGCGCTCGACCATGTCGCCTATGAAGCGGCGCGCTGTCCGGACGCGCTGATATCGGTCGCCGGACACACCGATTCCGACGCTGCCGCCGACGCGAACCACCGGCTCAGCCTTGAAAGGGCGCGAGCGGTCGCGGACCTTCTGATCGCGGAAGGCGTCGCCACAGAACGAATTACGGTGCTTGGTTACGGGGAAAGCCGTCCGTTGGCCTCGAACGGCTCTGAGGCCGGGAAGGCGCGCAACCGCCGCATCGAGTTCGTGCTACGCAATTGACCGCCCGCGCGGGCGGTTGCGGGTGGCTCTCGGCCGGGGGCTTGGATCAGCGGTCTTCGGCGGACGTGACGAAGGCGGAAATCCGGTTGAGAACCGCCGGTTCGAACAGAAGCGGCGCGTGGCCGGCGCCGTCGACGGTCAAGAGGTCCAGATCGGGATGGCGGTCCCGCATTCGCTCGGCCGTCTCCGCCGACAGGATGTCCGAATGGTCGCCGCGCACTACCATGACGGGGATGTGTGCCAGGCCGTCGAACTGCGGCCACATCGTCGGCAGGGGCTGGTTGAAATCGATATTAGCCAGCGTTTTCATGAGCTTGGGATCGAAATCCCGCATAGGTCGGCCGTCCTTCTCGGCATAGGTCCGGCGCGCGAAGAGGTCCCAGGCGGCATCGTCGAGAGCGGGGAAATGGGCTTCGTACGCCCGTTTCAGACCGTCGACCGCCTGGTCCCATGTCGCGGGAACGTTTGTGCCGGCCAGGACGTTCTTGATGCGGAGCAGGCCGCGCCCTTCGATCGCCGGACCGATATCGTTCAGCACCACGGCCTTCAGAACGGTCGGGCGGGCGGCGGCCAACAGCATGGTGACGAGGCCACCTCGGGAGGTGCCGACGAACGCGGCCGCTTCGATGCCGCGGGCGACGAGGACGTCCAGCACGTCGGCCATTTCGACCATCGGCGAATAGTTCTTCCAGTTCCGGTCGTAGCCGGAGCCGCCGCGTCCGCGGAAGTCCATGGCGACGACGCGGCGGGGCCGGTGCTTGTGGGTCGAAAGGAAGACGGCGAGTTCGTGGAAATCGCGGGTATTGCGGGTCAGGCCGGGCAGGCAGACGACGGGCAGGTGAGGGCTGGTTCGCGCGCCGTATTCGCGCAGATGAAGCCGCAGCCCGTCCCGCGCGGTGACGGAAACGTCGCGCCATTCCGCCGACGCTTCGGAGGTCTCCGCGAGCGTCTCGGCACCCGCCGTATCCGCCATGCTCAGTGCCCCTCGCCGAACCCCAGAGCGGTTGCCGGGGCGCCGCCGGTATCGAGCGGGCCGCTGCCGAAGCCGCTGAAGACGCCGGGAACGCCGTTGTCGTAGACGCCCGGACGGCTGCCGGTATCGACGGCGATCATCGTGTTCCCGTATCCGATCGGCAATCTCAGGTCGTCGGCGATGAGCAGTTTCTGGCTGCCGCCGAGGCTGGCGCGATAGACCTGCAGGCCCTCCATCACGCGCTGCACGTAGTTGCGCGTTTCGTTGAAGGGAATGAGCTCGACCCAGTCGACGGGATCGATCTCACCCTTGCGCGGATCGCCGAACCGCTCGATCCACTCGGAGACGCGGCCGGGGCCGGCATTGTAGGCGGCGAACACCAGGGCAAAAGCGTTGTTGTAGTAATCCGCCAGCTCGCCGAGATGGGCGGCGCCGAGGGTCGCGTTGTAGCGCGGATCCGCTGTCAGGCGCTTGAGATCGTACGGTTGGCCAACCGAGCGCGCGGTGGCCTTGGCCGTCGCCGGCATCATCTGCATCAGGCCGCGTGCGCCGGCCGGGCTCACGGCCTCCGGATTGAACACGCTTTCCTGGCGGGCGATCGCATAGACCACGGCCGGGTCGATCGGCGCGCCCATCTTGGGATAGTCAGGCATGCCGTCGGTCGAGAACGCGTAGGCATCCGTCGGCGCCCCGGCCTGGCTGCCGCGTTTGCCGATCCACACCGTGCCCCATTTCAGGCCCATCCGCTGCGCGGTTTCGGCAAGGCCGACGAGGGTGAGCGGGTCGTCGGTCTCGTTGGCCATCGAGATCATGTAGCGAGCCGCCTGATCCTTCTCGCCGATCTGGGCAAGCAGGCGCATGGCACGAACGCTGTCGCGCTCGTTGACGATCCGCCGTGCCGTATCGGCGATGAGCGGCTTGTCGGGGCCGGGCACCGAAGTGCGGCCCACACGGTCGAGCGACAGCTGGCCATAATAGGTCGTCGGGAACGCGCCGGCGGCCAGATAGTGCTCGAGTGCCCGTTCCGGCTCGCCACCCTCTTCGGACGCGCGGCCGAGCCAGTATTCCGCCCGCGCCTGGCTAATCGGCGTCGTGGCGATCGTCTTCAGTTCGGCGAAATGCGTCTTCGCGGCTTCCGGATCTTTCAGGAAGCGCAGGGCAATCCAGCCGGCATGCCACTCGTTCTCCAGCCGGTCGATCGCGGATTCCGCGGCATGCGTGCTGACGAGGTCGTAGGCCGCCTTGGCGTTGTCCTCCTCGATCAGTTCGCGCGCGATGATGCGCCGTTCCAGCGCCCATTCGTCGGGGTCGACGAGCTTGTCGTCGTCGAAGGCGGCGGACAGCAGCAGCTTGGCCGCCTCCGCCTCCTTGCCGGTGCGCCGATACCATTGCACCTTGGAAAGCAGATATCCCGGATCCGCCTTCGAGGTGTCCGGCAGCTTGTCGAGCGCCGAGCCGGCCGCCTTGGATCGCCGGATAACGGCGATGCGCGCCTCGGCCAGCTTCAGGTTGTTGCCGCCGAGTTTCTTCGCCACCCGAAGGGCCGCCGCGGTCTCGCCTTTATAAAGCAGCCGGTCCATGCGGACCTTGTGGTCTTCACCGGTGAGGATCTTGCCGAACCGCTCGAGGACAAGCTTTTCCTCGCCCTGGGTCAGCGACGCACTCCGCCACAAGGCACGGATCATCGCGCGCGCCCGGTCGAGGTTGCCGGCCTTGTCCAGCGCGCTGGCGAACACGATGGTGCCGGCGCTGCTCAGGGGGGCCTCTTCTTCAAAGGCGGCGATCACTGTATCCGGTTTCGCCCGCTGCGCGAGCAGGGCGACCTCGAAGCGCTTGCGGATGAGCTCGCGGTTCGGCCAATCGGGATTGTTGTCGAGGAAATCCGCTATGCGGGCGTGGGGGGCCGAAAGCGAATAATCGCGGACATAGAGGAATTCGATAAGCGTGCGCGCCGCGGGGTCGGCAATCTTCTTCTGGATGGCCAGGGCGGCGTCGAAGCGCCGCGCCGAGATGTGGTTGACCGCCTCGCGCACGGCGGCCGCCGTGGCGTCGTCGGCAACGGCCCCGAGGGCCCCGTCGGGGCCGAACCTGGGACCGGCTTCCGGCGGACGCTGTCTCGGCAAGGCAATGCCGTTCGAAGAGAATTTCGCGCCGGGCGCGTCAGCGTCGCCGATATCCGTATCCGCCGTGCCGGACTCGGTCCCGGCGGCCTCGCGTTCGGTGGCATCGGTCTCGGCGGCATCCGTTTCGGCGGGTGCGGCCTTGGCGGCGTCCGCCTCCGATGCAACCGATCCGGGGCGTTCGCGCGGCAGCGGTACGTCAGACGCCGTCAACGCGATGCCGGTGCCGGGCGCAACGAATGCGCCGGCGGCGAGGCCAATTGCGACGAGCCGTGGTATCGACATAAACACAAACTTTCATTGCAAAGTCTGAAAAAATGATGATAGCGGGACGTTTTTGGCGAGAACGTGTCATCGCTCAAAGGCCCGGCGGTGGTGGACAAGCCTGCTGCTTGCCGCTACGGGGTCCAGAATCTATGCTCCACGCCGCTCTAATCCCCGGCCAGGCAGCCGGATAGAAGGAACGCTCAGTCATGTTTACCGGATCGATCACCGCACTCATCACGCCGTTCTCGAACGGTGCGGTGGACGAGAAAGCGTTCCAGGACTTCGTCGACTGGCAGATCACGGAAGGCACCAACGGCCTGGTACCGGTCGGAACGACCGGCGAATCGCCGACGTTGAGCCACGAAGAGCACAAGCGAGTCGTGGAACTGTGCATCGAGGCCGCGCAGAAGCGCGTGCCGGTGATCGCGGGTGCCGGGTCCAACAACACGGCCGAGGCCATCGATCTGGCCAAGCATGCCGAGCAGGCCGGCGCCGATGCCGTCCTCGTCGTCACGCCCTATTACAACAAGCCGAGCCAGGAAGGCCTTTATCGCCACTACAAGGCGATCAACGACGCCATCGGTATCCCGATCTTCATCTACAACATCCCGGGACGCAGCGTCGTCGACATGAGCGTCGAGACCATGGCGCGGCTCTTCAGGGATTGCGACAATATCGTCGGTGTGAAGGACGCGACCGCCAACCTGAGCCGGCCGAGCCTCCAGCGCATGGCGTGCGGCAAGGATTTCATCCAGCTTTCGGGAGAGGATCCGACGGCGCTCGCCTTCAACGCCCATGGCGGCGTCGGTTGCATATCGGTGACCTCGAATGTCGCGCCGCGCCTGTGCGCCGAGTTCCAGCGCGCGTGTCTGGCGGGCGACTACGCCGCCGCGCTCGACTATCAGGATCGCCTGATGCCGCTGCACCGGGCCCTGTTCATCGAGACGAGCCCGGCGCCGGTGAAGTACGCGATATCGCTGCTCGGCCGGATCACGCCGCTGGTGCGCCTCCCGGTCGTCGAGGTCAGCGAGTCGACCAAGGCCGAGGTCCGCGATGCCATGGTGCACGCCGGCATTCTGAACGCCTGAGGCAAAAAAGGTCCTAGAACATGGCGACGGCGCGAAAGGCGCCGGCGGGCAAACTCGTTGCCGAAAACCGCCGGGCGCGATTCGACTACGAGATCCTCGATACGGTCGAGGCCGGCATCATCCTGACCGGCAGCGAGGTCAAATCGCTGCGCGAGGGCAGGGCGAGCCTGTCGGAGGCCCATGCCGGCGAGATGGGTGGCGATCTGTGGCTGTTCAACGTTCATATTCCCGAGTACGGGCCGGCGAACCGCTTCGGCCACGAGCCGAAGCGCCCGCGCAAGCTGTTGCTGCATCGCCGCGAGATCAACCGGCTGATCGGTGCCGTCCAGAAGGAAGGCATGACGATCGTGCCGTTGAAGATCTATTTCAACGAGCGCGGCATCGCCAAGCTCCTGATCGCGCTCGCGCGCGGCAAGAAGGCCCACGACAAGCGCGAGACCGAGAAGAAGCGCGACTGGCAGCGTGAAAAGGCGCGGCTGATGCGAGACCGCGGCTGAAGCCGGGGCTGGTCAGCCGATTTCGTCCCGGACCGCCGCGAACACGGCCTTGAACATCTCCGGTGTCAGCCGCCCCGTGTTCGTGTTGTAGCGGGAGCAGTGATAGCTGTCGAAAAGCGCCAGCGATCCCGGATCGTTCTGGCCCAGATCGTGCCCGCCAAGTTCGTGTCGGCCAAGTTCGTGTCGGCCAAGTTCGTGTTGGGCAGCATGGGCGAACGGATGGGCCGCCCGACGCGCGCCGAGCGCCGAAAGGATCGACTCATGCGCGATCCGGCCGAGCGCGACGATTGCCCTTAGACCCGTGGTTTCGGCGATCGTTGCGCTGAGAAACGGCCGGCAATTACCAATTTCCGCTCCGACGGGCTTGTTTTGCGGCGGCACGCACCGCACCGCGTTGGTGATCCGGCAGTCCACGAGCGTCAAACCGTCATCCGGATCGGCGCGATAGTGTCCCCGCGCGAATCCGAACTCGGACAGCGTCTCGTATAGAAGGTCGCCGGCATAGTCCCCGGTGAACGGTCGACCGGTCTTGTTGGCGCCCTTCAGTCCAGGGGCGAGCCCCACCACCAGCACGGAGGCATTCGCTGGGCCGAAACTGGGAACCGGCGCGTTGAAGAAGTCGGGATGGTCGGCGCGATTGCGGGCGCGAAAATCCGCGAGCCGCGGACACGCGCGGCAGTCTCTGGGCGGTTCGGAGAGCAAATTGGGACTCGGCGTCGGCAATCGGTCAGGACTCGACGTAATCTTCGTCGTAGTCGTCTTCGTCTTCGAAATCGTCACCGGCCTCGCGTTGCGCCCGCTCGGCGGCCGCCTGCTCGCGGCGCGCGGCGCGCTCGGCCTTCTCGGACGGATCGCGGCCGATCTCGCCCTGCAGCCTGGCAAGATCGACGAAAACGTCGGCCTGACGACGCAGTTCGTCGGCGATCATCGGCGGCTGCGAGGAGATGGTCGAGACGACGCTGACCCGCTTGCCCTTGCGCTGCAGCGCGTCGACGAGCGAACGGAAATCGCCGTCGCCGGAGAACAGCACGACGTGATCGACCCGGTCGGCGAGCTCCATCGCGTCGACGGCGAGCTCGATATCCATGTTGCCCTTGACCTTGCGACGACCGGTCGCGTCGTAGAATTCCTTCATCGGCTTGGTGACGACCGTGAAGCCGTTGTAGTCGAGCCAGTCGATCAGCGGACGAATCGAGGAATATTCCTGATCTTCCGCCAGGGCGGTGTAGTAGTACGCTCTGATGAGGGTGCCCTTCGATTCGAATATCCCAAGCAAGCGCTTGTAATCGATGTCGAACCCGAGCGCGCGTGACGTAGCGTACAGATTTGCGCCGTCTATGAAGAGCGCGATGCGCTCATGCGCGTAGAATTTCATCGTTAATCCTTCCACTTAGGCGTGCGCCTTAAATAACGGCCGTAATCGACGTCGTTTCGTCGTCTGAAATTGGACCCATCTGCGGCAGCAATTGCCGTAAGATCAGGTGTTGGCCGGCGCCCCCAGCGCATGAATAGCTGTATATGTGCACTGCGGAATTCGCAAGCAGCCCAAATGACTGAGGCGTGATTGTCCGACGTTGTCCCCAATATGGCGAATCCCGCCGAACGGCGCCGATTCTCGCGGAGCCGGCTAGTGCTTAAGCCTTGTCAATATCGTGAGGAACGCGTATATGCGCCATCAAACCTCCCTTTAACGACCCGGAGACCCCTGTCATGGCCCGCGTGACGGTCGAAGATTGCATCGATAAGGTCGATAACCGTTTCGAGCTGGTGCTGCTCGCAAGCCATCGCTCCCGTATGATCTCCAACGGCGCGTCGATCACCGTCGATCGAGACAACGACAAGAATCCCGTGGTGGCCCTGCGTGAGATCGCCGACGAGACCGTCTCGCCGGATGATCTGACGGAGGAACTCATCCACTCCATGCAGAAATTCGTCGAGGTCGACGAGCCCGAGCCCGACACCGTTCCGGTCGTCGCCGTCGCCGCCAGCGGCGAGTCGGACGACGATATTCAGTTCGACCGGATGTCCGAGGAAGAATTGCTGAAGGGCCTCGAGGGCCTGACGCCGCCGGAAGACCGTGAGTGATCCAGGTCACCGTTCCGAAGATAGCTGAACACAGTCCGCCGTTCTCTTGCGCCGGTTCAGGCATGGCCGGCGGACAGGCCGTTTCCGAGGCGCTTTCGCGCGTTTGCGCTTTGACGGCCACCCCGGGATTGCCCCGGGAGGTGGCATGGTAAGCCGCCATGATGCGCCAATACGAGCTGGTCGAGCGCGTCACTAGCTACGACCCCGACGCCGACGAGGCCCTGCTCAATCGCGCCTATGTCTACGCGATGAAGGCGCACGGCACGCAGAAGCGCGCGTCCGGCGATCCATATTTCTCCCACCCTCTCGAAGTCGCCGCGATCCTCACCGAGCTGAAGCTCGACGACGCTACCATCGCCGCCGCGCTTCTGCACGACACCATCGAGGATACCGAGACCACCCGGGCGGAGATTGACAGGCTGTTCGGCGAGGAGATCGGCGAGCTCGTCGACGGGCTCACCAAGATCAAGAAGCTCGATCTCGTCTCCAAGGCGCTAGAGCAGGCGGAAAACCTGCGCAAGTTCATGCTGGCGATCTCCCGCGACGTGCGGGTGCTGCTGGTCAAGCTCGCCGACCGCCTGCACAACATGCGGACCCTCGATCACGTTCCGGAAGCCAAGCGCAACCGCGTCGCCGAGGAGACCATGGACATCTATGCGCCGCTGGCCGGGCGCATGGGCATCCAGTGGATGCGGGACGAGCTGGAGGAGCTGGCCTTCCGCCAGTTGAACCGGCAGGCCTACGAGATGATCGCCTCCAGGCTGGCGATGATGCGTGACGCCAACAGCGAAGCGATCGCCGAAATCGAGCAGGCGCTTACGACCAAGCTGGCCGACCGCGGTATCGACGCCGTGGTGATCGGCCGCGAGAAGCGGCCTTATTCGATTTGGCGCAAGATGGAGCGCAAGTCCGTCTCCTTCGAGCAGCTCTCCGACATCATCGGCTTTCGCGTCATCGTCGGCTCGATCGAGGACTGCTACCGCACCCTGGGCATCGTCCATACGACTTGGCCGACCGTGCCCGGGCGGTACAAGGACTATATCTCGACGCCGAAGCAGAACGACTACCGGTCGATCCACACGACCGTGATCGGCCCGCGCCACCGCCGCGTCGAGCTGCAGATCCGCACCCGCGAGATGAACGACATCGCCGAGTACGGCATTGCCGCGCACGCCCTCTACAAGGACGGCGTGCCCGCCAAACCGGGCAACGGCGACGGCCGCAGCGCGATCGAAAGCGGCGCCTATCGCTGGCTTCGCCGTCTCGTCGAGATGGTTTCGGAAGGCAACACGCCGGAGGAATTCCTAGAGCACACCAAGCTCGAGCTGTTCCAGGACCAGGTATTCTGCTTCACGCCGAAAGGCCGTCTGATCGCCCTGCCGCGCGGGGCCAACGCCATCGACTTCGCCTATGCCGTCCATACCGACATCGGCAACACGGCGATCGGGTGCAAGATCAACGGACGCATGTCGCCCTTGATCAGCGAGCTGCACAACGGCGACGAGGTGGAGATTATCAATTCCAATGCGCAGTCGCCGTCGCCGGCCTGGGAGGCGATCGCGGTGACGGGGAAGGCGCGTTCGGCGATCCGGCGGGCAACGCGGGACGCCTCGCGCAAGCAGTATTCCGCGCTCGGCCGCCAGATCCTGATGCGCGCCGTCGATCGCGCCGGCAAGGCCTATTCGGACGAGCGCCTGGCGGCGGTTCTGCCTCGGCTTGCCCAGCACAACGTCGAGGACGTGCTCGCCGCCGTCGGACGTGGCGAGCTGTCGTCGCGCGACGTGCTCAAGGCGCTCTATCCAGACTATCAGGAGGAGCGGCCCAAGCGCGCCGCCCATAGCCGCAAGGAGGAGGGCTGGTTCGGCCTGCGCCGCGCTATGAGCCTGAAATTCCGGTCTCCCGGGGCCGACAATGGCGAACGCGCCGGCGCCATTCCGATCCGGGGCATCAAGGGCGACCTGCCGGTGCGCTTCGCCGCCAATGGCGGCGCTGTCCCCGGCGATCGTATCGTGGGCATCATGACGCCGGGCGAGGGCATCACGATCTATCCGATCCAGTCGCCGGAACTGAAGACGTTCGACGACTATCCCGAGCGATGGCTCGACGTGCGCTGGGACATCGACGAGGAAAGCCCGGAACGCTTTCCCACCCAGATCGTCGTGCGCGCGATCAACGAACCCGGCACGCTCGCCCAGGTGGCTCAGGTGATCGCCGAGAACGACGCCAATATCGACAATGTGAAGATGACGACCCGCACCGCGGACTTCCACGAGATGACCATCGACCTGGAGGTCTGGGACCTGAAGCACCTCAATACGATCATCTCGCTGCTCAAGGGCAACAAGTCCGTCAATTCGGTGCAGCGGGTGAATGGCTAGAATGGACAGGGAGACGATTTTGAACACGGACGCCGTCCTCGACGAATTTCGCGCCGCGGGCGCCCTTCTGGAAGGGCATTTCGTCCTTTCGTCCGGTCGCCACAGCGGCGCCTATCTGCAGTGCGCCCGTGTGCTGATGGAGGCGAAGCGCGCCGATCGGCTGTGCCAGGCGCTCGCAGACAAGATCCGCGCCCGTATCGACGACCCGTTCGATCTCGTCGTCTCTCCCGCCATGGGGGGCGTCGTGGTGGGCTATGAGATGGGCCGCCAGCTCGGCGTTCCGTCCATCTTCATGGAGCGTGTCGACGGACGTTTCACGCTGCGGCGCGGTTTCGATATCGCCCCCGGCGCCCGCGTCCTGATGGTCGAGGACGTGGTTACGACCGGCCTTTCCTCGCGCGAATGCATCGCCGCCATCGCGGCTGCGGGCGGAAATTGCGTCGCCGCCGCGTGCCTGGCCGACCGCTCCAACGGGACGGCGGACGTAGGCGTGCCGCTGGTCTCGCTGGTCGCGCTCGCGGTTCCCTCCTATGCGGAGGACGAAGTACCGCCAGAATTGGCTGCCATACCGGTTACAAAGCCCGGCAGCCGGTTTCTGAAATCGTAACGGCCTGGCTGTAATGTGGACATAACGAGCCCCCTGTATGAGCGACCCGTCGAGGGCGTTTAGATCGAGTCATGCTTTTCAAGCGTAGAGACAAGGCCCCACTACAGGAACGTGTCCGCGTCGCTCTCTGGCCTCGGCGCTCCTGGGGGCGCTCGCTCCGCTACATCGGAAAGCGCGTGCTGCGGCTGTCGGCATCGCCGCATGCGATCGCCGCCGGTTTTGCTGCCGGCGTCATGGTCTCGTTCACGCCTTTCGTCGGCCTGCATTTCGTCCTCGCCGCGATTCTTGCCTTCGTCACCGGCGGAAACATCCTCGCGTCGGCGCTCGGCACGGCACTCGGCAATCCGCTGACCTTTCCGTTCATCTGGGCGGCGTCTTATCGGATGGGGCTGCTGATCATGGGCGGCAACGGTGCCTCGCACCCGCCCATCGACATGAGCCTCGGGCTGTTCGCGCATTCCTGGGATACCTTGATGCCGGTGCTGACGACGATGCTTATCGGTGCCGTCCCTCTTGGTATTATCGCCTGGATCGTCTTTTATTTCCTCGTGCGCACCATCGTGCGGTCGTTCCAGGCCGCGCGACAACGTCGTTTCGAGGAACACGCCGCCCGCAAGGACGCGGTGGCGCCTACGTCACTGGGGAGTGAAGGCTGATGTCGGGTTTTGGATTGGGCCAGCTGCGGCTCGGCGTGAACATCGATCACGTGGCGACCATCCGCAATGCGCGCGGTGGACGGCACCCCGATCCGGTGCGCGCCGCACACATCGCCGTCGAGGCCGGTGCCGACGGCATCACCGCGCATCTGCGCGAGGATCGCCGCCATATCACCGACGAAGACATCGCGCGCCTGAGCGTCGAGATCGACCGTCCGCTCAATCTGGAGATGGCGGCGACCGACGAAATGCTGGAAATCGCGCTGCGCCACAAGCCGCATGCCGCCTGCATCGTCCCGGAAAAGCGGGAGGAGCGTACCACCGAAGGCGGGCTCGACGCAGCCGGTGGCCACAACCATTTGCAGCGTTTCGTTTCCGAGCTGTCCGGCATCGGTATTCGCGTGTCGCTGTTCATCGAGGCGGAGGAACGGCAGATGGATGCCGCCGCCTCGCTCGGCGCGCAGGTGGTTGAAATCCATACCGGCCGCTTCTGCGATCTGGCGCTGGCCGGTGACGGGCCTGGCCGCGAGCGCGAGCTGGACCGCATCCGCAACGCGGCCGCCTATGCCGCTTCGCTGGGCCTCGAAGTCCACGCCGGCCACGGCCTGACCTACGAGACGGTCGGCGGCGTCGCCGTGATCCCCGAGGTCGTCGAACTCAATATCGGCCACTTCCTGATCGGCGAAGCGATCTTTTCCGGCCTTGATTCCGCGGTCCGCCGCATGCGCTCGCTGATGGACGCCTCTCGCGTCCGCCAGGCGAGCCAGGGCTGACGGCTCGGCGATATCCGCGGTCATACGATGATACTGGGACTCGGCAACGATCTGATCGACATCCGCCGCATCGAGAAATCGATCGATCGGTGGGGCGACAAGTTCGTGCAGCGCATCTTCACCGACATCGAGCAGGAGAAGTCCGACCGCCGCAAGCTGCGGGCTGCCTCCTACGCCAAGCGGTTCGCCGCCAAGGAAGCCTGCTCGAAGGCGCTGGGCACGGGATTTCGCCGCGGCGTCTACTGGCGCGACATGGGCGTGGTGAACCTGCCGAGCGGACGCCCCACCATGCAGCTCACCGGCGGGGCGCGGCGTATCCTGGAGGAACTCACGCCGGACGGATGCGAGGCGCAGATCGACCTCACCATCACCGACGACTTCCCTCTGGCCCAGGCGATCGTGATCATCACGGCCGTGCCGGCGCGACCGAAGTAGGGCGCCGATCTTGCTGTCCCCGCCGCGTTTTCGCCATTTCACGGGCATTGATTGCGGCGCGAACATGAACCCGTTATACGGGGCAGGCCTCCGGCGCCGGCTCCCCGGAGATTCCATCGATGAGTGTCATGACCGATAAGAAGTCCAAGGACCAGGGCGGGTTCGGCGAAACCATCCGCGTTGTCATCCATGCCCTGATTCTGGCGTTGATCGTCCGGACGTTCCTGTTCCAGCCGTTCAATATCCCGTCCGGGTCGATGATGCCGACCCTTCTGATCGGCGACTATCTGTTCGTCTCGAAATACAGCTACGGCTATTCGCGATACTCGTTTCCCTTCGGGCCCGATCTGTTTTCCGGCCGCATCTGGGCAAGCCAGCCGGACCGCGGCGACGTCGTTGTGTTCAAGCTGCCCCGCGATACGAGCACCGACTACATCAAGCGCGTGATCGGCATGCCGGGCGACGAGATCCAGGTGCAGGACGGTATCCTGCACATCAACGGCGAGCCGGTGCCGCGCGAGAAGGTCGAGGACTACGTCTCCACCGACGCGAACGGCCGCGAGTCTCGGGTTGCCCGCTTTGTCGAGACGCTTCCCAACGGCGTCTCCTACCAGGTGCTTGAGCTCGGCGATAACGGCTTCGGCGACAACACGCCGGTCTACAAGGTTCCCGCCGGTCATTTCTTCATGATGGGCGACAATCGCGACAATTCCACCGACAGCCGCTTTCTGAGCCATGTCGGCTACGTCCCCTTCGAGAACTTCGTCGGCCGCGCCGAGGTCATCTATTTCTCGATCGACGAAAACACGTCCATCTGGGAGGTCTGGAAATGGCCGACCGACCTCAGATGGGACCGCCTTTTCGACGTCGTGCGCTGATGGCCGCTCCGACGCCGGCGGCGCTCGCGGATATCCTTCAGTACCGCTTCCAGGACAGCGACCTCCTGCTGCAGGCGCTGACCCACGCCAGCGCGGTGTCTGACGGAAGCCGCGCGACCTATCAGCGCCTCGAGTTTCTCGGCGACCGGGTCCTCGGGCTCGTGATCGCCGATATTCTGTACGAGATCTTTTCGGATGCCGACGAGGGCGAGCTGTCGCGGCGGCTCGCCGCCCTGGTGCGGCGCGAGACCTGCGCCGATGTTGCCCGCGAAATCGGGCTCGGCCGGCATATCTGGCTCGGCGACGGCGAGGCGCAGACCGGCGGCCGGCGCAAGGATGCCATCCTCGGCGACGTGTGCGAGGCGGTGATCGGCGCGATCTATCTCGATGGCGGCATGGAGGCGGTGCGCGAGTTCATTGCCCGCAATTGGGCCAGCCGGTTGCGTGAGGTCTCGCCGCGCCTGAAGGACGCCAAGACCTCTTTGCAGGAATGGGCGCATGCCCAGGGGCACGGTCAGCCGGTCTATCGACTGCTCGACCGGACGGGCCCGGATCATGCGCCGGTGTTCCGGATTTCCGTGAGCCTGTCGGGACTGGACCCGGCCGAGGCGACCGGCACCAGCAAACGCTTCGCCGAGCAGGCCGCCGCGGAGGCCGTGCTCGTTCGCGAAGGCGCCTGGAAGGCGGGAGCCGGCAATGACTGAGAATGAGGATTCGATGCAGGGCGACGACACGGGGACCGGTCCGCAGCGGTGCGGGTTCGTTGCGCTGATCGGGGCGCCGAACGCGGGCAAGTCGACCCTGCTCAACCGGCTCGTGGGCGCCAAGGTGTCGATCGTCACCCACAAGGTGCAGACGACGCGCACGCTGGTGCGCGGCATCGCCTTGCGCGAGAACACGCAGATCGTCTTCGTCGACACGCCGGGTATTTTCGCGCCCCGCCGCCGCCTCGACACGGCAATGGTCAAGACGGCCTGGTCGGGCGCCACGGACGCCGATCTCGTCGTTCTGCTCGCCGATGCGCGCAAGGGGTTCGACGAAGGCGCGGAAGCGATCGTCGCCAAGCTCGCCGAGGTGAAGCAGCCGAAGGTCCTGGCGCTGAACAAGATCGATACGATGCGCCGCGACAAGCTGCTCGAGGTCGTCGCCCGCTTCAACGAAGCCCTGCAGTTCGATGAGACCTTCCTGATCTCGGCACTGACCGGCGACGGCGTCGACGACCTGTTCGCCGCGATCGCCGAGCGGATGCCGGAGGGCCCCTGGCACTATCCGGAGGACCAGCTGTCCGACTTCCCGATGCGCCAGCTCGCCGCCGAGATCACCCGCGAGAAGCTCTATCTCCGCCTCCACAAGGAGCTGCCCTACGAATCGCACGTGGAAACGGAGGCGTGGGAGGAGCGGAAGGACGGCTCGGTGCGCATCGAGCAGGTGATCTACGTTTCCCGCGACAGCCAGAAGGCCATCGTGCTCGGCAAGGGCGGGCGTACCATCAAGGACATCGGCGCAGCGGCGCGCGAGGACCTCTCCGAGATCCTGGACGTTCCGGTGCATCTGTTCCTGTTCGTCAAGGTCCGGGAAGCCTGGGCCGACGACCCCGAGCGCTATCGCGAGCTCGGATTGGAGTTTCCCAGGGACTGACCCCGCGAAACCGGCGCGACTTCGGGTAGTATCCCGCCATGGAGTGGCGCGACGAGGGTATCATTCTCGGTCTGAGGCGGCACGGCGAGACGAGTGCCATCGTCGAGCTGTTCACGGTCGCGCACGGCCGTCATCTCGGCCTCGTCCGCGGGGGCCGCTCGCGCCGTCTCCAGGTGGTGCTGCAGCCCGGCAATTCGGTGCACGCGACGTGGCGGGCTCGCCTCGACGAGCACCTGGGGGCCTATACCGTCGAGCCCGATGTCTCCCGCGCCGCCGCGCTGATGGAAAGCCAGGCGGCGCTGTTCGGCTTCGCGACGCTGGCCGCACATCTCCGGCTCCTGCCCGAACGCGACCCCCATCCCGAGCTCTACAGGCGGTTTCTCGAGGCGCTGCCGATGCTGTCCGATTCCCGCGCCGCGGCGCGCGAGATCGTCCGGTTCGAACTGACCTTGCTCGCCGATCTGGGATTCGGTCTCGATCTGACCGAATGCGCCGCGACCGGCGCGCGACAGGAGCTGGTCTATGTCTCGCCGAAGTCGGGCAGGGCGGTCAGCCGGCAGGCCGGCGAGCCCTATGCCGACCGTATGCTGAAGCTGCCGGGCTTTCTGCGCCTCGACGAAGCCGATGCAAGCGCCGAGGACGTTTTGGAAGGCTTTGCCCTGACCAGCTATTTCCTGGCGCGTCACGTCTTCGAGCCGCGCCGCATCACCATGCCGCCCGAGCGCGAACGACTGATCGCTCGCCTTCGCGCATGACCAGGCACAAGCCGGTCGATTGCGATTCGCACGTAAGTCGCAGGTGTCGACTGACAATGACCGGAGCGCGACTCTGAAGAGAAAGGCCAGGTCCGGCATTGACGACGTCTACACGACGCCGGGAATCTGCTAGGCAGCGTGCTTCCGGATCGACCGAATTGGGCCATGTGACTTTTCCGCACCAGAACCGGGAACTTCCGGGCCCTCTCGGAATTTTCATTTCGCGAACACCGCGCGGCCATGATTGATGTGAAAAATACGAACTCGCGGGCAACGTTGTCCGTTCAGGGGAACAGCGTTCGAAACGGCCCGGAAACTTTTCGCGGTCATCATGGTAAAAAAATGGTGTGGAGTTGAGGCCGCAAATGTCTGATCTGACCCGTCGCAGTTTCCTTGTCGGCGCCGCCGCGCTTGGCCTTGCCGGCTGCCAGTCGAACCCGCCCCCCGCCCCGACGGCGGAACTGGCGCCCGCCAATCCGCACGGTTCCGACTTCGCGATGATGTACGGGCCGGTTCCCAACGAGCGGTTCCCCATTCCGGCGGTCGATCCCTATCACCTCGACCCGGCCTTCATGCGCAAGCTCGTGGCCTATCCGACCAGCGAGCTTCCCGGCACGATCGTCATCGATCCGTATGCCCACTATCTCTATTCCGTGCGCGAGGGCGGCATGGCGATGCGCTATGGCGTCGGCGTCGGCCGCGACGGCTTCGAATGGTCCGGTGACGCGACCATCGAGGCGAAGCGCGAGTGGCCGGACTGGTATCCGCCCAAGGAGATGATCGCGCGCCAGCCGGAGCTGGAGCCGACGCTGACCGACCTGCAGGGCGGCCGGGGCGTTGCCGGCGGCCCGAAGAACCCGCTCGGCGCGCGGGCCCTGTATCTCTATCAGGGCAAGAAGGACACGCTTTACCGCATCCACGGCACGTTCGAACCGTGGACGATCGGAAAGAGCGTTTCGTCCGGCTGCATCCGCATGGTCAACCAGGACGTCATCGACCTTTATAGCCGCACGCCGCTTGGCACGCGGGTCGTGGTGCTGGGGCAGGGGCCGATCGCCTGATCGGCTCAGGACCGATCCATAACCTCCATCGCGTGTCTCAGGCCCCGGTTCAGGCGCCGGGCGGCGAGGACGACGTTGAGCATCACCATCACGTCGTCGCGTGCGCCCTGCGTGCCCGACAGTTTCGGCGCCAGCAATTGCTCGATCCGGCGGGTCGGCTCGTCCAGGCGCGGAATTGCATCCGTTTGTCCGGAAACCAGGGATTTTTCGACGCGGTCGAAGTTCTCGGCAATCAGCCGAGCGATGTCCGTCAGCTGCTCGGCCAGGTCGTTGCCTGGCCCGCGGCTTGCCGCGGGTTCGCAGGCCTGAACGAGTGAATCGACGTGGCCGCGGAGCGCCGGCAGCACAGTAAGGGCGCCGCGGGCGAGCGCGCCGCTTCCGCCGATCAGCGCACTTTCGGCCCTCAGGGCTTCGGCCAGCCGTTGCAGATCGGCCTCCGAGCTGCGAATGGCATCGGCGCGCGCGTCGATGGCCGAGCTCCATTTTTCCTGAGCGACGGCCTGAAGCGACTCCTGGACGATCGTCTTCAGCGCGGCGACGTAGGTATGGACCGTCTCCGTCGCGGGGCCGCGGGTCGGGATCGGCAGAACGGCAATCGAGACGATCGCGGAGATCGCGGCACCGATTGCCGTATCGACAAGGCGGGCGACCAGCAGCGCATCGCTCGTGCCGCCGATCCTGAACAGGCAGACGAGCAGGACCGTCAGGGCGATGATCATCAGCCGGTAGCTGGCGAACCGGAAGAACACGATGGCCGGTCCGGAGATCAGCAACGGCACGACACCGGGCAGGTCCGCCCGGGCGGCGGCCCAGTAGATCACGACGCCGGTGACGAGCCCGACCAGCGTTCCAGCGACGCGGTCCATCGATTTCGTCAGCGTCTCGCCGACCGTGCCGACCATCACGACGATCGCGGTCAGGATCACCCAGAAGGGCCGTTCCAGCGCAATGACGTTCACGATCACGATCGACAGGAGGACGGCGGCGGCCACCTGGACCGCAAGTCGCGTGCTCGGAAGAAGGCCTCGTCCCGTCATGCCGGCAGCCCTTCGGACGGCTCAGGCATTCCCATCGCGAGCTCGGCGTCGAGGCGGCGGCGCGCCTCGAGGAGGTGCGAAAGGGTCAGTTTGACGTTCAACGGCCCGAAGATCGCCTGATCGGGAGTGGAACCGTCGGCGTCGATCGCTTCTGCGATGGTTGCCTCTAGCCTGCCGAGTGCCGTGACGGCGCGCGCGTCCGCATCCGGAGAGGGACGGTCGAAGGCCACCGCCACCGCGTCTTCCGCTGCCGCAATGGCCGTGATCGCCGCTTTCGGCACCTTGGGGCCGCCACGACGCGTTTCCTGAAGGTTGTCGGCGGCGTTTTCCCAGACGCGCGCGAGGATTGCCGCCGTGTGCAGAAGATCCAGATGCTGCTGTGTGCGGCCGGGATCGAACTGATCGGCGAGCAGCCTCGCGCTATTGGCGTCCATGAGCAGGGCATTGATGCGCCGGACGGTTGCGCGGGCCTGTTCGGCGTCGCGCACATGTATCCGCAACACCATTGGAATCTCGTCGCGAAGCCGCCGCACCGAGCGCGCGAGGCCCGTGCGGAAGGCACGGCGCGGCAGGAACCTGTATCCGATTGCCAGGCCCGCCAGCGTCGGCGGCAGGCCCGCCGCCAGCACGCCTTGCGACACGTGGGCAGCGAGAACCTGCACGATCACGTAGCCGAGCGTCCCGAGCAATCCCGCGCTGGGGAGCGGTTCCGGCCAGCGCCGGACGTAGAAACCGAAAAAAGCGATCGGGATCACGAGCGCCTGCGCGAGCCCGTGATAGGGCGCGACCGCGATGCCGAGTGCCGCGCAGCCCGCAACGGCGATGTCGATCGCAAGGATCGCCCGGAAAGAACCGGTTTCGGCGTCCGGACGCGCGAACATCAGCGCGAACCCCGTGAAAAGTGCGGCGAAGACACCGGCGAAGGCGGCGTCGTGCGGCGTGGCGATCGGGCTGGCGAGCACAAATCCGCCGAGGGCCGCCAGTCCGGCGATCAGGCAGGTATAGCCGGTGAACCGGAGATAGGTGCCGTACGGGTCCATGCTGCGAAGCCGGTTCGCCAGCCTTGCGCCCATCCCCTTGCGTTCGTCCACATCCGCCGCCACGTAAGGCCCTCCCAGATGCGACTATAACGCCCGCTGCGCGAAGATTTCCTTTCCAGACTCGGAGGCTTCGGCTAACTCGTAACCATGGCCAAGAACACGCCCCCGCCGCCGACCGAGGGCGGCCCCGAAAGCGGTATCGAGCCGATCGACCTGCGCCAGGCGCTCGAGGAGCGCTATCTGTCCTACGCGCTGTCGACGATCATGCACCGTGCGCTGCCGGACGTGCGCGACGGGCTGAAGCCCGTGCACCGGCGGCTTCTCTTCGCGATGCGGCTTCTGAAACTTGATCCGAATGCCGGATTCAAGAAGTGCGCGCGCGTCGTCGGCGACGTCATGGGTAAGTTCCATCCCCACGGCGATCAGGCGATCTACGACGCGATGGTGCGTCTGGCCCAGGATTTCTCGGTGCGATACCCGCTCGTCGAGGGACAGGGCAATTTCGGCAACATCGACGGCGATAACGCCGCGGCGATGCGTTACACCGAGGCGCGGCTCACCGAGGTCGCCCAGCTTCTGCTCGACGGCATCGACGAGGATGCGGTCGACTTCCGCGATACTTACGACGGTGAGGAAAGCGAGCCGATCGTCCTGCCCGGCGCCTTCCCAAACCTGCTGGCAAACGGCTCCTCGGGGATTGCCGTGGGCATGGCCACCTCGATCCCGCCGCACAACGCCGCCGAGCTGTGCGATGCCGCGCTGCACCTGATTCAATTTCCCAATGCGTCGGTCGAAACCCTTGTAAAGAAAGTCAAAGGGCCCGATTTCCCGACCGGCGGCGTGCTCGTCGAGAGCCACCAATCCATCGTCGAGAGCTATCGCACCGGTCGCGGCTCGTTCCGGGTGCGCGCCAAGTGGCATACGGAGGATCAGGGCAGGGGCACCTGGATCGCGGTCGTCACCGAGATCCCGTATCTGGTGCCCAAGAGCCGGCTGATCGAGAAGATCGCCGAGCTGCTGACGGCGCGCAAGCTGCCGCTGCTCGCCGACATCCATGACGAATCCGCGGAAGACATCCGCATCGTGCTCGAGCCGAAGAACCGCACCGTCGATCCCGCGCTGCTGATGGAATCGCTGTTCAAGCTCACCGATCTGGAGAACCGGTTCCCGCTCAACATGAACGTCCTGAGCGCCGGCCGGGTGCCAATGGTGCACAGCCTCGCCGACGTTCTTCGCGAGTGGCTCGACCATCGCCGCGACGTGCTGATCCGCCGGTCGAACCACCGCCTCGCCAAGATCGCCCACCGGCTCGAAGTGCTCGGTGGTTATCTCGTCGCCTACCTGAACCTCGACGAGGTGATCCGCATCATCCGCGAGGAGGACGAGCCGAAGACCGAGCTGATGAAGGCCTTCAAGCTCACCGACGTCCAGGCGGAAGCCATCCTCAACATGCGCCTGCGGTCGTTGCGCAAGCTCGAGGAAATGGAGATCCGTACCGAGCACGAGGCCCTGTCCAAGGAGCAGGCGGAGCTGCGCGATCTCGTCGCTGACGAGGACCAGCAGTGGGCCAGGGTCGGCGAGCAGATCAAGGACGTCCGCAAGACATTCGGGCCGGACACCGCGCTCGGCCGGCGCCGAACCGAGATCGGCGATGTCGGCGCTCTGCCCAGTGCCGATGCGCTGGAAGAGCTGAAGGAGGCCTTGATCGAGAAGGAGCCGGTCACGGTCGTCCTGTCGGAAAAGGGCTGGATTCGCGCGCTCAAGGGCCATCAGGGCGATACCGCCGGATTGCAGTTCAAGAGCGGCGACCGGCTGAAGTTCGCCTTGCACGCCCAGACGACGGACAAGATTCTGCTGTTCGCCACCGATGGCCGTTTCTTCACGCTCGGCGCCGACAAGCTGCCCGGCGGACGCGGCCATGGCGAGCCTGTGCGGCTGATGGTCGATATCGGCGAGAACCACGACATCGTCGCCGCCTTCGTCCACGATTCCGCCCGCCGGCTGCTGGTCGCGGCGACCGATGGGCGCGGTTTCGTGGTGCCCGAGGCCGAGATCGTCGCCAATACCCGCAAGGGCAAGCAGGTCCTCAACGTCAAGGCGCCGGACGAGGCGCGTATCTGCGTGCCCGTGAGCGGCGACACGGTGGCGGTGATCGGCGAGAACCGGAAGCTGATTCTCTTCCCGCTGACCGAGATCCCTGAAATGACTCGCGGAAAGGGCGTTCGCCTGCAGCGCTACAGGGACGGCGGCCTGTCCGACGTCAAGGTGTTCACGCTGGCCGACGGTCTGAGCTGGATCGATTCCTCCGGCCGCACCTGGACCGTCATGGATCTCGACGAATGGCGCGGCGCGCGTGCCCAGGCCGGCCGCCTGCCGCCCAAGGGCTTCCCGAAGACCAACAAGTTCGGCCGCGCGGTTTTGAGCGAATAAGCGCTGTAAAAGCATGTGTTTCGGCGACTGCGCGCGCATTCGCGCCTTGAAGTGGGTGCGCGGCGTTCGATATACCGGGCGGGCGCGGACGGCGCCTCGTCGTCTGCGTACGTGTATTGGGGGCACGTACAGGAGTACTCTGTCGTTATGAGCCACGTCAGTGGACCGACGCCGGGCGCCGATGCGCCCCGCGTCACAATTCCGCAGCTTCATCGTTTGAAGACCGAAGGCCGGCGCATCGTCATGACGACGGCCTATGACGCCGTCACCGCGCGCATCGCCGATCCCGTCGTCGACATGATTCTGGTCGGTGACAGCGTCGGCAACGTCTGTCTCGGCTTCGAGAACACGCTGCCGGTGTCGATGGCGATGATGAGCCATCATCTGGAAGCGGTGATGCGCACCAACCCGCGCGCCCTCATCGTCGCCGACATGCCGTTCCTGAGCTTCCACCTCGGCGCCGAGGACACCGTTCGCAATGCCGGCGAGTTCATCCGCCGCGGCGCCGCCGCCGTGAAGCTGGAGGGCGGCGCGAGCCGGATCGACATGGTTCGCGCGCTCGTCGACTGCGAGATTCCGGTAATGGGCCATCTCGGGCTCACGCCGCAGAGCGTCAACCGGATGGGCGGCTTCAAGGTGCAGGGCCGCGAGGCCGAGCAGGCCACCGCCATCCTCGACGATGCCATCGCGCTGCAGGAAGCCGGCTGCTTCTCGATCGTGCTGGAGGGCATTCCCGCCGATCTCGCCGCCCGGGTGACCGATACGCTGGACATTCCGACCATCGGCATCGGCGCCGGCCCGACCTGTTCCGGCCAGGTGCTGGTTCTTCACGATATTCTCGGTCTCCTCGAAGGCCACCGGGCGAAGTTCGTGCGCACCTATGTCGAGGGCTATTCGGTGCTGCAGGGGGCGCTCGGCCGCTGGGCCGGAGACGTTCGCGCCGGCGCATTCCCCGGCGAGGCGGAAACCTACCGCCTGCCGGAGGCCGCGCGCGACGCGGTCGCCAGTTGGCAGCCGCCGGCGAAGCGGACGGTCGGGGGAGTGGCCTGATGGAAACCGTGACCACCGTCGCCGCCTTGCGGGAGCGGCTCGCCGCCTCGCGTCGGGCGGGCAAGCGCATCGGCCTTGTCCCGACCATGGGCTATCTGCACGAGGGGCATCTGAGCCTGGTGCGCGAGAGCGTCGCGGAGTGCGACGTCACGGTGGTCAGCATCTTCGTCAATCCCACGCAGTTCGGCGCGAACGAGGATCTTTCGAGCTATCCCCGCGATCCCGACCGCGACCTCGATCTCTGCCGGGAGGCCGGGGTCGACCTCGTCTTCATGCCCGATGTCGGCGAGATTTATCCGGAAGGGTTTCAGACCTACGTCGAGCCCGGCCCGCTGGCCGAGCCCCTGTGCGGCGCCTTCCGGCCAGGCCATTTCCGCGGCGTCGCGACGGTCGTCGCCAAGCTGTTCAACATGGTCCAGCCGGACAAGGCCTTCTTCGGCCGCAAGGATTTCCAGCAGGTCGCCGTCGTCCGCCGCATGGCCCGCGACCTCGACATGCCGCTGGAGGTCGTGACCGTCGACACCGTCCGCGAGCAGGACGGTGTCGCGATGAGCAGCCGCAATGCCTATCTCGCCGCCGACGAACGCGAACGCGCCCGCTGCATCAGCCGGGGGCTCTTCGCCGCGCGGGCCGCTTTCGAGAAAGGCGAGCGCCGTGCCGGACCGTTGCTGGAGCTTGTCCGCGCGCCGCTGTCGGCCATGGATTCGGTGCAGTACCTGGAGATCGTCGATGCCGGCACGCTCGAGGCGGTGGCCGGTGATATCGACCGCCCGGTCGCGATCTGCGTCGCCGGCTACATCGGCAAGACGCGGCTGATCGACAATATCGTTCTGGACCCGGCGTCGGCTGAGAACGCGGTGTCTACGGCCGCCTGATCCCCGGGCGCGCCGGCTAGTCCTGCGCGTCGTCTTCGCCTTCGACGCGCAGCCATCCCGTGCCGGTCAGGTGCTCCTGCGGAGCGAAGCGGATCTTGTATCCCATCTTCGGTGACCCCTTCACCCAGTAGCCGAGGTAGACGTAGGGCAGCCCCGCCTTTCGCGCGCGCTCGATGTGGTCGAGGATCATGAAGGTGCCGAGGCTACGGTCGGCCATGTCGGGATCGAAGAACGAATAGACCATCGACAGCCCGTCGGAGAGCACGTCGGTCAGGGCGACGGCGATCAGCGGTCCGCGCCCGCGTCCCCGGATGCCCGAATCGGGGCCCCGCCGGCGGTATTCGATAACCCGCGTTTCCACATGGGTGTCCTCGACCATCATCGCGTAGTCGAGCACCGTCATCTCCGCCATGCCGCCTTCGGCGTGGCGCATGTCGAGATAATCGCGAAACAGGGCGTACTGGTCGGCGGAGGGCTGCGGCGGCAATTCCTCGCCGATGAGATCCGCGTTGCGCTTTATGATTCGCCGGAACGTTCTCGACGGCTGGAACTCGTCGACCCGGACGCGAACGGAGACGCAGGCCTTGCAGGCCTCGCAGGCCGGCCGATAGGCGATGTTCTGGCTGCGGCGGAACCCGCCCTGGGTCAGAATGTCGTTGAGTGCCGAGGCTTTCTCGCCGACGAGATGGGTGAACACCTTCCGCTCGTACTTGCCCGGAAGATACGGACAGGCCGTCGGCGCGGTCAGGTAGAACTGTGGATTTTCGCGTCCGAACTCGCTCAATTGTCAGATCCGTCGCGCTTCGCCTCTACGTCCGTGCCCCCTTTTTCAGAGATTATAATACCACGGCGCGAGCAGCGAGAAAGCGAGCCAGATCAAAACCACGAGGGGGATGCCCACTTTCAGGAAATCGGCGAAACGATAGTGGCCCGGCGTCATCACCAGGAGGTTCGTCTGGTAGCCGATCGGGGTGGCGAAGGAGCAGTTGGCGGCCAGGATCACGGTCACGATGAAGGGGAAGGGATCGGCGCCGATCTGCTGGGCGGTTGAAATGGCAATCGGCGTGAACAGCACCGCCGTCGCGTTGTTCGACAGGACGTTGGTCATCACCGCGATCAGCAGGAACAGCGCCGACAGCACCACCGCCGGCGATTGTCCGTTGAGCAGGCCCACGACGGCTTCGGCGATGAAGCGCGCTCCCCCGGTGACCTCCAGCGGGGCGGCCATGGCAAGCGACGAGCCGATCAGCAGGTAAATTCGCCGGTCGAACGCGCGCGCGGCCTGCCGGACGTTGAGGCAGCCGGCGGCGACCATGCCGAGCGCGCCGGTGATCGCGGCGATCGAGATCGGCAAGACGCCGCTTGCCGACAGCCCGACGACGGTGAGGAAGATCGCCAGCGCCCGGCCGGCTCGTTCGGTGAGCGGGACTTCGGCCGTCGACCACTCGAGGAGGATCACGTCGCGCGACAGGCGCAGGCCCTCGACCTGGGCCCGCGATCCGGTGATCAGCAGCGCATCGCCGGCTTCCAGGCGGATATCGCTCATGCGCATGCGGATCATGCGGCTTTGCCGCTGGATGCCGAGCACGATGCAGCCCGTCATCGCGCGCAGCGCCGATTGTTCGATCGTCCGGCCGATCAGTCGCGAACCGGGGGCGACGATCGCCTCGGCCAGTGTGATCGGGCCTTCGACATGCGGCGCTTCGGTGCTTTCCGAGCCGTCCAGGGAGCTCACGGCTTCGGCCGTCAGAAGGGCCTTGGTGCCCTTCAGCGCATCCGCCAGAACGGAGCGCGTCGCCGCCACCACGATCACGTCGCCGGCCCGCAGCGTCACGTCCTCGAACGGTGCCAGGAACGGATGTTCGCCGCGCTGGACCATGATCACGGTCATGTCCTTGAGGGCCGGGAACATGCCGGCGACCGACTTGCAGCCGATGAGCGGGTGATTGTAGCCGACCGGGATCTGGGCGATGAACTGCTTGCCCTGTCCGCCGCCGACCTCCTGCAGCATGGTGGCGCGCGCGGGCAGGATGCGCGGCAGCAGCACGATCACATAGACGCCGCCGACCACGGCCACCAGCAGGCCGATCACCGTGAAGTCGAAGAAACCGATGACCGGCTGACCGAGATCTTCGGCGAGGCCGGCGACCAGCAGGTTGGTGGACGAGCCGATCAACGTCGTCATGCCGCCGAGGATCGAGATGAAACTCAGCGGGATCATCACCTTGCTCGGCGACAGGCGCGCGCGCATCGCGATGACGCCGAGAACCGGCAACATCAGGACGACGACGGGGGTGTTGTTCATGAACGCGCTCAGGGCAGCGGTCACCATCAGGGCGATCGCCATCGTCGCCGCCGTCCGTCCGTTGCCCCATTGCGCAACCCGCGTGGCGAAGCCGTCGAGCGCTCCCGTCTGGAACAGGCCCTGGCCTATGACGAGCAGGGCCAGCACAGTGAACAGCGCCGGATTGGCGAAGCCGGACAACAGCACTTCCGTCCCGAGCAGCGGCGTGCCGTCGGGCCCGACGTAGGGGAAAATCTGGAAAATCAACAGGAACGCGACGATGACGCCGGCCGCCGTCACCTCCAGGGGAACCCATTCGGTCACGTAGGCCACGATCGCGGCGAGGATCACCGCGAACGTCGCCCACATGTGGAAATCTTCCATAGGCGCGCTTACTCCCCGCGGCCGACTGGCCGCGCATCATGACGAAGCGGGCAGGGCGAACCAAGGCCCCGTGATTTCGTAAATAGCGCTCCTGATGGAACGACATCCCCTTCGGGGCCGGTCGAAAGCAATTTCATTCGCCTTGGTCTTCGGTGTCAGCCGCGATGCTGGAGCGGCGCCAGCCGCGTCACGGTCATGCCTTCGGCTTCGAGCCGGCGGCGGATGCGATCGGCGTGGTCGCCGTCGCGCGTTTCTATGGTGATGTCGGTCGTCGCCCGCATCGCCGGCACGTCGAGCAGCAGGCGCTGGTGCGAGACCTCGAGGATGTTCGCTCCCTCGCGGCCGAAGATGTCGGCGACCCTGCCGAGTTCGCCGGGCCGGTCGCGCACCGTAACGCGGAAGGTGACGACCCTGTCCTCGTGCTCCAGCGCCCGGACGGTAATGGCCGACAAGAGCCGCGGATCGATATTGCCGCCGGTCAGCACCAGTCCGACCTTGCGGCCCTCGAACCGCCCCGGCTGCGACAGCAGCGCGGCCAGCCCGGCGGCGCCGGCGCCTTCGGCGAGCGTCTTCAACCGCACCAGATAGGCGTAGATCGCCCGTTCGATAGCCGCCTCGTCGACGACCATCACGTCTACGCCAAGCGCAGTCAGGATGGAGACCGCGGTCTGAGGGACCGCCTTCACCGCGATGCCTTCGGCCAGCGTGTCGCCGCCGCACGCCGCCTCCTTGCCGGCGAGCGCGGCGGCCATGGAGGCGTATTGCGCCGCCTGCACCCCGACCACCTCGATGCCGGGCTTCACCGCCGTCGCCGCGACCGCGATCCCGGACACGAGCCCGCCGCCGCCGATCGGCACGATCAGGCAGTCCAGGTCCGGCTGGTCCTCCAGCATCTCCAGGCCGATGGTGCCCTGGCCGGCCATGACGAGGGGATCGTCATAGGGATGGACGAGGACGAGGCCCTCACGGGCGATCAGCGCATCGACGACGGCGCCGCATTCGCCGACCGTCTCGCCCTCCAGCACGACCCGCGCGCCGAAGCTCTCGGTGCTCGCGATCTTGGTGAAGGGCGTGGTGCGCGGCATGACGATGGTTGCCGGAATGCCGAGTCGCCTGGCGTGACAGGCGAGCGCCTGCGCGTGGTTACCCGCCGACAGCGCGACGACGCCGCGTTCGCGCTCGTCGTCCGTGAGCGCCGCCAGCTTGTTGAGGGCGCCGCGCTCCTTGAAGGCGTTGGTGACCTGCAGGTTCTCGTATTTGACGAAGACCTCGGCCCCGCTCATGGCAGACAGCCGCGGCGCGGCGACCAGCGGCGTACGCAGCACGTGGCCGCGGATCGTTTCCGCGGCCGCCGCGACGTCTTCGAGGGAAATCGGCAGCTCGGCGCTCATGGCGTCCGTGGTAAAGCCGGCTCAAGCCGACGTCCAGCCGGAAACCGATGTCGGATCCCGACCACTGTGGACCGCCGGGAGGGCCGCCTCAGCCGTTCAGTTTCCGCGCCGCTTCCAGCGCGAAATAGGTCAGCACACCATCGGCGCCGGCGCGCTTGAAGCCGGTCAGCGTCTCCATCACGCACTTGTCACGGTCGAGCCAGCCGCGCTCGAAGGCGGCGCACAGCATCGCGTACTCGCCCGACACCTGATAGGCGTAGGTCGGTATGGCGAAGGTGTCCTTCAGGCGCCGCACGATATCGAGATAGGGCATGCCGGGCTTGACCATGATCATGTCGGCGCCCTCGGCGATGTCGAGTTCGGCCTCGCGCAGAGCCTCGTCCGAATTGCCGTAGTCCATCTGGTAGGTGCGCTTGTCGCCCGACAGCGTCCCCGACGAGCCGACCGCGTCGCGGAACGGGCCGTAGAAGGCCGAGGCGTATTTCGCCGTGTAGGCCATGATCTGCGTGTCGACCATGCCTTCGGCCTCCAGCGCCGCGCGGATCGCGCCGACGCGCCCGTCCATCATGTCGGAGGGAGCGATGACGTCGCAGCCGGCCCTGGCCTGGGTCAGCGCCTGCTCGACAAGCACCTCGACCGTCTCGTCGTTGAGGATCCGGCCGTCTTCGATCAGGCCGTCATGGCCGTGGCTGGTATAGGGATCGAGGGCCACATCGGTGACGATACCGATCTCCGGCACCGCGTCCTTCACCGCGCGGCAGGCCTGGCAGACCAGATTGTCCGGATTGATCGCTTCCGAGCCGCGCTCGTCGCGCAGCTTCGGGTTGGTGTAGGGGAACAGCGCGATCGCGGGGATGCCGAGCTTCGCCGCCTCGGCGACGGCCGTCACCGCCTCGTCGACCGAGTAGCGCACCACGCCGGGCATGGAGGCGACCGGCTCGCGCACGCCCTTTCCCTCGACCACGAAGAGCGGCCAGATCAAGTCGTCGGTGGTCAGCACGGTCTCGCGCGTCAGCCGTCGCGCCCAGTCCGAACGGCGGTTGCGGCGTGGCCGGATCGCCCGCGCCGTCGTGCCCGCACGGCCCTCCGCGACATCGCCGTGGGCGCCGCCCGCCATGCCTGTCAGCGTGTCCTCGCGTTTGGCCATCGATATTCTCTCCGCGAATGAAATCTGGAATGGGTCTCGGACGGGATACCTATCACGGGCTCCGCGCTCGCTCAAAACGACGGATTGGCGCATCGTCCCAAGCCTTCGATGCTCGGTCCGCATTGGTGCAGGACTTGGCGTTTCCACGTCATTTCCCGGCTCGATCGGACAGTCACGCATGGGCAGCACGCAATGGCGTCCGGTGATCACGCGATTGACGGATTGTCGGGCATGAATAAGTCCCGCGCGGCCTCCACTTCCGCGACGATGAAATCGGCGACGGCCCGGACGCGGGCGATATCGTGGAGATCGGCGTGCAGGATCAGCCAGAACGTGCGGACAAGGTCGATTTCGTCGCGCAGGACCGAGACAAGGCCGGGATCCTCCAGCGCCATGAAATCGGGCAGGATGCACAGCCCCGCGCCGGCACGCGCCGCGCGCATCTGCGCGATCAGATTGGAGCTCGTCAGCCGGGGTTTGATTTGCGACGACACCTGGGGCAGATAGTCGAGCTCCGGCGTGAAGATCAGGTCCGGGATATAGCCGATCACGACGTGGTCGCTCAGATCGGCCGGACTTTCGATCGGGTTGTTTTCGTCGAGATAGGAACGGGACGCATAGAGGTGCAGTCGGTAGTCGGTCAGCTTGCGCGTTACCAGCCGGCCCTCGGTGGGCCGGGCGAGACCGATCGCGATGTCCGCTTCCCGTTTGGACAGACTGAAGACACGGGGCATCGCGACAATCTGCAGGTCGAGTTCCGGATAGCGCCGGTTCAGGGTGCCGATACGCGGCGCCAGGAAGATGGTGCCGAAGCCGTCGGGCGCTCCGACCCGGACCGCGCCCCCCAGCGTCATGTTCTCGCCCGCAATTTCGCTTTGCATGCGTGCGGCCGAACTCTCCATGCGTTCGGCATGGGCGAGCAGGCGCTCGCCGGCCTCCGTCAGCGCGTAGCCGCGCGGCGAGCGTTCGAACAGCCGGGCATCGAGCGCGCCCTCCAGCGCCTTGATGCGGCGGGAGACGGTGGCATGGTCGGTGCCGAGCCGCCGCGAGGCTTCGGTCAGGCGCCCGGTGCGGGCGACCGAAAGGAAGTAGCGCAGATCGTTCCAGTCGAGCGACATGCGTATGTACATAATCGCACAACCGATGGGCAAACAAGCCGATGGTCGTGCTGATTTAATCAGATATGTTGCGTGCAACAGGGAGCATCAGGAGACGACCATGAGGACAATTGGCCATTTCGTCGGCGGCAAGACCGTGGACGGCACGTCTGGCCGCTTCGGCGAGATATTCGATCCGAACACCGGCGAGGTTCAGGCCAAGGTGGCGCTGGCGTCCAAGGCCGAGGTCGAGTCGATCATCGATAACGCGGCCAGGGCGCAGACCGCCTGGGCGGCGGAGAACCCGCAGAAGCGCGCCCGCGTGATGTTCAGGTTCCTGCAGCTCTGTCAGGCGGAGATGGAGAGCCTGGCGGCGCTCCTGTCGTCCGAGCACGGCAAGACCATTCCCGACGCCAAGGGTGATATCCAGCGCGGCCTCGAGGTCGTCGAGTTCGCCTGCGGCATCCCGCACCTGCTCAAGGGCGAGTTCACCGAGGGCGCCGGCCCCGGCATCGACATGTACTCGATGCGCCAGCCGCTCGGCGTCGTCGCCGGCATCACGCCGTTCAACTTCCCGGCGATGATCCCGCTTTGGAAATGCGCTCCGGCGATCGCCTGCGGCAACGCCTTCATCCTCAAGCCCTCGGAGCGCGATCCCTCCGTGCCGATGCGGATCGCCGAGCTGTTCCGCGAGGCCGGCCTGCCGGACGGCGTGTTCAATGTCGTCAACGGCGACAAGGAGGCCGTCGACACGATCCTCACCGATCCGCGCATCATGGCGATCGGCTTCGTCGGTTCCAGCGCCATTGCCGAGTACATCTATTCGACCGGCACGGCCCACGGTAAGCGCGTCCAGTGCTTTGGCGGCGCCAAGAACCACATGATCGTCATGCCCGACGCCGATCTGGATCAGGCCGTCGACGCGCTGATCGGCGCCGGCTATGGGTCCGCCGGCGAGCGCTGCATGGCGATCTCTGTGGCCGTGCCCGTCGGTCAGCAGACCGCCGACGCGCTGATGGACAAGCTGATCCCGCGGGTGGAGAGCCTGAAGATCGGCCTGTCCAGCGACGTCGATGCCGACTACGGCCCGCTCGTCACCAAGGCGGCGCTCGAGCGCGTGAAAGGCTATGTCGATCTCGGCGTCAAGGAAGGCGCCAGGCTCGCCGTCGATGGCCGTGCCTTCACCATGCAGGGCTACGAGAACGGCTTCTTCATGGGCGGCTGCCTGTTCGACGAGGTGACCTCGGACATGACGATCTACAAGGAGGAGATCTTCGGCCCGGTTCTCTCCGTCGTCCGCGCCAAGGACTACGAGGAGGCGGCCGCGCTGCCGACCAACCACGAGTATGGCAATGGCGTCGCGATCTACACCCGCGATGGCGATGCCGCCCGCGATTTCGCCTCGAAGGTGAATGTCGGCATGGTCGGCATCAACGTGCCGATCCCGGTGCCGCTGGCCTATCATACCTTCGGCGGCTGGAAGCGCTCGGGCTTCGGCGATCTCAACCAGCACGGTCCGGACTCGATCCGCTTCTACACGAAGACCAAGACCGTGACGTCGCGGTGGCCGTCCGGAATCAAGGACGGCGCGGAGTTCGTCATCCCGACGATGCGCTGAGGCAGGCGCGGCCTCGCTTTCTTCACGCCATGCCCGGGGCGAGCCCGGGCATGGCGTGGGCGATAAACAGGCCATGACGAGAAACGGGCTGGACCGAAGGCGGGGAGGCCATGGACTTCTCTCTAAGCGAGGAACAGACGGCAATCCGCGATATGGCGCGCGACTTTGCGGGGGCCGAACTCGCGCCCCATGCCGATGAGTGGGACCGCCGGAAGCATTTCCCCGTCGACGCGCTGCGGGCCGCCGCCACGCTCGGCATGGGCGGCATCTATGTGCGCGAGGATGTCGGCGGCTCGGGCCTGACCCGGCTCGACGCCGCGCTGATCTTCGAGGCGCTGGCCACCGCCTGTCCGTCCACCGCCGCCTATATCTCGATCCACAACATGGCCGCGTGGATGGTCGACGCCTTCGGCAACGACGAGCAGCGCCAGAAGTGGCTGCCCGGCCTGTGTTCGATGGAGCTGCTGGCCAGCTACGCCCTGACCGAGCCCGGCGCCGGTTCGGACGCGGCAGCTTTGCGCGCCAGGGCGGTGCGCGATGGCGATCACTACGTTCTTGACGGCCAGAAGCAGTTCATCTCCGGCGGCGGCGAGACCGACGTCTATGTGGCGATGGTGCGCACCGGCGCCGACGGGCCCAAGGGCATCTCGACGCTGGTGATCCCCGGCGACACGCCCGGCGTGTCGTTCGGCGCCAACGAGGTGAAGATGGGCTGGAATACCCAGCCGACACGCGCCGTCATCTTCGAGGGCGCGCGGGTTCCCGTCGAGAACCGGCTGGGGCAGGAGGGCGACGGCTTCAGGATCGCCATGGCCGGCCTGGATGGCGGCAGGCTCAACATTTCCGCCTGTTCCCTCGGCGGCGCTCAGGCGGCCCTCGACAAGGCGGTCGGCTACATGGGCGAGCGCTCCGCCTTCGGCAGGCACCTCAAGGAGTTCCAGGCGCTGCAGTTCCGCGTCGCCGACATGGCGATCGAACTGGAAGCGGCGCGGACCTTCCTGTGGCGCGCCGCCTCGGCGCTCGATGCGAAGACGCCGGACGCGACCAAACTCTGCGCCATGGCCAAACGATACGTGACGGATATCGGCTTTGACGTCGCCAACCAGGCGCTGCAGCTGCATGGCGGCTACGGCTATCTGTCGGAATACGGGATCGAGAAGATCGTGCGGGACCTGCGGGTGCACCAGATTCTCGAGGGAACCAACGAGATCATGCGCCTGATCGTGGCGCGGGAGATATTCGGACGGTGACGGGCGAACCCGAAATTCTGTTCGAGAAACGCGGCTGCGCCGGCCTGGTCACGCTGAACCGGCCGAAGGCGCTGAATGCGCTGACGCTGAACATGGTCCGGGCGCTGCATCCGCAGCTGATCGAATGGGCGAACGATGCCGACATCGAGCGCGTCGTCGTCCGCGCCGCTGGCGAGAAGGCGTTCTGCGCCGGGGGCGATATCCGCCAGCTCTACGACTGGGGAAGGGCGGGCGATCCCATGGCGCTGACCTTCTACGCGGAAGAATATCGCCTCAACACCTACATCAAGCGCTATCCCAAGCCCTATGTCGCCCTGATCGACGGCATCGACATGGGCGGCGGTGTCGGTATCTCCGTGCATGGCAGTCATCGGGTCGCGGGCGGACGCACGATGTTCGCCATGCCCGAAACGGGCATCGGCCTGTTTCCCGATGTCGGCGGCACCTACTTCCTGCCGCGCCTGCCGGGAAAGGTCGGCACGTGGCTTGCGCTCACCGGCGCGCGGTTGGGGCAGGCCGATGTGGTCGAGACCGGGGTCGCGACCCATGCGGTCGCTTCGGACAGGTTCGCGGCGCTCACCGAAGCCCTATGCAATCCCAGTAACTTGGATGAGATCCTTGAATCGTTTTCTCAGCCGCCGTCCGGCACCACGGTTCCCGAGCTGCAATCGCTGATCGATCGTTGCTTCTCCGGCGCGACCGTCGAGGCGATACTGTCCCGGCTCGACTCGGAGACCGGCGCGCAGGCCGAATGGGCGGTGAAGGCCGCGGCCACGATCCGCACCAAGTCTCCGACGAGCCTGAAGATTGCGCTCCGTCAGATGCAGGTGGGCGCCAAAGCCGATTTCGAGGACTGCATGCGTACCGAATTCCGCGTCGTCGCCCGGGTCTTGAAGGGGCACGACTTCTTCGAGGGCGTACGCGCCGTGATCATCGACAAGGACAACGCGCCGAAATGGCGCCCAGACAGCCTGTCGGATGTCTCCGACGCCGACGTCGATGCTGTTTTCGCGCCCTTGGGCGCGGACGAGCTCGATCTGACCGGATTGGATCGCGTCTAGATGCCGCTTCAGTTCGCCAAGGCGGCGCCGCTCGCCCCGACCGTCCTGCTCTGGTATCTGCGCTCGCTGGCTTTCTTCTATTTCGTCAACGGCCTGATGCACTGGGCGCGGATCATCGGCGTGCTCGGCCCCGGCTTCGAGACCATGCCGGCCCACGTGCAGGTCGCCACGGTCTATTTCGCGCTCCTGCAGGTCGTCGCCGCCGTCGGATTGTGGTGCGGGGCGGCCTGGGGCGTGGCGGCCTGGCTGTTCTCCGCGGTCGCGGAACTCGTGATGCATATCGGCTTCGCCGATCTGTTCGGCTCGGCCTGGCTCATCGTGGCGTTCCACTCCATGACGATCCTTGTCTATGTCGGGCTGGCCTGGTGGACGGGCACGCCGGAAAATACGGGCGAAATCCTGCGCATGCCGGAAGAATAGGCGTGTCGCGGACCTATAAAGGGAGGAAGCGATGGCGACGGTAGGCTTTATCGGACTGGGCAACATGGGCGGGCCGATGGCCGCCAATCTGGTCAAGGCCGGTCATGCGGTGCAGGGCTTCGACCTTTCCGAAGACGCGAAGGCGCGCCTGGCCGAAGCCGGCGGCACGCCCTGCGGTTCGGCCGCGGACGCGGTGTCCGGCGCCGAGGTCGTCGTCACCATGCTGCCCGCCGGCCGCCACGTCGAAGCGGTCTATCTCGGCGACGCGCAATCAGGCGAGGGGGGCCTGATCGCGGCCGCCGCCAAGGGGACGCTGTTCATCGATTCCTCGACCATCGACGTGGCCACCGCCCGCAAGGTCGCGGCTGCCGCCGAGGCCGCGGGCATGGGCATGATCGACGCCCCGGTCTCTGGCGGCGTCGGGGGCGCCCAGGCGGGAACATTAACGTTTATGGTCGGCGGCCCCGAGGCGGCGTTCGATCAGGCCCGGCCGTTCCTGGATCGGATGGGCAAGACGATCGTCCACGCCGGCGGCGCCGGCAACGGCCAGGCGGCGAAGATCTGCAACAACATGATCCTCGGCATCTCGATGATCGGCGTATCCGAGGCTTTCGTGCTGGCCGAGAAGCTCGGTCTCGACCACCAGAAGCTGTTCGACATCTCCTCCACCGCGTCTGGCCAGTGCTGGTCGCTGACGACCTATTGCCCGGTTCCCGGGCCTGTTCCGACGTCTCCGGCCAACCGGGACTATCAGGCCGGCTTCACCGCCGACATGATGCTGAAGGACCTGAAGCTGGCCCAGGATGCGGCCAACAGTTCGGGCGCCAACACGCCGCTCGGTGCCGAAGCGGCACAGATTTACGGTTTGTTTGCAGGAGAAGGAAACGGTGGTCTGGACTTCTCCGGGGTCGTCAAGTTCTTGCGAGGTAAAAGGTAAATCATTCGGAAATTTCAATTTTCTAGAAAATTAAGCCTGACTTTTAAGGCCATCTTAGTCTGCTCCGTTTAGGCTGATCGACAAGTGGGGAACACCACATAGTCGAACAGTGAGGCAGTCAGATGAGCGTAGCAATCGCCAATCAGGTGGTGGCGGGACACTCCGCAGAAGATGAAGAGCTTAAGCCGCGGTATCTCGAGGCGTTGACCTTGGTCGAGCGCCTGCATCGCCGGCTTCTCGACGTTATCAAGGACGAGTTCGACCGCGAGGGCCGGGCCGACGTCAACAGCGTCCAGGCGCTGCTGTTGTTCAATATCGGCGATTCCGAGTTGACGGCGGGTGAACTGCGCACCCGCGGTTATTATCTGGGCTCGAACGTGTCCTATAACCTTAAGAAGCTGGTCGAGGGGGGGTATGTCCATCACCAGCGTTCGACGGTGGACCGGCGTTCCGTGCGGATTTCCCTGACCGAGAAGGGCCAGGAAGTGCACAACATCATCGCCTCTCTCTATGACCGCCACCTGAGGTCCATCGAGAAGGTCGGCGGCCTTGGCTGCGATGATTTCGACCGTCTCAACCGGTCCCTGCAGAAGCTGGAACGCTTCTGGACCGACCAGATCCTCTATCGGCTTTGAGGGATCGGCCGGCTGCCGGCCGCTCTCCTGTCGAAGGCCCCGGCCGCGTGCCGGGGCTTTTGGCGCGTGTAGCCGGGCAGTGTTGATCGGGTCCGCGAGGATCGGACCTGCGATTTTTCCCGATCGACTATGCGAAACGAAGTCTAGTCGCCATATTCCAGCCAAGATGGGTTGTTGTTCGTTAACCCTCGAAGTGTTACAGACCGGGTATTGTACGAACGAGGTTCGCGGGCGCGTCTGACGCGCCGTTGTTTGCGAGCCGGGGGCCCGGAACCCTACTTGCGGCACGGGTGCGGATGGCGATGAAACTGCACGACCGACTTTTCGGACTGGCACTGGCCGGGACCGTATTCGCGGCGCCTGCCGCGGCACTGGCGAACAATGCCGGAAACGGCACGTGGTTCGATTCCCTGTTATCGAAGAGCAACAGCAACACGCGCGTCGCCGTCAGTCAGCAGTCCGATCCGTCGCTGCCGACCTTCGACAAGGGCGGCGCGGAGTGGAGCGACCGCTTCGATCCCTCGTCGGATACGCTGAGCTTCACCTTCGACTCGCGGCAGCCGACCCTGAGCGCACAGACCGTCGCGAACATCCAGACCGCCATCGACACCTATATGGCAATTGCCGGACGCGGCGGCTGGGGCCAGGTCCCCGGCGGCCAGGTCCTGCGTGTCGGCCTGTCGCACAAGAACGTCGCGGCGCTGCGCGCGCGTCTGATCGCCTCCGGTGATCTGAATGCCGCCGCCGGCGTGTCGAACACGTTCGATACCTATGTCGAGGCCGCCGTCCGTCGCTTCCAGGCCCGTCATGGCCTGCTGCCCGACGGCATGGTGCGCGACGAGACGCTGGCCGAGCTGAACGTGCCGGTCGACGTCCGCATCACCCAGCTCCGCACCAATCTCGTGCGGGTCCAGGCGATGTCGGCCGATCTCGGCGACCGCTACGTCATGGTCAACATCCCCGCCGCCGAAGTGGAAGCGGTGGAGAACGGCACTGTCGCCTCGCGCCACACCGCCGTCGTCGGCCGCAAGGATCGTCAGTCCCCGATCCTGACCAAGAAAGTCCTCTACGTGAGCTTCAATCCTTACTGGACGGTGCCCAAGAGCATCATCCGCAAGGACATCATCCCGAAGATGCGGGAGGATCCCGACTATCTGACCCGCTACAAGATCCGCATTCTCAACGGCAAGGGCGACGAGCTCGACCCCTCGCAGGTGGATTGGAACACCAACGAGGCCGTCGACTACATGCTCAAGCAGGATCCGGGCGACCAGAACTCGCTGGGCTCGATCCGCATCAATTTCCCCAACCAGCACGCGGTCTACCTGCACGATACCCCGCAGCAGACCCTGTTCGGCCAGAACGCCCGCTTCCATTCATCAGGCTGCGTGCGCGTCCAGAACGTCCGTCAGCTCGTCGACTGGCTGTTGCAGCCCAACGGCGACTGGTCGCGCACCAAGATCGACGCGGTGGTGCGCTCGGGCGAACGCATCGACGTCAGCCTGAGAAAGGCGACGCCGATCTATTTCGCCTACATCACCGCCTGGGCCACGTCCGATGGCGTCGTGCATTTCCGTCCCGACATCTACGACCAGGACGGTCCTGGCGCGCCGCTGGCGTCCGATATCTGATGGCCGTTCGCCGCGGAGGCGCCGGCACGCCGGCGCGCCGTGGGTCCGCCGCCCCGGAAAGGGGCGAGATCTACCTCGAATACAGCCTTTTGAGCGGCCAGATGCGCGTGGCCGCGATCGATGCGGAAACGGGCGTCGAGGTCGTTGTTTTCGGTCCCGCCAATGTCTCGCAGGACGACATCGGCCAGTTGGCCGTGCGGAAGTTGAAGCGGCGTCTTGCCGCATCGGCGGACGACGGCACCAGCCGTCCCGATCCGACCGGGAAACCCGACGGTTCCCGATACGCTTAGCCTGAACGCCTGTCTGGTTCGCGACGCTTCGCGGACCGGTTCCGCTGTCTCCCTGCGCCGCATCCTCGGTTGGCCGTCCCTACAAGCTGTGGTATTGCGCAGGCGAGATCGCCGGCCGATCTAGTCGCGGCCGGCGACGTTCCTCTCACCCTCGAGAACCGGGAATTCTGCCAATGTCGGTGAACCAGCCGTCCGATTTCACGTCCGCGAGCCGCGCTTTCTTTGGCGCCGGCGTTGCCGATGCCGACCCCGAACTGGCCGAGGCGATTCGCGGCGAACTCGGTCGTCAGCGCGACGAAATCGAGCTGATTGCATCCGAGAACATCGTTTCGCGCGCCGTTCTCGAGGCTCAGGGCTCGGTTCTCACCAACAAATACGCCGAGGGCTATCCCGGCCGGCGCTACTACGGCGGCTGCCAGTTTGTCGACGTCGCCGAAAACCTCGCGATCGACCGCGCCAAGCGCCTGTTCGGCTGCGCGTTCGCCAACGTTCAGCCGCACTCGGGCTCGCAGGCCAACCAGGCCGTGTTCATGGCGCTCGCCAAGCCGGGCGACACCATTCTGGGGCTCAGCCTCTCGGCGGGCGGACACCTGACCCACGGATCGCCGGTCAACGTGTCTGGCAAGTGGTTCAATGCCGTTCATTACACGGTGCGCCGCGACGACCAGCAGGTCGACATGGACGAGGTCGCGCGCCTGGCCGAGGAGCACAAGCCGAAGATCATCATCGCCGGCGGCTCGGCCTATCCGCGCATCTTCGATTTCGCGAAGTTCCGGCAGATCGCGGACGCGGTTGGCGCCCATCTGATGGTCGACATGGCCCATTTCGCCGGGCTCGTCGCCGCGGGCGTGCATCCCAGCCCGTTCCCCCACGCCCACGTGGTCACCACCACCACCCACAAGACCCTTCGCGGGCCGCGCGGCGGCATGGTGCTGACCAACGACCAGGACATCGCCAAGAAGGTGAATTCGGCCGTGTTCCCGGGCCTGCAGGGCGGGCCGCTGATGCACGTGATCGCCGCCAAGGCCGTTGCATTCGGCGAGGCACTGAAGCCCGAGTTCAAGGTCTATGCGCAGAATGTCGTCGACAACGCCAAGGCGCTTGCCGATCACCTGAAGGGGGCGGGCCTCGACATCGTGTCCGGGGGCACCGACACCCATCTGATGCTGGTCGATTTGCGCCCCAAGGGCCTGACCGGCAAGGTCGCCGAGGAATCCCTCGGCCGCGCGCACATCACCTGCAACAAGAACGGCATTCCGTTCGATCCCGAAAAGCCGATGATCACCTCCGGCGTCCGCCTCGGCAGCCCGGCCGGCACCACGCGTGGCTTCGGTGTTGCGGAATTCCGCGACATCGGCGCTATGATCGTCGACGTGCTGGAGGGGCTTCGCAAGGCGAATGCCGAAGACGGTAACGCCGCGGTGGAGGAGGCGGTGCGCGCCCGCGCGCTCGACCTGTGCCGGCGGTTCCCGATCTACGAAGACTGACCGCACGGGCCAACGGAAGGGCGGAGGACAGGAATGCGCTGTCCCTATTGCGGAAGCCTGGCGACGCAGGTGAAGGATTCGCGGCCGACGGAGGACTCGGCCGCGATCCGTCGCCGTCGCGTCTGTCCCGATTGCGGCGGCCGCTTCACCACGTTCGAACGGGTGCAGCTGCGTGAGTTGACGGTGCTCAAGAAGACGGGCCGCCGGGTTCCCTTCGATCGCGACAAGCTGGTCCGGTCTGTACAGGTGGCCTTGCGCAAGCGCCCGGTCGAGGAAGAGCGGATAGAGCGGCTGGTCAGCGGCATCGTCCGCCGGCTGGAAAGCCAGGGCGAGAGCGAGATTTCGTCCGACACGATCGGCAAGCTGGTCATGGAGGGCCTGCGCTCGCTCGACGACGTCGCCTATGTCCGGTTCGCGTCCGTCTACAGGAACTTCAGGGAAGCCAAGGATTTCGAGGAGTTTGTCGATGCGCTGTCCGGGCATGGCGGCGATATGGAGGACGACTCCGCGGTGTGATGCCCGCGGGAAATCCCGATGGTCGAATACTCTTCCGATCTCGACGCGCGCCTGATGGCCGCCGCGATAAGGCTGGGCGCCCGTGAACTGGGGCGCACCTGGCCCAATCCGGCGGTCGGCGCCCTGATCGTACGCCATGAGGCCGCCGGCCCGGTCATCATCGGCCGCGGCTGGACGCGCAAGGGCGGGCGCCCGCACGCCGAGACCGAGGCGCTGGCGCAAGCCGGCGATCGCGCGCGTGGGGCGACCTGCTATGTCTCGCTCGAGCCCTGTTCCCATCACGGACGTACCTCGCCCTGCAGCGACGCGCTGATCGCGGCGGGGGTGACGCGCGTGGTTTCGGCGGTCGAGGATCCGGATGCCCGTGTGAGCGGTCACGGCCACGCGGCGCTGCGCGACGCCGGCATCGACGTCGTGGTCGGCATCGGCGCGGACGAAGCCCGCGCGGTCCATGTCGGTCATTTCACGCGGGTACGCGAGGGCCGGCCCTGGGTCACGCTGAAGCTCGCCGTCAGCCGTGATGGCATGATCGCCGGGCCCGGCGGTGTGCCGGTCGCCATAACGGGGCCGCGCGCCCGGGCATCGGCCCACATGCTGCGCGCGACGAACGACGCCATCCTGATCGGCATTCGTACGGCGCTCGCCGACGACCCGGCGCTGACCTGCCGGCTGCCGGGAATGCAGGACCGGTCGCCCGTGCGGATCGTGCTGGATACCGATCTGCGCTTGCCGGTGACGGCGAAAATGCTCGACGAGGCCGGAGGAACACCGGTCTGGCTGATGTCGCGCGAGACAGCCGACCCGGCCCGAAGGGCGGGGCTCGAGCGGCGTGGCGCGGTCTTGCTGCCGTCGGACGGCGGCATCGGCGCCGCGTTGGACGTGTTGGCGGAGCACGGCATCACCCGTGTACTCGTCGAGGGTGGCGCGACGGTGGCCACGAGCCTTGCGGACGCCGGCATGATCGACGAGGCCGTGATCTACGACGGAGCGGTCGACATCGGAGCGAATGGGGTGCCGGCCGGACCGGCCCTTGCCGCGATCCGCGCGAACGGGGCATACAGGCCCGTCGACCGGGTGTCGCTCGGCGACGACGTGATGTCGACCTACATACGGACGGGTTAGGAGCGCGGATGTTCACGGGTATCGTGACCGATAGGGGCGAGGTGGTTTCGCGGCAGGACGACGACGGCGTCAGCCGGTTTGCCATTCGCTGTTCCTACCCCGCCGACTCGATCGCGCTCGGCGCTTCGATCGCGTGCGGCGGACCGTGCCTGACCGTGACCTCGGTGGCGACCGAGGCGGACGGATGGACCGTCTTTACCGTCGACGTGACGGGCGAGACGCTGGCGCGCACCACGGTCGGTGGCTGGAAGCCGGGAACGCGCATCAACCTCGAGCGCTCGCTCAGGCAGGGCGACGAGCTCGGCGGCCACATCGTCACCGGCCATATCGACGGCGTCGCGCCGATCATCGGCCGTGAGGCCGACGGGGAGGCGACCCGTTTCACCTTCGAGGCGCCCGCGCCGCTGCATCGGTTCATCGCCGAGAAGGGCTCGGTCTGCCTCGACGGAACATCGCTCACCGTCAACGGCGTCGAGCAAAATCGCTTCTGGGTGACGCTCATTCCACATACGCTGCAAGTTACGACATGGGGCGAACGCGGCATCGGCGACAAGGTCAACCTGGAGGTTGACCTGATGGCGCGCTATGTCGCCCGGCTCAAGGAAACGGAAGACAAATGACCAACGACGGACCGCGCATCCTCATCATCGAGGCGGTGTTCTATCCCGATATCGCCGAGAGCCTGCGCACGGGCGCAATGGCTGCCCTGGAAGAGGCGGATGCGCGCGTCGAGCGCATCTGGGTGCCGGGTGTGCTGGAGATCCCCGCGGCGCTGGCGATGGCCGTCGAGGCTGGCAAGCGCTTCGAGCCCGCGGCCTATGACGGCTTTGTGCTTCTCGGCTGCGTCATCCGCGGCGAGACGAGCCACTACGATATCGTGGCGAACGATTCCGCCCGCGCGGTGATGGATCTCGCGGTCGGGCACCGGCTCGCCCTGGGCAACGGTATCCTGACGGTCGAGAATGCCCAGCAGGCCCATGCGCGTGCCGCGATCGACGGTCGCGACAAGGGCGGCTTCGCCGCGCGCGCCGCGCTGGCCATGATCGGCGTCCGCCGCAGCCTACAGGGTGACAACCGGTGAATACCGCGCGCGTCGAACGACCGGTCTCCAAGGCCAACAAACGAGGCGCCGCCCGTCTCGCCGCCGTTCAGGCCCTCTACCAGATGGATGTCGCAAGCTCCGGCCTCGAAGCGACGCTGGCCGAATTCGAGGCCCATCGGCTCGGCGGCGAAATCGAGGGCGACAAGCTGATCGGCGCCGACGTGAAGTTCTTCCGCGATCTCGTCTCGGGCGTCGTCAAGCTCCAGCGGCGCATCGACACCGACGTCAACACGCATCTCGAGAAGGGATGGCCGCTGAAGCGCGTCGACCTGACGTTGCGCGCCGTGCTGCGCGCCGGCGCCTATGAGCTGATCGAGCGCCGCGACGTGCCGCCGCGTGTGGTCATCAGCGAGTATGTCGACATCGCCAAGGCTTTCTTCGAGGACGGCGACGAGCCCGGCATTGTCAATGCGATCCTGGATTCCATCGCACGGCGCGAACGGGCGAAGGAGCTCGCCGGAAGCGGGGGCTGATGAGCGGTCCCGGTGCGCCGGAAGGCGACGAACACGGCCTGATCGCGCGCTACTTTCGCCCCTTGGCGACGGCGCCAGGCGCCTTTCAGCTGCTCGATGACGCCGCCGCGTTCTCGCCGCCTCCGGGAACCGATCTCGTCCTGACCAAGGACGGCATCGCCGAAGGCCACCACTTTCTGAGTGGCGAGGCCGCCGGCGTGGTCGCCCGCAAGGCGCTCAGGGTCAACCTCTCCGATCTCGCCGCCAAGGGCGCGACGCCGGACGGCTATCTGGTGCTGCTCGGGCTCGGTCCCGACTGGACGGAAGACTGGGTGCGGGACTTCGCCGAAGGGCTCGCCGCAGACCAAGAGGAATACGGGATTTCCGTCTATGGCGGCGACACGATCCGCGCCGACACGCTTCTCGTCTCGATAACCGCCTTCGGCAGCGTCGAAAAGGGCGGCATGGTGCGCCGTGCCGGCGCGAGGCCCGGCGACCGCGTCTATGTCTCCGGCACCATCGGCGACGGGGCATTGGGGCTCCTGGTCGCCACGGACGATCCGAGGATCTCCGGCCTGGACGACGACAAACGGGCCTTCCTGCGCGCGCGCTATCGCCTGCCGCAGCCGCGCGTCGTCCTGGCGCCGGCCGTGGCCCGGTTCGCGACGGCGGCCCTGGACGTGTCCGACGGCCTTGTTGGCGACCTCGACAAACTGTGCGCCGTTTCCCGCGTCTCCGCGCGTATTCAGGCGGGAACCGTCCCGCTGTCCGTAGCGGCGGCCGCGGCGGTCCAAGACAATCCGGCGCTCCTGGCGCTGTGCCTGACCGGCGGCGACGATTACGAGATCCTCTGCATGGTTTCCCCGGATAACGCCGCCGCATTCGAGGCGGCGGCGGCCGAGGCGGGAGTTCCCGTCCGGAATATCGGAGAAGTCGTCGAAGGCGGAGAGCGCCCCGTCTTCCTGGATACCGAAGGCGCGCCGATGCAATTCGGCCATCGCGCCTTCAGCCATGTCGGAGCGACATATTCGGGTCCCTGAATTGTTGGTTGACGTCTGGGCATCGGCGTGTCGTTTTGCGTGTCCGATCCGGGGAAGTCATGACCAGCATCTCGATCACGGACCAGTTCGACGATGGTGCGGCGCGGCGCAACGCGCTGGTGCTGGCCGCCGCGCAGGCGGTCGGAGGCGCCTCCGCGCCGATCGTCGTCGCGATGTCGAGCCTTGCCGGTTTCTACCTGCTTGGCGAAGACAAGTCGCTGGCCACGCTTCCGGTCGCCTTCTACATCATCGGCGTGGCGATGGGCTCCATTCCGGCCGCGCATCTGATGCGCATGATCGGCCGCCGTCCGGGCTTTCAGATCGGCGCGCTCGGCGGCCTGATAGGTGGCGCGACCGCGGCCTACGCCGTCGTTTCCGGTCAGTTCTGGCTCCTGTGCATGGGGACGGCCCTCACCGGAATGGGCGGCTCGTTCGTCCAGCAATACCGGTTCGCCGCCGCCGATACCGCCAGCGCGGCGTTCCGGCCAAAGGCGATCTCCTGGGTGCTTGCCGGTGGCGTCATCACGGGTATCATCGGTCCCCAGATCGTCATCTTCACAAAGGACGCGCTGGCGCCGATCCCCTTCGCCGGCGCCTTCCTGGCGCAGATCGTGCTGGCCTGCGCGGTGATCGTCATCCTGGGATTCCTGAGGATCCCCAAGCCGATAGTTGCTGAGGCGGCACATGGCGGCCGTCCGATGCGCGTGATCGTCTCGCAGCCGCGTTTCCTCGTCGCCGTCATCTGCGCGATCGCCAGCTACGGACTGATGAGCATGGTGATGACGGCCACGCCGCTCGCCATGGTCGCCTGCGACCACAGCCAGACCGACGCGACGCTTGGCATCCAGTGGCACGTCATCGCCATGTTCGCGCCGAGCTTCTTCACCGGCACGCTGATTGCGCGGTTCGGCCATGAAAGGGTCATCGCGGTTGGCCTGTTGCTGCTGGTCGGCTGCGGCATCGTCGCGATCATGGGCATCTCGCTCGCCCATTTCTGGGGGGCGCTGATCCTGCTCGGGGTCGGCTGGAACTTCGGTTTCATCGGCGCGACCGCGATGCTGACCGAGACCTACGAACCCGAGGAACGCACGCGCGTGCAGGGTCTCAACGATTTCCTGGTCTTCGGTTTCCAGGCGGTGGCGTCGCTCGCCGCCGGGGCGATCCTCAATGCCTACGGCTGGAACACGCTGAATATCGTGATCTTTCCAGTCGTCGCCCTGTGTTTCGTCGCGCTGGCCTGGCTTTGGTGGGCCGGTGATCGGCGACCTACCGCATAGTCTGTTTTATAAGACCTTCCGCTTTTGTAAGACCTTCCGCTCGGTTGCTAAGTCAGCGCTTTTCTGGCAATGGTCGCCGCGACCATAGGTCACGGGGGCGGAGACTTTGTACAGTTCAGACGGCAATTCGGCGAAGCAGCGCGCCCGTTCATCTTCGAAGACAATCAGTCAAACAGGATTGGGCATATGACTATGGCTATCTGGGTGATTATCGCCTGCGGGGCCCTGTCGATCGTCTATGGCGTTTGGGCTATTCAGTCGGTCATGGCGGCGGACGCCGGTAATCAGCGCATGCAGGAAATCGCTGGTGCCATTCAGGAGGGGGCTCAGGCCTACCTGACGCGCCAGTACACGACTATCGGTATCGTCGGTATCGTCATTTTCGTCATCGTCGCCTGGCTTCTTTCGATCCCTGTCGCGATCGGTTTCGCGATCGGGGCGATCTTGTCGGGCCTCGCCGGCTTTATCGGCATGCTCGTATCGGTACGAGCCAACGTGCGCACGACCCAGGCCTCCAGCCAGAGCCTTGCCGCGGGCCTCGCGATCGCGTTCCGCTCCGGCGCCGTCACCGGCCTTCTGGTCGCCGGTCTGGCGCTGCTCGGCGTGGCCATCTACTTCCTGATCCTGACCTCGGTCATGGGATTGTCGCTCGAGGACCGCACGATCGTGAACGCGCTCGTCGCCCTCGGTTTCGGCGCCTCGCTGATCTCGATCTTCGCCCGGCTCGGCGGCGGCATCTTCACCAAGGGGGCCGACGTCGGCGGCGACCTGGTCGGCAAGGTCGAAGCCGGCATTCCGGAGGACGATCCGCGCAATCCCGCCACCATCGCCGACAATGTCGGTGACAACGTCGGCGACTGTGCCGGCATGGCCGCCGATCTGTTCGAGACCTACGCGGTGACGGTCGTGGCCACCATGGTGCTTGCCTCGATCTTCTTTGCTGGCTCCGCGGTCCTCGGAGCCTCGATGCTCTATCCGCTGGCCATCGGCGCCGCCTGCGTCGTGACCTCGATCATCGGCACCTTCTTCGTCCGTCTCGGCTCCAACCAGTCGATCATGGGCGCGCTCTACAAGGGCTTCATCGGGACCGGCATCCTGTCGGCGATCGTGCTCTATCCGATCACGTCGTACTTCTTCGGCATGGACACGGTGCTGACGACGAGCCGCGGCCTGTCCTTCACCGGCATGGACCTGTTCCTGTGCGGTATCGCCGGCCTCGTCGTCACGGCGCTGATCATCTTCATCACCGAGTACTACACCGGCATCACCTATCGCCCGGTGAAGTCGATCGCCAACGCCTCGGTCACCGGTCATGGCACCAACGTGATCCAGGGCCTCGCCGTGTCGATGGAAGCGACCGCCCTTCCGGCGATCGTCATCATCGCCGGCATCATCGTGACCTATTCGCTGGCCGGCCTGTTCGGGATCGCGATCGCGGTCACCACGATGCTGGCGCTGGCCGGCGTGGTGGTTGCGCTTGATGCCTTCGGCCCGGTCACGGATAACGCCGGCGGCATTGCCGAGATGGCGGATCTGCCCGAGGACGTGCGCAAGACCACGGACGCGCTCGATGCGGTCGGCAACACCACCAAGGCGGTGACCAAGGGCTATGCCATCGGGTCTGCCGGCCTCGGCGCGCTGGTGCTGTTCGCCGCCTATACGGAGGACCTGAACTACTTCATCGGCAATCCGGCGGAGTTCCCGTATTTCGAGGGCGTTGTGCTCGATTTCTCGCTATCGAACCCGTACGTCGTCGTCGGCCTGTTCTTCGGCGGCCTGCTGCCGTACCTGTTCGGCTCGATGGGCATGATGGCCGTCGGCCGCGCCGGCGGCGCGATCGTCGAGGAAGTGCGCCGTCAGTTCCGCGAGAAGCCGGGCATCATGGAGGGCACGGAGCGTCCCGACTACGGTGCCGCCGTCGACCTTCTGACCCGGGCTGCCATCAAGGAGATGGTCATCCCCTCGATGCTGCCGGTGCTCTCGCCCCTGTTCGTCTTCTTCGTGGTGGACTGGATCGCCGGCAAGTCGGCCGCCTTCTCGGCGCTCGGCGCCATGCTGCTCGGCGTCATCGTCACCGGCCTGTTCGTCGCCATCTCCATGACGGCTGGCGGCGGCGCCTGGGACAACGCCAAGAAGTACATCGAGGACGGCCATCACGGCGGCAAGGGCTCTGAAGCCCACAAGGCCGCGGTGACGGGCGACACGGTGGGTGATCCCTACAAGGACACTGCCGGTCCGGCCGTGAACCCGATGATCAAGATCACCAACATCGTCGCGCTGCTGCTGCTCGCCGTCCTGGCGCACTGACGGCCCGACACGAAAACGAAGCCCCGCGGAGGTTGCCTCCGCGGGGCTTTTTTTTATTTCGCGATCGGGGTCGCGATCGGGTGCGTAGGGGCGAAGGCCCGGCGCCGCCGGACGCTATTCGATCTCCTCGCCCACGGCCGAGGAGAAGATCTGCTTGAGGAACGAGGCTTCCGCGCCCGTCGTCGGCGTCTTGCGGGCGATGAAGTCGACCACGCGCCCGTCCTCCAGACCGTAATTGGCGAAGCGCTCGACACGCCGGTCCTCATCGAAGTAGACCGCCAGGATCCCCTGGTCGGTCGTCTTGGGGGCCAGGAACGCGGTCGTTTCGGTGGTCTGCGAGATGTAGTAGTAGACTTCGTTGCCGAAGGTCGCGGTCGTTGACGGCGTACCGAGCACGAAGTCGACCTGCTCCTTGGAGGAGCCGACCGGTACCTGGTCGAGCTGGTCTTGCGATACGATGTATCCGTGCCGCTGGACGGTGGTGAAGGTGGTGCACGCCGACAGGCCGACGACGGCGGCACAGAGCGCTGCGCCGATCAGGAGCCGGCCGCGAAGTGTGGCGCGGGTCGGAAACCGTTCAGATTCAGGATGTCGCATCGTGTTCTTGTTCCCAGGAGCACAACCGTGCAATTACCGGCGGCGGGCGTTTGACCTAGCTCGGAGGTCAGCCGAATGCAACCCGTTGACACGAGCGCCCGAGGCGCGGAAGGACGCCGGACATGTTTCGTAAGCTGCTCCAACGTATCCGATCGGACGACCGTCCCTATGGCCTCTATGGTGCAATCGTGGCACAGGCGCGGCAGCCGGCATTCTATCAGGGCATCGGCATCGCCGACACCGCCGAAGGCCGTTTCGACATGATCGTGCTGCATGTCGTCCTGGTCATGCGCCGCCTGCGCGGGGAGGGCGCAGAGGGTCGGTCGCGTGCCCAGGCCCTGATCGACCTGTTTTTTGATGACATGGACCGGAACCTGCGCGAGATGGGCGTCAGCGACATGGCGGTGCCCAAGCGCATCCGCTCGATGGTGGAGGCATTCTACGGCCGTGCGGGCGTCTACGACGCGGCCCTGGATGCGGCCGGTGCGGAAGGACTGGAAGCCGCACTCGAGCGGAACCTGTTCGCGGGACCGGCCGCGCAGGCCAGCCTCGATGCCATGGCGGCCTATGTCGTCGCCAGCGCGGAGGCGCTGATGAAAACTTCCGGTGACGCGCTTGCCGCCGGGCGGATAGACTGGCCCGCGATCCCGACGTCTGCGGTCGAGGATCGGGAAAGGGCAGAATGACCTCGAAATCGTATCCCATAAGCGTCGTGGTTACGCGCGACGAGGTTCCCGATGGTGGCCTGGCGGTGACGATCGACGCCACGGAGGACGAGCGTGCCGCGATCGCGCGATATCTCGACAGCCCCTCGGTCCTGTCGATGTCGGCCCGCTTGACGGTGACGCACTGGCGCGGCCGCGGGCTTGCCGTGCGCGGCACCGTCGATGCCCGCATCGTGCAGACCTGCGTCGTCTCGCTGGAGCCCTTCGAGAATCCGGTTCACGAGGACGTGGAATCGTTTTTCGCGCCCGATGTCGCGCCGAGGCCGGAAGAAGAGACCGCCGAAGCGGCGGAAATCCACGATATCGACGTCGAACCGCTGGTTCACGACCGCGTCGATGTCGGCGCCCTGGTCAGCGAATATCTCGCGCTCGGTCTCGATCCCTATCCGCGGAAACCGGGTGCCATCTTTCGAAACAAGGCGGGCAACGACGAAGAGGAGGCGAAAAGTGGCGCATTTGCTTCACTGGCCGCTCTGCGTGACAAGCACGATGAGAACTGAGCGGTTCCACCGGGGATGGAAGGCGTGGCAAGAAAGCGGTTGTTTCAACGGCCTAAACCGCTATTGTCCGGGGCCTCTTGCGCCGAGGGTTGCTGCTCCGGCAGTGGCCGGCAAAACGGTCTTCGCGCATAAAGCCTGATGGTCTCTCCGGTACGCATCTCGATCGACGCCATGGGTGGTGACTTCGGCCCGTCCGTAGTCATTCCCGGCTGCGCGCTGGCGCGGGAACGCTATCCCGACAGCGAGTTCCTGTTCTTCGGCGACGAATCCATGATTCGTCCGGTTCTCGACGCGCACCCGGCCCTGGCGGCGGTATCGACCATAGAGCACACCGACGTGGCCGTGCGCATGGACGACAAGCCGAGCCAGGCGCTCCGTCACGGCCGCCGGCGCTCCAGCATGTGGTTGTCGCTCGAGGCCATCAAGGCGGGCAGGGCCGATGTCGCGGTATCGGCCGGCAACACCGGCGCCCTCATGGCCATGTCGAAACTGTGCCTGCGGATGATGGCCGGCATAGAACGCCCGGCCCTGGCGGCGATCTGGCCGACCCTGCGCGGCGAGAGCATCGTCCTCGACGTCGGGGCCACGATCGGCTCGGACGCCGAGCAGCTGGTCGGTTTCTCCGTCATGGGCGAGGCGATGGCGCGGGCCCTGTTCGGCGTCCACCGCCCGAAGGTCGGCCTGCTCAACATCGGCGTCGAGGAGGTCAAGGGCCTGGAGTACATCCGCGCCGCCGGCCAGATCCTGCGCGAAGGCAATATCCCGATCGACTATGCCGGGTTCATCGAGGGCGACGATATCGGCAAGGGCACCGTGGACGTCGTGGTCTGCGAGGGCTTCACCGGCAACATCGCGCTGAAGACCGCCGAGGGCACCGCCAAGCAGATCGCCGAGTACCTGCGCCAGGGCATGCGCCGCAGCCTGTTGAGCCGGATCGGTTTCCTGTTCGCCAAGGCGGCCTTCGACACGCTCAAGGAAAAGATGGACCCGCGCAAGTCGAACGGCGGTGTCTTCCTCGGGCTCAACGGCATGGTCATCAAGAGCCACGGCGGTACCGACGCGGAGGGCTATTCCGCCGCCGTCGCGCTGGGCTATCACCTGTCCCGGAACGGACTTATGAAGAAAATCGAGGACGGCCTCGGTCACTACGACCGCGACAGGGCCGTCGTCGCTGCAGAACAAGCCGAGGTGGTCGATTCGTGAAAGTCTTGCGTAGCGTGGTGCGCGGCACCGGGTCCTATCTCCCGGCGCGCGTGATGACCAACGATGAGCTATCGCGCATGGTGGACACTTCGGACGAATGGATCGTCCAGCGCAGCGGCATTCGCGAGCGCCACATCGCGGCTGACGGCGAAGTCACCTCCGACCTCGCCACCCATGCCGCGCGCGCGGCGCTCGACGATGCGGGGATCGCGCCCGGCGAGATCGACATGATCGTGCTGGCGACCGCCACGCCCGACAACACCTTTCCCGCGACCGCGGTCACGGTGCAGGCGAATCTCGGCATCGAGCACGGGTCGGCTTTCGACGTGCACGCCGTCTGCTCCGGCTTCGTCTATGCCGTGGCCACCGCCGATGCGATGCTGCGCGCCGGCAATGCCCGCAAGGCGCTGGTGATCGGGGCGGAGACCTTTTCGCGAATCCTCGACTGGGAAGACCGCACCACCTGCGTCCTCTTCGGCGACGGCGCCGGCGCCATCGTCCTCGAGGCGGTCGAGGACGACGCCAATCCGGACGGGCGCGGCGTCCTGTCGGTGCGCCTGCGCTCCGACGGTCGCCACAAGGACAAGCTCTATGTCGACGGCGGTCCGTCGTCGACGGGAACCGTGGGCCATCTGCGCATGCAGGGCCGCGAGGTGTTCCGCCATGCCGTCGGCATGGTCTCGGACGTGATCGACGGCGCCCTGTCCGACGCTGGCAAGGCGGCGCAGGACATCGACTGGTTCGTGCCGCACCAGGCCAACAAGCGCATCATCGATGCGACGGCCCGGAAATTCGGTTGGCCGGAGGACAAGGTCGTCATCACGGTCGACAAGCACGGCAACACGTCGGCGGCCTCGATTCCGCTGGCGCTCGACATTGCCAAACGCGATGGACGTCTGAAACAGGGTCAACTTGTCATGCTCGAGGCGATGGGCGGCGGCTTGACCTGGGGTGCGGCACTGTTGCGCTGGTGACGCAGCAAGATACTTTGCCGATTGTGTTGGTTGACCCGCGCCGTTAGAGCTAATAGCGTTTTCGGTTCAGGGACGTAGCCGACGCGGCGGCGGTTATGTGGAGCGTACGCAGATGGGGGAAAAGACGGTCACGAGAGCGGATCTCTGCGAGGCGGTCTATCAGACGGTAGGCCTTTCGCGGACGGAATCGGCCGATTTGGTCGAATTGGTGCTCTCAGAGATCGCCGATTGCCTGGAGCAGGGGGAGACGGTGAAGCTGTCTTCGTTCGGCTCCTTTGTCGTGCGCGCGAAAGGCGAGCGCATCGGCCGCAATCCCAAGACCGGCGAGGAAGTGCCGATCGAGCCGCGGCGCGTCCTCGTCTTCAAGCCGAGTGCCGTCCTGAAGCAGCGCATCAACAACGGCGCCGACATATCCGACATATCCGACACAGCGGACTGAGCCGGATCCCGACATGACCGAAAAGTCGCCCGAGGCCTTCCGCACGATCAGCGAAGTGGCCGAGGAGCTGGACGTGCCGCAGCACGTCCTGCGCTTCTGGGAGACCCGCTTCGCGCAGATCAAGCCGATGAAGCGCGGCGGCGGCCGGCGCTACTATCGTCCCGAGGACGTCAATCTGCTGAAGGGCATTCGCCATCTCCTCTATGGCGAGGGCTACACCATCAAGGGTGTCCAGCGGATTCTGAAGGAGCAGGGCGTCCGCCACGTCGCGTCGATCTGGGAGATCGGCGAGGCCGAGTCGGCGGAGGCGACCCCGCCGCAGGCGCCGGTTGACGCATTGCCCGAACCGGAACCCGTGGAGCGGCCGCGCCCGGCGCCGCGGCCCCCGGTGCAGCCTCCAGTAGCCCAGCCTCCAGTGGCCCAGACCGCCTCTGCCGAGCCCCGCGCGCCCGCACCGCCGCAGGCGCCGCCGGCCGCGGCACCGCAGCCCCGCGCGGGCGACCCCGCCTCCGCGCCCGCGGCGCCTGCGCCCCGCGCCGGCCTGGCCCCGGAGGAGATCCGTCAGCTCAAGGCGGCGCTGTTCGAGCTGATCGAATGCAAGCGTCTTCTCGAATCGGCGACCTGATCGTGTGCCGCCGGGATCTCAGATCCGTCCGAATCCGGCGGCGTTGACATAGGTTTCCCACGCTTCGTACGCCGCCTTCTTGCGCTTCGACACTTCGCCGGCAAGAACGGCGATATCCTTGTCGTCGAGATCGCCCGGTATTCCGCCAACGGCGGTGCGGAACGCCTCGACGGCCTCGTCGAGGCCTTTGATTGCGTCCTCCCAGGCGGAATAGAGGTGGTGCGGGTGATCGGTCATCGGCGTTCTCCCGTCGTTGCGTGCGTTCGAGCCTAGCGTCGCACGTGCCGCTTGGCCAATCCGCACGCTTGAAAGCAGCCTGGAAGACCGTCATCTGTGTATTGCGAGGCCTTGCATCGCGAGACGGGCTTGAGGCAAGCGTCGCGAACCGCTAGAAGGGCAGGGCCTTGATGGCAGTCGGAGCGTAGCGCAGCCCGGTTAGCGCACTTGTCTGGGGGACAAGGGGTCGGGAGTTCAAATCTCCCCGCTCCGACCATCAAACCCTTTTCTTCCCTTGGTTTTTCCAATCCATTGGTTTTGGCGAGCAGGCATCTCTTAGGAGATGCGAAAGGCGAACATCAGCGCCTATAGCCCTGCAATCCACCTACGAAATCACCCACGTTAAGTTCAGCCTTTGGTTCGCGTTCAGGCGCGGACGAGCACCGGTTTCGCGTCGATTAACCAAGCGTTTGCAATCTGTTAGTTGTCGCCGGTGTATCTGCGTAGGGTCACGTTGAGATGAGGCCGCGCCGTGAACGGTGCCCAACCAAGGACCCGATACCATGACGCATGTGGAACCGATCGCCGCGACACGGCTGTCCGCCGGCCGCGCCGCAGGGGACGAGACGTCGCTGGGCGGGTTCTTTGCCAGGCTCGATCCCGATGTCCGCTCCGAGTGGGCCTGGGACAACTACAAGCCGACGATCGAGGCCCTGTCCCGCGCGTTCGGGCTGCGCCGGCTGGTCGAGATCGGCGGCGGCCGCGATCCCTTGTTCACGCCCGATGAGGCGGCCGCGCTCGGAATCGAGCTGACGATCAACGACATCTCGCAGGAGGAACTGGACAACGGTCCAGAGGAATTCGCGAAGGCCCGTTTCGATATAGCCGGCGATCTGACCGACACCGGCGTGCAGCGCGGATCCTACGATCTCGCCTTCTCGCGGATGGTGTTCGAGCACGTCAAGGACGGCCGCCGCGCGTGGTCCAACCTCAACGAGATCCTGGCCCCCGGCGGCGTCGCCATCGCCTTCGTGCCGACGCTCTACGCGCTGCCCTACGTGGCCAACATGGCGATCCCCGAATGGGTGTCGCAGAAGATCGTCAAGATGCTCTACCCGCATCGCACCGACGACGAGGATCCGAAGTTTCCCGCCTACTACGATTGGACTTTCGGCAGCGAGAAGAAGCTCCGGCCCATGCTGGAAGAGGTTGGCTTCCGCGAGGCGGTCGTTGTGCCGTTCTACTACCACGACTATTTCGAGCGCATTCCCGTTGTCCGACAGATCGACAACCTGATGAACCGCGTCGCGGCCGCGCGCGACTGGCGCTTCCTGACCAGCTACGCCTATATCGCCGCACGCAAGTAGCCCGGCCGGGCGCCGATCGCGGCCTGCCGATACGGCAGGGCCGCGGCCGACATGCCCCACAGCAGCCCGGCGATCAGGAAGAAGTGCCGCCAGTGGTCGGTGTCGATGATGAAGCCTTGCAGCGATAGCGGGAGGAAGGTCGCCAGCGCGGCGAAGTGGTAGGGCTGCCACGGTGTGCGCACGAAGGCGAAGCGGATGCCGACCAGCCAGGTCAGCACCACGAAGGTGATGTAGCCGAGCGCGCCGATCCACCCGTACGACGCGACCGAGTTCAGGTAGACGTTGTGCGGATCCTGCTTGTACCGCTTCGAATACGCGAACGGGCCCAGCCCGAACGGCCGCGCGATGACGTCGGGCAACGAGCGCGCCTGGGTGGCGAAGCGGCCGGTTTCGCCGACGTCGTAGCTCTGACTCAGGTCGGCGCGTACCTCGAACACCTTACCGACCTGGGGTACGGCGATGATCGCGACGATCAGGCCGGCGAAGATCATCACGCCGGCTATGGCGCCGATTCCCATGCGGATGCGAAAGCGCGGCGAGGGCGCGAACAGGAACATCAGCCCTGCCATGATCAGGCTAGAGACGATGAAGTGGCCCCAGGCCGCGCGCGAGAACGACAATAGCAGGCCGATCAGGATCACCGCGAGCGGCAGCGCGGCGAAGACGAGGCGCTTGCCGTTTCGGGTGAGCAGGTCCTGAACGAGCAGCAGCGCCGGAAAGATCAGGAACGGACCGTAGACGTTCGGATCCTTGAACGTTCCGCGCGCCCGATTGTAGAGCGTGAACACGTCGCGGGTGCCGCCGATGTCGAAATAGCCGACGATGCCCGCGGTCGCCGCGCAGACGGCGGCGACGATATAGGCGTTGCGGATGATCGCCATCCGGCCCACCGGGTCCTCACTGACGAGCGTGGCGAAGATGATCGTGGTGATCGCCAGGTAGATCGAGATCGCCACGTAGCGGATCGCGGCCGTGTCATGGGCGACCTGGATCACCGACGTGATTCCGCCGATGGAAAACACCACGACCAGGAACAGGAACGCCGGCGCCAGCAACCGCGGGAACGACACGCCGCGCACCAGCACCGCCCAGCACAGCACCAGGAACGTGAACTCGTAGGGCGACGGTTCGAAGAGAACGAGAAAGCTCGACGCGATCGTTCCCCACAGGATGGGGCGCACCAGCAGCCTGTCGCGCCTTTCCCAGCGATCGGTCCGCGCCTCGGTGACCGGCGCCGTATGGCCGGCCGGTGCCGTCAATACGCGCCTTCCTTCTTGGTCAGCAGCGAGTAGGGCGTCAGCAGCAGGATGTAGAGGTCGAACAGCACCGACCAGTTCTCGATGTAGTCGAGGTCGAACTTGACGCGCTGTTGGATCTTCTCCGACGTGTCGGTCTCGCCGCGCCAGCCGTTGACCTGGGCCCAGCCGGTGATGCCGGGCTTGACCCGGTGGCGCGCGAAATAGCCGTCGACGACCGTGTCATAGAGTTCGTCGGCGGCCTTGGCATGCAGCGCGTGCGGGCGTGGGCCGACGAGCGACAGCCCGCCGCGCAGCACGTTGAAGAGCTGCGGCAGCTCGTCGAGGCTGGTCTTGCGGATGAAGCGGCCGACGCGGGTCACGCGCGGATCGCCCTTGCTGACGAGCTTGATCGCCGTGGGATCGCACTGCTCGGTGTACATCGAGCGGAACTTGAAGACCTCGATCAGCTCGTTGTTGAAGCCGTAGCGCTTCTGGCGGAACAGCGCCGGGCCCGGGCTGTCGAGCTTGATGGCGAGCGCGACCAACGCCATCACCGGCAGGGCCAGGATCAGCAGGATCGTGCCGATCACGCGGTCGAACAGCCACTTGAGCACGTAGTCCCAATCGGCGATCGGCTTGTCGAATACGTCGATGAAGGGAACGTTGCCGATGTAGGAGTAGGAGCGCGGCCGGAAGCGGAGCTGGTTGGTGTGTGCGCTCAGCCGGATGTCGACCGGCAGCACCCAGAGCGTCCGCAGCATCTCGAGCACGCGCTTCTCCGCGCTGATCGGCAGCGCCACGATCAGAAGGTCGACGCGCGTCCGGCGGGCGAACTCGACGAGTTGGCCGACGGTGCCGAGCTTCGGATAGCCGCGAACCACCGCCGGCGAGCGGTCGTCGCTTCGGTCGTCGAAGATGCCGCAGATCCGGATGTCGGAATCGGGAGACGCATTCAGCGCTTCGATCAGCTTGGCGGCGGGCTCGCCGCCGCCGACGATCACAGCGCGCCGCTCCAGCCGGCCGCTGCGCGTCCAGTGCCGCACCAGGAGGGCAAGCCCGACACGGAACAGGGCGAGCGACAGGAAACCGACCGAGAACCACAGGCCCAGCCAGACGCGCGAGAACGAGTCGCCGAGCTTGAGGAAGAAGGCGATCAGCGCCAGGACGGCGAAGACGCCGACCCAGCCGACCAGAAGCCGGCTGTTCTGGCGCAGGAACGTCCGAAGCGCCTGCGGCGTGTAGATGTCGACCGCCTGGAACGCCATGATCGACAGCCCGGCGCCGAGCAGGATCGCCAGCGGATAGAGAGCGGGCATGCCCTCTTCCGGATAGACGTACAGGAGCTGGGCGGCGAAGCCGACGGCGATGATCAGCAAGAATTCGACGACGCGGGCGACACCCGTGATGACGATGGTCGATATGGCCGGGTCGACGCGCTCTTCCGCGACCCTGATCGCTTCGGCGCTGAGCGGCTTCGGCGCTCTGTTGCCTGTCCTGGTCGATGACCCGTTTGCCTTGCCGCTGGCATCCGCCTCCATGGACGGAGCGTCCGCGCCGGAGGTCGGCGCGCCAATCGGCCTGGTACTCGAAGAACTCATTACTTAAACGTCCGTGCCGGAGGGATTTTTGCACCTTGCCCCCCTCCTAGCGCGAAAGTGTCTAGGAAGATTTAATCGAAAAAGTCACGTCTCCGTAACGTAAGCCTCCAGGATCGCGTCGGTCATTCCGGCAAGCGAAAACCGCCCCGCGACGTCCTCGGACAAGGCCCTGGCGTCGTCGTCCGCCCGGTTCCGATCGCTCAGGATACGGCCCATCGCCGCGGCGAGCCGTTCGGGATCGTCCGGCGGGACGAGCCGGTCGGCCTGGGCGCCGAAGATCTCCGGTATGCCGCCGACATTGGTGGCGACGATCGGCAGGCGGGCGGCGGCGGCCTCGAGTACGACATAGGGCAGGGATTCGGCCCGCGACGGCACCACGACGCAGCGCCCGAGCCGGAACGCCTCGCGCGCCGGCATGGCGCCGGGAAATCGCACGCGCGCGCCAAGCCCGAGGGTTTCCGCCGCCATGCGCAGCTTGTCCCCGTCCGCGCCGGCCCCGACGATGACGGCCGTCGGTCCGTCGCTGCCGGGCGCGAGCCGTGCCAGCGCTTCGAGAAGCGTGTCGATGCCCTTCAGGGCGCGAAGTTCTCCGATGAACACGAAATCGGCGGCGTCGTCCGCTGCAACGACGGGCGTGAACTCGTCCGGCGCGAGGCCGTTATGCACCACCCGCACGATGCCCGGCGGCGGGCAGACCTTCTCGGAGAAGGTCCTGAGCCCGTATTCGCTTTCGAACAGGAACACGTCCGTGCGCGAGGCGAGGTGGCGCTCGACCGCCAGGAACACGAAACCGGCAGGCGAGAGCTTGCCGTAATGCAGGCTGCCGCCGTGCGGCGTGTAGGCGCGTATCGGCCTGGCCCCGCTTTGTCTCAGTCGCGTGCCGGCGATTCGTGCGTAGGCGCCGCCCTTGGCGCCATGGCCGTGCAGGACGTCCGGCTTCAGCTCCGCCGCCAGCCTGCCGATGCGGCGCGCCACCGCGAGATCGCCGGGGCCGGGCAGCCGCGACATGGGGAACCGCGTGATTCCCAGCTTGCAGACTTGCTCCAGCCGTTCGAAGCGCGCCGTGGCCGCCGCGCCGCCGGTGGTCGCATCGGCGATCAGCCCGACCAGGTGCCCCCGTTCGGCCTGGGCCTCGGCGAGGTCGCAAACATGTCTGAACAGCCCGCCGACCGGGGCGCGCAGGCAATGGACGATCCGCAGCGGTCCGATGGCCATCGACGCCGTCAGAACCAGCGCTCGAGGACCTGGACGGTGTCGCCGGGACGGATCGGATGATCCAACGGCACGCGGGCCTGCACCAGGGTGCCGTTATAGTTGCGCGAGATTTCCACCATGGTCTGGTTGGCGCGCGCGGTGAAACCGCCGCCGATGGCGATGGCGTTGCGCGCCGTCAGGCCGGCGACATAGGGGAACTGCCCGGGATTGCCGACTTCGCCGAGGATAAAGAACGGCCGGTAGGCGTCGACCTGGACCGACACCGACGGATTGCGGAGGAACCCGGCGCTCAGCTTGCTGGTCAGCGAGGACTGTAGGTCCTGGGGTGTCAGGCCGCGCGCCGTGACGTCGCCGATCAGCGGCATCGAGATGTTGCCGGCATTGTCGACCGTATAGGTATTGGACAGCGTGGGCTGATCGAACACCATGATGCGCAGCGTGTCGCCCGAATCCAGCCGGTACGGCGCGTTCAGCGCGGCGACGAAGCGTTCGTCGACCTTCGGTGGGTTGGCGCAGCCCGTCAGGGCTGCCAGACAGATGGCAATAACAATGGAAAGAAACGCGCGCAAAGTCGCCCCCGCGGGGTGGGTTCGATGATTATGGTTTCCGATTGGTAAGCGCGCAGGGTTAAGAAAGCTTAACTCGACAGGGCCCGAAAGCCCGGCGTTACGGGGGCTCCGGTCCAAATATTAACACAATAGTTACCTTATGGGATCGAAGGTCGGACACGATTGATTGGGGATTCGATCCAAAATGCCCGCGCAAAGCCGCTTTGCCGACATGCCGATGGCCGGCCAGCCCGTTTCGGCCGGCGGTATGCCGTCCGGCGTCTCGGCCGGAGGGCTCGTCTCCGCGCTGTGGCGGGCCCGGTTGTGGATCGTCCTGCCGGTGATCGTCGCCACCGCGCTTGCGGTTCTCTGGCTGTCGGGCGTGACGCCGCTCTACCGCTCCACCGCCAAGGTGCTCGTCGAAAATCAGGAGACCGCCTACACGCGGCCGTCGGCGACGGTGGAAGAACGCACGCTGCTCGACCAGGAATCGATCCGCAGCCAGGTTCAGCTTCTCCTGTCGGCCGACCTGAGCCGCAAGATCATCACCGACCTGAATCTGGGCTCGCTGCCTGAATTCAATCCGGACAGCGCGCCGTCGGTATTCTCGAGGATCCTGTCTTTGTTCGGAATCGCGCGCGATCCGGCCGGCATGACCAACGACGAAAAGGTCCTCGACAAGTATTACGAGCGCCTGACCGTCTACCAGGTCGAGCAGTCGCGGGTCATCGCGGTCGAATTCGCGTCCGAGAACCCGGAGCTTGCCGCGCGGATCGCCAACGCGATCGCCGACGGGTACATCGACATGCAGAAGACGGCCAAGCGCGACGCGACGCGCGAGGCCAGCGATTGGCTCAAGAGCCAGGTCGATACCTTGCGCACCAAGGTCGACGAGGCCGAGCGCAAGGTCGAGGACTATCGCACCGAGCACGGCCTGTTCTCCACGCTGCGTGGCGCCACCCAGCCGCAGACGCTGAGCGGGCAGCAGCTGAGCGAACTGACGTCGCAGCTTGCGGTCGCGCGGGCCCTGAAGTCCGAGGCCCAGGCCAAGGCGCGGCTGATCCGCGAGATGCTCGAATCCGGCGGTCCGATCGAGTCGAGCGAGGTCCTCAACTCGCCGCTGATCCAGGGGCTGGTGTCGCAGCAGGTGCAGTTGCGCGCCCAGATCGCCGAATTGTCGACGACGCTCGGCCCCCGCCATCCGCGCATGCTGCAGCTCAACGCCCAGCTCGGCGACCTGCGCAAGCAGATTCGCGACGAAGCGATGAAATATGCCCGCGCTGCCGAGAACGACGCCGCCGTCGCCGCCGAGCGCGAGCAGGACCTTCTCGCCAATCTCGAGGCCCTGAAGGCGAAGGCTGCCCAGTCGAACGAGAACGAGGTCGCGCTGCGCGCGCTCGAGCGCGACGCCAAGTCGGAACGCGATCTGCTTGAATCGCTGCTGGCGCGCTATCGCGACGCTACCGCGCGCGGGGATCTTGAGTCGTTGCCCGCTAACGCCCGCCTCATTTCACGGGCCGCGCCGGCGTCCGAACCGTATTTCCCCAAGACGCTGGCGACCCTGCTCGCCGCCTTCCTGGGCAGTCTCGTGCTGACCTGCGGCATCGTCATCACCCTCGAGCTGTTCCGTTCGGTCGGAGAATACCCGGTCGGCGCGACGAGCCTGCCTGTGCCGGTCAGGGGCGGTCCCGCCGGATCTCCGGTCGGCGGACCGTCCGGCACCGGACCGGGGACAGGCCCGGGGCCCGGTCCGGGCAAGCGCCGGACGAAGGACCGCGAATCGGACAAGGAGGCGCCGCGCGCGGTCGCCGAAGAACCGGCGCTGACGGGTTTCGTCGGCGGGGCGAGGAAGACGGGCCTCGACGGTATTCGCGACCGCATCCTGCTGAACTCGTCCGGTGACATCGCCCACACGGTACTTGTTACAGCGGTCCGCGACCTGCCCGACACCAAGGCGTTCGCCATGCGGCTTGCCCGTGACGTCGCCGGGCAGGGGCGGCGTGTCGTCGTGGTCGATACGGCCTTCTCCGAGGACAAGGCGGGGGCCGACGACAAGGCCGGCGCCGAGGAAAAACCCGAAGACGGGACGCTGGGCCTGGGCGACCTGCTGATGGGCAACGCCGCCTTCGAGACGGTGATCCGGCGCGACGAATATTCCCGGGTCCACGCCATCGCGGCGGGCACGACCGTCGCCGATCCGCTGATCCTGCTGGCCTCCGACCGGATGGAGACCGTTTTGGAGGCGCTGCGGCTCACCTATGACGTGGTGTTCGTGCTGGCGCCGGCCGTCATCCGCCATGGCGAGGCGCGGCTGCTGGCCGCCCGTGCCGACTTCGCCCTGCTGTTGTCGAACGGGGCGGTCGGCGAAACCGCGTCGCGTCGCGCCCGCGATCGCCTCGAGGCCGCCGGCGTGGAGGGCGTCGAGGTGATCACCATCGCCGAGAACGGCGACGATCCGGAGCGCACGGCGGCTTAGACCGTGATCGCTATGGGGGCGGCGTGGGCGGCATGGCCCGGCCGCATGCTGCCGAACTGCGAGCACCCTTGAGCCTTCCGCATCAAGCAATGCTTAGCAATTGCGCGGCATTTTGGGGCGCGTTGGGATCGAGTCCTCGCAGAGAGCCCCAGGAATGAACCGGCGCAAGACGGCCATCTTCAAGGCCGGCCTCGACACGCTGTACTATACCGGCGCGCATCGCGCGCTGGCGCCGCTCACCTGTGGCGCCGGGATCATCTTCACGTTGCACAACGTTGTTCCGGGCGCGCCGCCGGCCTTCGCCCCGAACCGCATTCTCACCATCACGCCGGAATTCCTCAAGGCCGTCGTCGTGCGCATCCGCGCCGCCGGTCTCGATCTCGTCAGCCTGGACGAGGCGCACGCCCGGCTTCAGGGGGAGGGGAGCGATCGCCGTTTCGCCTGCCTGACCTTCGATGACGGCTATCGCGACAATCTCGAGCATGCCTACCCGGTCCTCAAGCGCCACGACGTGCCCATGGCGATCTATGTGGCGACCTGCATGCCGGACGGCACCGCCGAGATGTGGTGGCTGGCGCTCGAATTCGCCATCGCGGCAGCCGGGTCCATCGAAGTGCCCACCGCCGAGGGCAGCGAGACGTTTTCCTGCGAAACGCTGGAACAAAAATACGATACCTACGAGACGGTCTACTGGCGCCTGCGCGCCATGGACGAGGAGGGCAAGCGGGCGACCGTCCGCAATATCGCCGCGCGCGCCGGCATCGACATGGCCGCGGCCGTGCGCGACCTATCGATGACCTGGGAGGAGATCGCCTGGCTTGCCGGCGATCCGCTGGTGACCATCGGCGCGCACACGGTCACCCATTCCGCGCTGGCCAAGCTGAGTGATGCCCAGGTCGAGTACGAGATGGCCGAGAGCCGCCGCCTGATCGGCGAGCACACCGGTGTCCGCCCGTGCCATTTCGCCTATCCCTACGGCGACGCCGGCTCGGCCGGCCCGCGGGAATTCGCGCTCGCCGACCGCCTCGGCTTCGCCACGGCGGTGACGACGCGTCCCGGCGTCCTGTACCCCGAGCACGGCCACCACCTGACCGCGCTGCCGCGCGTTTCGCTGAACGGCGACTACCAGTCGCTGCGTTATCTCGATCTGTTCCTGACGGGCGCGCCGTTCGCCCTGTTCAACCGCTTCCGCAAGGTCGATGCGGCGTAGTCCATGGTTGGACTTTCAGCATAATTGCCGCAATGTGGCATTGCGAATGAATGCGAATTAGACGGGTCTATTTAATTAGGGATGGCGGAATGTACATTCTTTCCATCATTGCATCGATGGTCCCGGTAATCCTCGGAATTTATTATGGGGTCATTGGTAAGAGAATAAAAACATCAGTGATAATGATATTTATAGCGTCTGTTGTGGTGGCATATGCGGTAACAGCAAATACTGGAGGCAATGCGCTCTCTGGTGGAAATATAAGCCTTTTGGGTTTATTTATGGATTTGATTGGTTTCCCGATTATAGTGGCCGTTTTTGGTGTTGTTGCGTTGTTTATTGCCAGGGCCATTCGTGGGGCTAGGTTCGGGACCCATTAGTTCTGATCCGGTCGAACGGGGATCGACGATAAAGATCGAGAAATGCCCCAATGACACAATCACGAATTCTGCTGATAAACATCCTGCTCACCGCTGCCTTCTACGTCGCCGGCTTCGTTGCGCTCGGCAGCGGATTTCCGACGATTGAGTCCAGCGGGCAGGAAATCGTGCAATGGTTTTCAGAGAATGGCACCAGGGCGCGTATCTATGCTTGGACGTCTGCTTTTTTCTCGCTTGGCCTTGCTATCTTTGCCGGCCAGGTCGCAGCCCTGCTTCCGCGTGCAAATGGATATATCTTCTTTGCCGGTGTTCTCGGATACGCGCTGACAGCCCAGGTTCAGGGCTGGTTCTGGGCCGGACTGGCATTTCACCCGCAGAACCTCGACCCGGCTGCCGCCCGGTCCATCTTCGGCATAACCGCCTATTGGGGACCCTTGATCAATGGATCGACGACGGCAATGGCCGCGGCGATCGCCGCTCTAGGGCTCGGTTCCCGGCCGATCATTCCGCGATGGCTGTTGTGGCTCAGCTCAGTATTCTTTCTTGAACAGGCGATCGAGACCGTGACCGTCTTCGGATCGACTGGCTTCATAGCGCCGGGCGGGACGATGAATGTCTATCTCGGCGGTCTCATCGGTTTCGTCTGGGTCGGCGGTGTTGTGCGGTGGGCGATGCCTCGGGTCGACGCGGCTTGGCAGTCTGAAATGACTTCCCGATTCGGTTGAGGAGGCCATCCGATGGCTGTCATCGACTTCAGCACTGCAACGGACTGGCTGTTGGGATTCCCCTCCTGCGAACCCCGCGATTCCAGTAGGTAGGAGGAATCGTTCATGTCTGATTGTTTCTGGCTCACTGAGGCCCGGCTTGCGCGCATCAAGCCTGCATCCCGCGGCGGTCAGGCCGAAACGCGCCAAGCGATGACTCCAGGACAAGCAATGACTCCAGGACCCTGTACAAGCAGGCTCCCGGAATCGAAGACATGCTCGCAAAGTTGAAGGACTGGCGGCGCATCGCAACCAGACCTGACCGTGGTTTGTCGAGATAATTGGGGGCGGGGCAGGAACAGGGCCGCCGGCCGGTGATGTAGTTGGGGCAGTGGCTACGTAACCGTACGCGCGTCGTCGGTGCGTTAAGGCCTCAGAGCCTGAAATCCTCGCGGACGCGATTCTGCGGCCGCGGCACCTTGCGCATCCATTTGATCAGCATCATCGCGGGAAGCGTCCAGGCGAAGCCGGCGACGAGGTAGTAGACGAACTGGATCACGCCGCTCAGGGAATCGATATAGCGCGCGCCGACCTCCATCGCGATCAGCACGTAGACCGGCACGAATATCGCCAGCACTGCCACGCCGATCCAGCGTCTTGTCCGGTAGCCCATCGTCTTCCTTCGCTTTCGGCCCGAATGGCGAGGTGAGATCACGCCACCGCTTCGGCCGGTTGCCGCTTTGTCGATCACGGTCTAACTAGGCCCAACGGCGAAGAGAACCAACCGGTGATTTGAACCATGGCGAATTCCGACATCGCGGCGGCCGAGACCGCTACCCCCCGGCAGCGCGCGGCGCGTCCCTTCATCCGCTACTGGCTGTGGTTCATGGCGTTTCTCGTCCTCGCCATGGTGATCGTCGGCGGCGCTACGCGGCTCACCGAGTCCGGCCTGTCCATCACCGAGTGGAAGCCCGTCACCGGCGCGCTGCCGCCGATGAGCCAGTCCGACTGGATCGACGCCTTCGAGAAGTACCGGCAGATCCCGCAATACGAAAAAGTCAACAAGGGGATGAGCCTCGACGAGTTCAAGACCATCTACTGGTGGGAGTGGGCGCATCGTCAGTTCGGCCGTCTGATCGGCGTCGCCTTCTTCGTGCCGTTCGTCTGGTTGCTGGCGACGCGACGGGTGGAACGGCGGCTGGTGCCCTGGCTCGTCGGCGCCTTCGTGCTCGGCGGCCTGCAGGGCGCGCTCGGCTGGTACATGGTGACGAGCGGTCTCGTCGAGCGCGTCTCGGTCAGCCAGTACCGGCTGGCGTCCCATCTGGTCCTTGCCTCGGCGATTTTCGCCTATCTGATCTGGGTTGCCGAAAGCCTGCGCGAGCGTCCGGCGGAGGCGATAAGTCCGCGCCGCCTGCGAACGACCGCGGGATTGATCGTCGTCCTCGTGCTGCTGCAGATCGTGCTCGGTGGCCTCGTCGCCGGCCTCGACGCGGGGCTGACCTATCAGACCTGGCCGCTGATGGACGGCCGGTTCATCCCCGACGGCCTTTGGATGCAGGCGCCGGCCTGGCTGAACGTCTTTGAGAACATTACCACCGTGCAGTTCGACCACCGGATGCTGGCGTATCTGCTGATGCTGGTGACCTTCCTCCACGCCATCGACACGTTCGGATCGGCGGGCGAGGGGCCGGCGCCGGCGCGCGCGGTCTATCTGGCGGGGTTCACCTTCGGGCAGGCCGGTCTGGGCATCGCGACGCTATTGATGGGCGTGCCCATCTTGATCGCGCTCGCCCACCAGGCCGGTGCCCTGATCGTGCTGGCCATGGCCACCGTGCATTACTACGGCCTGCGCCACCCGGTGGGCGCGCCACAGCCGATGCCCGGTGCCAGCGCAAAGGAAACCCCTCTGGAGGAGATCCAGAGGGGCTAGGCAATTCGCCGGTGTGGAGGGGCTCGATCAGGCCGAGGCGAGGGCCTGGTCGAGATCGGCGATGATGTCTTCCTTGTCCTCGATGCCGACCGAGAGCCGGATCACGTCCGGACCGGCGCCCGCCGACGTCTTCTGCTGGTCGGAGAGCTGGCGGTGCGTGGTCGAGGCCGGATGGATGATCAGGCTGCGGGTGTCGCCGATATTGGCCAGGTGCGAGAACAGCTTGGTGCTCGACACCACCTTAACGCCGGCGTCGTATCCGCCCTTCACGCCGAAGGTGAACACCGCGCCGCCGCCCTTCGGGCAGTACTTCTGCTGAAGCGCGTGATAGCGGTCGCCCGCAAGGCCGGCATAGGACACCCACGCCACCTTCGGATGGCTCGACAGGTATTCGGCCACCGCCTGGGCATTGTCGCAATGGCGCTGCATGCGCAGCGACAGCGTCTCGATGCCGGTCAGGATCATGAACGCGTTGAACGGCGACAGGGCCGGGCCGAGGTCGCGCAGGCCGAGCACGCGGCAGGCGATGGCGAAGGCGAAGTTGCCGAAGGTCTCGCCGAGGATCATGCCCTGATAGGACTCGCAGGGCTCCGAAAGCGTGGGATAGCGGCCTTCACGCATCCAGTTGAAGGAGCCGCCGTCGACGATCAGGCCGCCGATCGAGTTGCCGTGACCGCCGAGGAACTTCGTCGCCGAGTGCACGACGATATCGGCGCCGTGCTCGAACGGCCGGCACAGATACGGCGTCGCCAGCGTATTGTCGACGATGAGCGGCACACCGGCGCGACGCGCCACCTGGGCGATCGCCTCGATGTCGACCACGACGCCGCCCGGGTTGGCGACCGACTCTATGAAGATCGCCTTGGTCTTCGGCGTCACCGCCTTCTCGAAGCTGGCCGGGTCGGTGGAGTCGGCCCAGACCACGTGCCAGTCGAACTTCTTGAACGAATGGTTGAACTGGTTGATCGACCCCCCGTAGAGCTGGCCCCCGGCGATGAACTCGTCCCCCGGCTGCAGCAGCGTGTGCATCACCAGCACCTGGGCGGCATGGCCAGAAGCCACCCCGAGCGCGGCGGTGCCGCCTTCGAGCGCGGCAATGCGTTCTTCCAGCACGGCGCAGGTCGGATTGCCGATGCGGCTGTAGATGTTACCGAAGGCCTGCAGACCGAACAGCGACGCGGCATGGTCGACGTCCTCGAACACGAAGGAGGTCGTCTGGTAGATTGGCGTCGCGCGCGAACCGGTCGTCGGATCGGGCTGGGCGCCCGCATGGATTGAAAGGGTGTTGAAGCCCGGCACGTGTTCTTCGCTCATCGTCTTCCCTCATGGTGATTTTTCCGCGCCGGCAAACATCGGGCCGGGCAGATACTGATATGAATACTGGACAGTTGCCGCAGGGGCGTCAATTCATTCCTGCTAGGAAAGATTCCCATCTTTTTTCAAGGCCATACGTTGAATTCCTCCCACGGACAAAGTGGGACGCTTGCTGGAGACCGTACCCCGGTTGACGCCGGCCCAGGCGATCTCTCCGGACAGTCTGCCGTACTCGATCTTCGGGCACCGGTTCATGACGACCTTCAGTCCGGCGGCCTCCGCCTTCGCCGCGGCCGCGTCGTTGCGTACGCCAAGTTGCATCCAGATGACCTTCGGGAGCGGGCTGAGCGCCAGCGCCTCGTCGACGACGGCGGCGGCCGCCTCCGAGGCGCGGAAGATATCGACCATGTCGATCGCCTCGGGAACGTCGGCGAGGCTGGCATGGACCGTCTGTCCCAGGATTTCCTTGCCGGCCTGGCCGGGATTGATGGGGATGACGCGGTAGCCCTTTTCCAGGAGGTACTTCATCGCGAAGTAGCTGGGCCGGATGGAATTGGCGCTGGCCCCGACCATGGCGATGACCTTGCACTCGTCGAGGATGCCGCGGATGTAGTCGTCGGAATAGCGATCGTGATTCATGGCCACTGCGGAGGTCATGGGAGGGGGGGGAGGACTACGACCCGGTCCAGACGGGTTTGCGTTTTTCGAGGAAGGCGCCGATGCCTTCCTCCGCGTCCCGCGCCAGCATGTTCTCGGTCATGACCCGGGCGGTGTACGCGTAGGCGTCCGCCAGCGGCATCTCGCGCTGGCGATAGAAGGCTTCCTTGCCGGTCTTCACCGTCAGCGGCGACTTGTCGGCGATCAGGCGCGCCAGCGCCATCGCCGCCTCGAGGGCCTGGCCTTCGGGCACCACCCGGTTGACGAGACCGATCGCCTCGGCGCGGCCCGCGTCCGCCATCTCGCCGGTCAGCAGCATTTCCATGGCGTGCTTCGGCGACACGTTGCGGGTCAGCGCCACCATCGGCGTGGAGCAGAACAGACCGATATTGACGCCGGGCGTGGCGAACCGGGCGCCGGCGCCGGCGACCGCGAGGTCGCAGGTCGCAACGAGCTGGCAGCCCGCCGCCGTGGCGATGCCGTCGACCGCGGCGATGACCGGCTTGGGGCAGGCGACAATCGCCTGCATGACGGCGCTGCACTTGGCGAAGATGGTCGCGAAATAGGCCCGCCCGCGGTCGGCCTGCGCCCGCGCCTCGGTCATCTCGCGCAGGTCGTGGCCCGCGCAGAAGGCCGGCGGCGCGCCGGTCAGCACGACCGTCTTCGTCTCCGCGTCGTCGTGCAGGTCGGCGAAGGCGGCCGCCAGCGCGTCGAGCAGGCATTCGGCCAGGGCGTTGCGCGCGGCCGGCCGGTTGAGGGTGAGGACGGTGACGGCATCCTCGCGGCGGATAAGCAGCGGCGCGTCCGAGGATCCGTCGGTAGCCTTGTCGATCGTTTCGGCTGTCGACATGACCCGCGCTACTCGGAGTCGGCGATCTGCTTGATCTGGTCGGCGTATTGCGCGACGACCTCGATATTGCCCGCCGGCGGGCGCAGCTGGCTGATCTGCGCCATCTGCTGTTCGAGCATGCCGATGAGCTGGTCTTTCTGCTCCTTGGGGATCGACTTGTCGTTCTTGATCTGGTCGATCGCCTCGGCCATCTCGCTGTCGACGCTGCCGCCGCCTTCGCCGCGCTCGGCGAACGAATAGGCGAGCATCACCGAATAGGCGACCTGAACCCAATCCTGGATCGACGCGATGCCGTGGTTCTGGATGATGCCTTCCATCTGCGCGCGGGCATCGGCGTATTGCGCGTATCCGGCGACCACGCTCGACGGATCCTCCGGGTCGACGTCCGCCTGGCCGTATTTCGCCTCGAGCTGCTGGCCGAGCGCATCCAGTTCGGGATAGCTGCCGATGAAGCCCTCCACGAGCTCCGGCGTGAGCTGGACCTGTGCCGGAAGCTGCTGGGTCTGCGCGCTGGCGGGCTGGGGCGCGGCAAGCGAAAGCAGTCCGAAACTGGCGGTAACCGTAGCAAGCGCGAAGGTGAGTCTGCGGAGCAGGACGATCATTTTATAGGGATCCTGGACTGTGCCGGTTCTTCTGGTTCAAATCCGATCGTTTTGAACGGCGCGGGCGCCGCCGGCCCTTGCCGCGGTGCCGACCGGCATGGCAAAGCAGGGGCCGGACGACTTCGACAGCAAAGCGGGGCAATCCTATGGCGGACGTCGGCGAAACGCCACTGCGAATGACGGCGCGAGACGTCGAAGCCTTTCTGGACAGTGAATTTCCGCAGATGCAGCACGGTGGAAAATCCTACGGGATCGAATCCGTGCGCCCGCTCGGCGCCGTGGTGCGGATGGACTTTCACGACAAGCATGTTCGCCCCGGCGGAACCATTTCCGGCCCCGCGATGATGGGGCTCGCCGACTATGCGATGTATGTGGCGCTTCTCGCCAATATCGGCCCGGTCGCGCTGGCGGTGACCACCAACCTGTCGATCAATTTCCTGAGAAAGCCCGCCCCTGTCGACATGCTGGCCGACTGCACGATCATCAAGCTCGGCAAGCGGCTCGCCGTCGGCGAGGTGGCGCTTTTCTCCGAAGGCTCCGACGAGATGGTGTCGCATGCGGTGCTGACCTATTCGATCCCCAGCGAATAATGCGGTAATATGTTACCGTATTTCTAAGGCGTTGTGTTTGTTGGTGAATTTTCACGACATCCGGGCAATAAGAACTTGACCGCGATCCGTCCGAAAGATACATACCCTTCCCGATAGAGGCGCCTTGGACAGGCGTCGTTTTGCATGCGCTCCTCGGCCTTGGTCCGGTGGACGCTTCATCCGACAGGTGAATTCATGAAGACCTATTCGGCGAAACCGGCCGAGGTGGAAAAGCAGTGGGTCGTGATCGACGCCGACGGTCTCGTCGTCGGCCGTCTCGCCGCGCTGATCGCCACCCGGCTTCGCGGCAAGCACAAGGCGACGTTTACCCCGCATGTCGATTGCGGCGACAATGTCGTGGTCGTCAACGCGGACAAGGTGGTGCTCACCGGCCGCAAGCGCGACAACAAGACCTACTACTGGCACACCGGCTATCCCGGCGGCATCAAGGAGCGCACCGCGGCCAAGATCCTCGACGGCAAGCACCCCGAGCGGGTGGTCGAGAAGGCCGTTGAGCGCATGCTGCCGCGCGGACCGCTCGGCCGTCAGCAGATGAAGAACCTCCGGGTCTATGCCGGCCCGAACCATCCCCACGAGGCGCAGCAGCCCGTCGCCCTCGACGTGGCCTCCCTCAATTCGAAGAACGTCAGGAGCCAGTGACCATGAGCGAGCAGGAACTCCAGTCGCTCGAGGAGCTCGGCGGCGCCCTTGGACAGGGCGAGGCGAACGAGGCCCCGGTTTACGAGCAGAAGCTCGATGCGCAGGGCCGCGCCTATGCCACCGGCAAGCGGAAGAACGCGATCGCCCGTGTCTGGATCAAGCCGGGCTCCGGCGTGATCACGGTCAACGGCCGCGATTTCGAGAAGTACTTCGCGCGCCCGGTGCTGCGCATGGTGCTGCAGCAGCCGCTGGTCGCGGCCAACCGGCAGAACCAGTACGACGTCGTCTGCACGGTGACGGGCGGTGGCCTGTCGGGCCAGGCCGGCGCGGTGCGGCACGGCGTTTCCAAGGCGCTGACCCACTTCGAGCCCGAACTGCGGTCCGTCCTGAAGAAGGGCGGCTTCCTGACCCGCGACTCGCGCGTCGTCGAGCGTAAGAAGTACGGTAAGGCCAAGGCCCGCCGTAGCTTCCAGTTCTCGAAGCGCTGACCCGCGGGGCAGGCAGCGCAAGGCTATCGGAAGGGCGCCCTCGGGGCGCCCTTCTTGTTTTACGGCAGAAAAATCCATCGTCCTTGGCTTCATGGCCCGCAAGACCGGAGCGTGGGCCTGGAATGCGATGCAGGAAACGGAGACAGACATGACCATGACGAAGGTCGCGATCCTCGGCGCCAGCGGTTACACCGGAGCGGAGCTCGTCCGCCTGATCGCGCGCCACCCGTCCCTGCAGATCGCCGCCTTGACCGCCGACCGAAAGGCCGGCCAGGCGATGGCGGACGTCTTCCCGCATCTTGCGATCCTCGACCTGCCGCCGTTGACCACCATCGACGAGGTCGACTGGTCGGGCGTCGACGCGGTGTTCTGCGCGCTGCCGCACGCGACCACCCAGAAGGTCATCGCCGGCCTGCCGGAGCGGCTCAAGGTCGTCGACCTGTCGGCCGATTTCCGGCTCGAGGATCCGGAGGCATACAAGACTTGGTACGGCCACGAGCACGCCGAGACGGCGCTGCAGAAGCAGGTCGTCTACGGTCTGCCCGAGTTCTATCGCGACAGCATCAAGGGCGCGCGGATCGTCGCCAACACCGGCTGCTACGTCGCCACCGCGCTGATCCCGCTGATCCCGATCCTGAAGGCGGGGCTCGCCGATCCGGACTGGATCGTCATCGACGCGAAGTCGGGTGCCTCCGGGGCTGGCAGGGCGGCAAAGGAAGCCAATCTCTTCACCGAGGTGTCGGAAGGCTTCCACGCCTATTCGGTCGCCGGGCATCGTCACATGGGCGAGATCGATCAGGAGCTGTCGAAGGCCGCCGGCCGGCCGGTGGTGGCGAGCTTCACACCGCATCTTCTGCCGCAGAACAGGGGCATTCTGGCAACGACCTATCTGAAGGGTGAGGCGGACACGATCCATGCCCATCTGGCGGAACGGTTTGCCGACGAGCCTTTCGTCCACGTGCTGCCCTACGGCAAGGTGCCGGCGACGCGGCATGTGCGCGGCTCCAACCACTGCCTGATCGGCGTCGTCGCCGACCGTCAGCCGGGCCGCACCATCGTCATCTCGGTGCTCGACAACCTGGTGAAGGGCGCCAGCGGCCAGGCGATCCAGAACATGAACCTGATGTTGGGACTGCCGGAGACGACCGGCTTGGAGCAGGTTCCCCTGTTTCCGTGATATGGCGGTGCCCGTGAGACGGCGGATGCGCCGTCTCAAAGCCTGAGCAGGACCAGACCGGCAAGCACCACGGCGACGGACAGCATCCGCGCCGTGGTCAGCTTCTCGCCCAGGAAAACGACCCCGATCACAACCGCCATGACGACGCTGGTCTCGCGCAGGGCGGCGACCAGCGCGATCGGGGCCACCGTCATCGCCCAGATGACGATCGCGTAGGCGACGATCGACAGGGCGCCGGCGAGGAGCCCGGCCTTCCAGTTCTCCGCGAACATCGCGCCGACGCCGCGCCCGCGCACAAGCACCGCGTAGAACAGCAGCGGAAAGCCGTCGAGCACGAACAGCCAGGCGGTATAGGCGAGCGCGTCGCCGGCCGTCCGCGCGCCGAGGCCGTCCGAAATCGTGTATCCGCCGATGAACAGCGAGGTCGTCAGCGCGTAGACGGCGCCCTTGGGCGCCTCCATCAGCACCCTGAGACCGCGGTCGAAGGTGAGGGCGATGATGCCGACGCCCAGCACGATGACGCCGAGCACTTTCAGCGGCCCCAGCGCCTCGCCGACGATGAACAGGCTCGCAACCAGCGTGATCAGCGGCGCGGTGCCACGCGCCAGCGGATAGACCTTGCCGAGCTCGCCATGCTGGTAGGCGTTGGCGAGGAAGGCGTTGTAGCCGATATGCAGGAGCATCGACGCCATCAGCCACGGCCATGCGTCGGCGGGGGGAAACGGCAGGAGCACGACGCCGGGCAGGGCGATCAGCGCGCCGAAGGTGGCCAGCAGCGTCACCACCGCCAGCCGGTCGCCCTTGATACGGACGATCGCGTTCCAGCTTGCGTGCAGCACGGCGGACAGCAGGACGAGGAGGGCGACGGAGAGGGACACGGCACGAGCGCGAAAGACGAGGTCGCGCTAACCTATACCGTCGTCATCAAACTGTCACAAATGTCTTGCGCGCAGGGGAGGCCTGCGTTCAGCTCTTCACCTTGACGTAGCGGCCGGGGGCGTCCTCGATCGGTTTGTATTTCCGGTTGCCCGGCGCGCGCGCCTTGACTTGTTCCTTGCTTAGCCTGGAGACCCACGCCTGCCAGTCCGGCCACCACGATCCGGGGTGCTCCTTCGCCTTCGCCAGCCACGCATCGATTTCGCCGGCCGGCTTCGTGCCGGTCCAGTACTGATACTTCCTCTTGTCCGGCGGGTTGACCACGCCGGCGATGTGACCCGATCCGGCCAGAACGAAGCGCACCGGTCCGCCGAAGCAGCGCGAGCCCAGAAACACCGATTTCGCCGGCGCGATATGGTCTTCCTTTGTCGCCAGGTTGTAGACTGGGATCTTCACCTTCTTCAGGTCGAGCCTCACCCCGGCGATTTCCATCTCGCCGCGCGACAGCCGGTTCTCCAGGTAGCAGTTGCGCAGGTAGAAGCTGTGGTTCGCCGCCGGCAGGTGGGTGGAATCGGAGTTCCAGTAGAGCAGGTCGAAGGGGAAGGGCGCGCGCCCGCGCAGGTAGTTGTTGACCACATAGGGCCAGATCAGGTCGTTGGATCTGAGCAGGTTGAAGGCGGTCGCCATGCGCCGGCCCTCCAGATAGCCGCGATCGGCCATGTCCTCCTCGACCGCGCGGACCTGGGCCTCGTCGACGAACACCTTCAGGTCGCCGGCATGGGTGAAGTCGACCTGGGTGGTCAGGAAGGTGGCGCTGGCGAAGCGGGTGTCGCCGGTCTCGGCCAGGTAGGCGAGGGTCGCCGCCAGCAGCGTCCCGCCGACGCAATAGCCGCCGACATTGACCTTGTCCTCCCCGGTGATGTCGCAGACCACGTCGAGCGCGGTGAGGATGCCCTCCTTCATGTATTCCTCGAAGGACTTGCGCGCGAGCCGCCCGTCGGGATTGACCCAGGAGATGCAGAAGACCGTGTGGCCCTGTTCGACGAGCCAGTGGAACAGCGATTTCTCCGGTCTCAAATCGAGGATGTAGAACTTGTTGATCCACGGCGGCACCATCAGGAACGGCCGCTTGTAGACCGTCTTGGTCGCCGGCGCGTACTGGATGAGCTGCATCAGCTCGTTCTCGAACACCACCTTTCCCGGCGAGAGCGCCAGGTTCTTGCCGACCTCGAAACCGGCCGGGTCCGACTGGCGGATCTTCAGCTCGCCCTTGCCCAGCTTGATGTCCTCGGCGAGCATCTTCATGCCGCGCACCAGGTTGTCGCCGTTGGACTCGAGCGTTTCCTGCAGCAGCTCCGGATTGGTCAGCACGAAGTTGGACGGCGAGATCGCGTTGGCGATCTGGCGCACGTAGAACCGCGCCTTGTGGCGCGTGTGCTCGTCGATGTCCTGAGTCTCCTCCACGAGCGTTTCCGCCCAGCGCGCCGTCAGCAGATAGGCCTGCTTGAGGAAGTCGAACATCGGGTGCCGGTGCCACTCGGGCGCGGCGAACCGCTTGTCGCCGCGGTCCGGCTCCGCCACCGGCTCGGCATCCTCGCCGGCCATGCGCCGCAGCGCCTGCGTCCACAGGGTCAGGTATCCCGACCACAGCCGGTTCTGCGCCTCCATCGCCTTGCGCGGATCGGAGAGCCATTTCTCCGCGATCTGCGACAGCGTCTTGGCGGCGTGGTTCATCTCCTCGGCGAAGATGAGCTTGGCCTCGCCCTTCTCGCTGCCCTCGAACATGGCGGCAAACGCCTTGCCGCCTTCCTCGGTGAGCTGGGCCATGTTCTGCGCGAACGCTTCCGGGTCGCGGATCGTGAAGCTCTGGTCCGGGTTTCTCGTCGTATCGTCCATGAGTAGCGCGGCCTCTGTTTCCGAACCGGGGGTTCGCGATTCATCCTAACATGACGAGGCGTTGCGTCGCCGTTTTGACATATTGGATTTGTACCGCGAATTGCCACAGCCCGGGCACATCAGTTAAGCCATGATTTACCATCCCTCGTCAGTTTGCCAGCGAACCAGGCGGCGAGGGTGCCTCGGGCCGGGATGTTTGGACACGCGGGTCATGAAAACCACAGCTTTTGCGGGCCTGGCGGGTGCGGGCCGGGCGGGGCGCCTGCTGCGTGCCGGCCCTCTGCTGCTTGCCGGCATCGCGGTGCTGGCCCTGGCCGGCTGCGAGAACGGACCGGACCTGGACCGGCTGGCGCCGACGATGCCGAAGCTGACTGCGGAAGTGCCGGAGAGCAGGCATCCGGAATCGAAGAACGGCCAGTTCCCCAACATCAACAATGCGCCGGACCGCCCTTCGGTGGTGCATTCCGAGTCGGAGTTGAAGGAGATCGAAAAGTCTCTTGAAGCCGACGGCAGCGCGCATGTTAAAGAAGCCGTCAGCAAGATCACCGGCGCGCCGCCGGAGCAGGACAGTGAGGACAAGGCCGACGAGGGCAAGAAGGCCGACAAGAAGCCCGCCGCCGGCAAGTCCCCCGGCAAGTCTGGCGACACGTCGGATGCCGGTTCTGGCGGCAAACCGCTTTCGCTGACACCGCCCGCGGATGATCCATCATGAGCGAATTTCACAAGACGAAGCGACTGCCGCCCTATGTCTTCGAACAGGTCAACCGCCTGAAAGCGACCGCCCGCGCCGCCGGCGCCGATATCATCGACCTCGGCATGGGCAACCCCGATCTGCCGACGCCCAAACATATCGTCGACAAGCTGGTCGAGACCGTGACGCGGCCCGATACGCACGGCTATTCCACATCGAAGGGGATACCCGGTCTTCGTCGCGCGCAGGCCGGCTATTACGAACGCCGCTTCGGCGTGAAGCTCGACCCCGACACCCAGATCGTCGCCACGATCGGCTCCAAGGAGGGCTTCGCCAACATCGCCCAGGCGATCACCGCGCCGGGCGACGTCGTTCTGGTCCCCAACCCGACCTATCCGATCCACCAGTTCGGTTTCATCATTTCCGGCGGCGTCATCCGCCAGCTCCCGGCGAAGCCCGACGAGGATTTCCTGCGCGCCATGGATCGCGCCGTCGCCCATTCGGTGCCGAAGCCGCTCGCCGTGGTGCTGAACTATCCCGCCAATCCGACCGGGTATTGCGCCGATCTCGACTTCTACAAGGAAGTCGTCGATTTCGCGCGCAAGCATGAGCTGTTCATCCTCTCCGACATCGCCTATGCCGAGATCTATTTCGGCGACACGCCGCCGCCGTCGGTACTGGAGGTTCCCGGCGCGATCGACCTGACGGTCGAATTCACCTCGCTGTCGAAGACCTATTCGATGCCGGGCTGGCGGGTCGGCTTCGCGGTCGGCAACGAGCGGCTCCTGTCCGCGCTGGCCCGGGTCAAATCCTATCTCGACTATGGCGCCTTCACCCCGGTTCAGGTCGCTGCCACGGCGGCGCTCAACGGTCCGGATTCCGTGATCGAGGAGATTCGCGCCGTCTACAGGCATCGACGCGACGTCATGGTCGAGGCCTTCGGCCGCGCCGGCTGGCCGGTTCCGGTCCCCGAGGCCACGATGTTCGCCTGGGCGCCGATCCCCGAGAAGTTCCGTGACGCCGGCTCGCTCGAATTCGCCAAATTGCTGGTGGAGAAGGCCGAAGTGGCGGTATCGCCCGGCATCGGCTTCGGCGAGGACGGAGAGGGCTTCGTGCGCATCGCGCTGGTCGAAAACGAGCAACGTATACGCCAGGCCGCCCGCAATATCCGCCGCTTTCTTGCCACGGCGGACGAAACCATGCACAACGTCGTCGCGCTCGGGGGGCAGCGCGGCTGACGTGCGGCCGCGTCCTTCCGGATTTCAGCCAACCGGACTTCAAGACGAGGGGATATGAGCCAGGCGTTGCGTATCGGGCTCGCCGGCCTGGGAACCGTCGGCGCGGCGGTCTTCCGGCTGCTTTCACAGAAAGCCGAGCATGTTGCCGTTCGAGCCGGCAGGCCGGTGCAGGTCGTCGGCGTCTGCGCCCGCGATCGCGGCCGCGATCGCGGTATCGATCTGTCCGGCGTCGCCTGGTATGACGACCCGGCCGCGCTGGCGGCAGCCGAGGATGTCGACTGTTTCGTCGAGCTGATGGGTGGCGACGGCGACCCGGCCCATGCGGCCGTGCGCGCGGCGCTGACCGCAGGCAAGCCGGTCGTGACCGCCAACAAGGCGCTTCTCGCCGCCCACGGTGTCGATCTTGCCCAGCTTGCCGAGGCGAACGGCACCACGATCGGCTATGAAGCGGCCGTCGCGGGCGGGATTCCGATTATCAAGACCCTGCGCGAAGCCGTTGCCGGCAATAAGGTTTCGCGCGTCTACGGCATTCTCAACGGCACGTGCAACTACATCCTGACGCGGATGGAGGACGAGGGCCTGTCCTTTGCCGACTGCCTCGCTGAAGCCCAGCGGCTCGGCTATGCCGAGGCCGATCCGACCTTCGATGTCGAGGGCCACGATTCGGCGCACAAGCTCGCGATCCTGTCGGCGCTCGCCTTCGGCACGAAGATCGATACGGACTCGATCCATCTCGAGGGGATCTCCTCGATCACCCTGGAAGACCTGGAAGCGGCAGAAGAGCTGGGCTTCCGCGTCAAGCTGCTTGGGGTTGCCCGCCGCACAGATACCGGAATCGAGCAGCGCGTGACGCCCACCATGGTGCCGAAATCCTCGGCCATGGCGGGAATCCACGGTGTTCTCAACGCCGTGGCGGTCGATGGCGACGAAGTCGGCGAGATCATGCTGGTCGGTCCCGGGGCCGGCAGCACGGCCACGGCCTCCGCGGTTGCCGGGGACATCGTGGATATCGCCCGTGGCGGTATGCACTCGTCCGTTTTCGGTATTCCGGCGACCGAGCTGATTGACTATAAGCCGGCCCGGATGCGGGCCCACGAGGGCGGCTACTATATCCGGCTTGCCGTCTACGACAGGCCGGGGGCCTTCGCGGCGATTGCCAAGCGGATGGCCGAGCAGTCGATCTCGCTGGAAAGCATCATGCAGAAGGAGAAACGCGACGCGCAGGACACCAAGGCTCGGCGCGCCGTGTTGATCACGCACGAAACGACGGAAATACAGGTCAGGAAGGCACTCGAAGCGATTATCGACGACGGGCAGATCGAAGATCAGCCGCAGATGATCCGTATCGAGATGCCCTGACGTTCGAGGGCGCTAGGCAGGCAAGGACGAAATGGCAAAGACCTCCACGAAGACCGCGAAACCGAAGGCCGCCGCATCGACGGCCGCCAAGCCGAAGGCCACCGGGAAGAAGGCCGGCGAGCCGGGCGGTGCGCTCGACCGCATTCTGACGCTGGAAATTGTTCGCGTCACCGAGCGCGCCGCTGTGGCCGCCGCACGGATGCGCGGGCGTGGCGACGAGAAGGCCGCGGATCAGGCCGCCGTCGACGCCATGCGCCGTGAGCTGAACCGCCTGCCGATCCAGGGCACCGTCGTGATCGGCGAAGGCGAGCGCGACGAGGCGCCGATGCTCTATATCGGCGAAGAGGTGGGCACGAAGGCCGGACCGGTCGTCGACATCGCGCTCGATCCGCTCGAGGGCACGACGATCTGCGCCAAGGACCTGCCGAATTCGCTCGCCGTCGTGGCGTTCGCCGAGGGCGGCAGCCTGCTCAACGCGCCCGACGTCTACATGGACAAGATCGCCGTCGGACCGGGCTATCCGGCCGGCGTCGTCTCCCTCGACGCCTCGCCCGCCGAGAACATCGCGGCCCTGGCCAAGGCCAAGGGCGTTCCCATCGGCGAGATCACCGCCTGCGTCCTCGACCGTCCGCGCCATGCCGCGATCATCGAGGACGTTCGCGCGGTCGGTGCCGGCATCCGGCTGATCGGCGACGGCGACATCGCCGGCGTCATCCACACGACCAACCCCGACGAAACCGGAATCGATATCTACATGGGTATCGGTGGCGCGCCGGAAGGCGTGCTGGCGGCCGCTGCGCTGCGCTGCATCGGCGGCCAGATGGAAGGCCGGCTGATCCTCGACACCGAGGAGAAGCGGGCCCGCGCCCGCAAGATGGGCATCGACAAGCCCGATCGGGTCTACCAGATGGAAGAGATGGCGCGCGGCGACGTCCTGTTTGCCGCCACCGGCGTCACAGACGGCAATCTTCTTTCGGGCGTGCGGTTCGGCAAGAAATCGATCACGACTGAAACCGTGGTGATGCGGTCGTCCACGCAGACCGTGCGCTGGATCAAGGCCGAGCATCGCACGCTGTCGAAGTTCGGGTAAGTCCCGTTCGGTGAGCCGCACATTCCCGCGAACGCCGGAATCGCGGTGCGTCTCGGAAAACGAAAAGCGGTCCCCGCTTTTGCGGGACCGAGCGGAGGCGGGGGACGCCGAAAGGTGACGGCCCCCGCCGGTCGGACTAGGCTCAGTCCGATTCGACGGTTTCCCTGGAGGCGGATTTGGCCGGCGCTGTGGCGGCGATTTCGACAGACAACGCGTTAGGGGGCGAGGCGGACGCCCCTCGCACGGTTCTCGGCGTCGCGAAGTCTGCCACGTCGCGGCGCTGGGTCGACCGTCTCGGCCGGGCCGCCCATCAGACCGCATTGGCGATCGCCCAGCAGCATGACATTCCGGAGATCGTCGCTCGCGTGGTCGCCGGGCGCGGCGTCGGACCCGACGACCTCCATTCCTATCTCGATCCGAGCCTGCGCGATCTTCTGCCGGACCCGTCCGGCCTGGCCGGAATGGATGCGGCCGCCGAACGGTTGGCCGATGCCATACAGGCCGGCGAGAAGGTCGCGATCTTCGGAGACTATGACGTCGACGGGGCCACATCGGCGGCGCTGCTGGCCCGTTTCCTGCGGGAAAACGGCATCGAGCCGTCGATCCACATTCCCGACCGGATCACCGAAGGCTACGGCCCGAACGCGCCGGCGATCACCGCCTTGAAGGATGCCGGTGCCTCCCTGCTGGTTACCGTCGACTGCGGGTCCACCAGTCACGAGGCGCTGGCGCACGCCGCCGCGATCGGCCTCGACACGGTGGTGATCGATCACCATCAGATCGGCGTCGACCTGCCACCGGCGGTATCCGTGGTCAATCCGAACCGCCAGGACGATCTGAGCGGGCAGGGCCATCTCGCCGCCGTCGGTGTCGTGTTCCTGACGCTCGTCGCGGTGAACCGCGTCCTGCGGCAGCGCGGCTGGTACGCGCGCCGGCGCGAGCCGGAGCTGCTCGCCTGGCTCGATCTCGTCGCGCTCGGCACCGTCGCCGACGTGGTGCCGCTCGTTGGTCTCAACCGCGCCTACGTTCGCAAGGGCCTGATCGCGCTGCGGAGCAGGCGGAGCCTCGGTCTGAGCGCGCTCGCCGACGCCGCGCGGCTGGGCGAGGCGCCCGATACCTACCATCTGGGCTTTCTCCTGGGGCCGCGCATCAATGCCGGCGGGCGCATCGGCGATGCCGCCCTCGGCGTGCGCCTCCTGCTGTCCACGGACCCCGACGAGGCCGCCACCATCGCCGCCAATCTCGACCGGCTCAATCGCGAGCGCCAGGAGATCGAGGCGGCCATCGTCGCCGAGGCCATGGCCATGGTCGAGGCGGACCCGGATGCCGAGGCGAAGGCGCTCATCCTGGTGCATTCCCACGAGGACTGGCACCCCGGCGTCGTCGGCCTCGTCGCCGCGCGGCTGAAGGAGCGGTTTTCCAGGCCCGCCATCGCGATCGCCTTCGGCCCGGACGGCACCGGCACCGGGTCGGCCCGGTCGATCGCCGGCGTCGATATCGGCGCCGCCGTCCGCGCGGCGGTGGACGAGGGGCTGGCGATCAAAGGCGGCGGCCACGCCATGGCGGCCGGCCTCACCGTCGAACGCGACCGCGTCGAGGCGCTGACGGCCTTTCTCGATTCGCACCTGGCGCGATCCGTCGGAGAAGCCGACGTCAGCCGACTCGAAGTCGACGCTTTGCTGACGGCCGGCGGGGCCACGGTCGACCTCCTCAAGGCGCTGGAGGATGCCGGTCCGTACGGCTCCGGCAACCCGCAGCCGGTCTTCGTCTTCCCCGCCCACCGCCTGTCCTTCGCCGACGCGACAGAGCAGGGCCATGTCCGCTGTACCTTCGCGTCACCGGACGGCGGGCGGCTGAAAGCCATTGCCTTCCGGGCCGTCGGCAGCCCGCTTGGCGACGCGCTTCTGTCCGGCCGGCAGGATACGCTGCATGCCGCAGGCACCCTGCGGATCGACCGCTGGGGCGGGCGTGAGACGGTGCAGCTGCACCTGCGCGACGTTGCCGTTCCAGCCCGCGATAGAGGGTGAATCGGACTATGAGCAACCGGGCCCAAGCAATTCTTTTGATTCCGGAATTGGCTCGCCAGAGGGCGGCCCGATGACGGAGGAAGCCCGGGCCCGCGAGGCCCTCGTCGCGACCGGACGCTCCCTGTTCACGCGCGGCCTCACATTCGGGTCGACTGGCAACCTCAGTGTCCGCCTGTCGGACGGCTCGTGGGTGATGACGCCCACCAACGCCTCCCTCGGCGCCCTCGATCCCGCGCGGCTGTCGCGGCTCGACGCCAACGGACTGCATGTTTCCGGCGACAATCCGACCAAGGAAGCCTTCCTGCACGTCGCCATGTACCGCGAACGCCCCGATGCGCGCGCCGTGGTGCACCTGCATTCGACCCATTCGGTGGCCGTCAGCGCGCTCGCCGATATCGATCCCGAGGACGTGCTGCCGCCGATCACCGCCTACTACGTCATGCGGGTGGGGCGATTGCCGCTGGTGCCGTACTTTCCGCCCGGCGACCACGGCTTGGCCGATGCGGTGGGAAAGCTCGCCTCGCGGCACCACGCCGTGCTGCTCGCCAATCACGGACCCGTCGTCGCCGGCACCAGCCTGGAGGCGGCGACCTACGCGACCGAGGAACTCGAGGAAACGGCGAAGCTGTTCCTGATGCTGCAGGGCATGGCGGTGCGGACATTGACGCCCGAACAGGTGGCCGAGCTCAGGAAACGGTTCGGGTAGGGCGCTCAGCCGCTGAGCGCGGTGCGCACGGTGCTGGCGACGCCGGGCCCATCGAGGCCGTAGTGGGCATAGAGATGGGTCGGCGGCCCGAGGATCGCGTACTGGTCGGGCATGCCGACTTTGTGGAGTTTCGCCACAAGCCCTTCTTCCGCAACGACTTCCGCGATCGCCGCGCCGAACCCGCCGGTGACGTTGTGCTCTTCCGCGGAGATCAGGACGCCGTGCTCGGAGGCCGCCTTGCGGATCGCCTCGCGGTCGATCGGACGGATCGAGTACATGTCGACGACGGTAATCTCGATGCCTTCGTCCGCGAGGATGTCGGCGGCGTCGAGAGCGGCCTTCACCAGGTTGCCGATGGCGAAGACGGTGGCGTGCCTGCCCTCGCGCAGGGTGTTGGAGCCGCCGATCCTGAAATCGAACGCCGTGTCGTAGACGACCGCCTCGCGCCCGCGCCCGACCCGGAAGTAGATCGGCTCGGGATGGCGGATCAGGCCTTTGAGCGCCGAGGAAAGCGCGGTGCCGTCGCAGGGCGCCATGAGATTGAGCCCGGCCATCGTGCGAAGCGCGCCGATGTCCTCGCAGCAATGGTGAGAGGTGCCGTAGAAGCCCATGGCGATGCCGGAATGGGTGCCGACCATCTTCACCGGCAGGCCCGGATAGCAGATGTCGTTGCGAATGTTCTCGACACCCATCAGGGCGAGGAAGAACGAATAGTTCGAGATGACCGGCAGGTACCCGACCGCCGCCAGCCCGGCCGCGGCGCCGATCATGTTGCGCTCGGCGATGCCGAAATTGAAATAGCGGTCGGGAAAGCGGCGCCCGAAGGTTTCCACCTGCGTCGGCCGGCCGAGATCTGCGGTGCACACGACGATGTCGTCCATGCCGGCATCAGCCAGGTCCACCAGCGTCTTGCCGGTGGTGAGCTGGCGCGACAGGCCGAGCGAGACGACCATGTCCCAGGACCGCTCGTCGAATTCGTCGGTAACGGTGGAATCGGTCAGGTCGAGACCGGATTTGAGCTCGCGGGTCATGTAGGGGACGGCCGGTGTTGCCGGTTTGGCAGCTTCGTCAGCCATTGTCGCGGTCCCCCTCTACTCCTCCAGGATCCAGTCGGCGTCGTAGACCCGGACCCGCGTCCGTTCCCCGTTCTCCCAGACCTCGGTCTTGAGGTAGAGCACCATGTTTAGGGTGTCGGACCACAGCTTTTCCTGGCGGAACTCGAGGCCCAGCTCCGGCCATTTCGTCACCGCCTCGACGGTCTTCACGTTGTAGATGCAGAGGAATTCCCGATCCTCGCCGGAATCGAGCCTCTTGGTGCCGGCGCCGCTGATCCGCCACCAGCGTTCGACGCGGCTCGACTTGCCGTTCTCGGGGATCATCATGCCGCCGACCGTGGCGTCGCCCTCCGCGCTGATGGGAAAGAACGACGCCGGATCGATATCGTAGGAATAGATCGTGCGGCCCTTGCCGCCGATCGTCGCCAGCGTGAACAGGCCGCGATAGAGTTCCTGCCCGTTCAGCGTGTTGCCGCGATTGTCGAGATGGCGGACATAGGTGACGTCGTCGACGATCTTGTCGACCTTGAACATCTCGTCGGTGGTCAGATGCAGGGTGTAGCCGTCGTCGACCCTGCCGGCGACCGGGCACTGCTGGGCCTGCGCGCCTGCCGTGGCGACAAGCGCGAGGCACCCCGCCAAGATCGCTCCGACAAACCCGCGCCGAAGAGCATTCATCCGATATCTCCCGCCTCGATTTCCGCGTAGGCCCGCTCGAGATCCTTCGGCCCCAGAAAGCCCAGATGCCACTGCCAGGTGCCTTCCATGAACGACACGCCCTTGCCGGCGACGGTGTAGGCGAGAACGCAGCGCGGCTTGTCGCCCGGTCCGTTCAGCGCCCGGTTCAGCGCGTCCTGTACCTGCTCCAGGTCGTGGCCGTCCTCCAGCACGATCACATCCCATCCGAAGGCGCGCCACTTGTCCACCAACGGTTCGGTCGCCATCGTCGCCTGTGGATCGCCATCGGACCCGGCACCATTGATATCGACGATTCCGATCAGATTGGACAGGTCCCAATGGGCGCCGGAAATCGCGGCTTCCCAGATTTGTCCCTCGGTCTGCTCGCCGTCGCCCATCATGCAGATGACGCGGCCGGGCGAACCCTTGCGTTGGAGCCCCAGCGCCATCCCGACCGAGACCGACAGGTTGTGCCCGATGGAGCCGGAGGAAAAATCGGCTCCGGGCACCTTCTTGACGTCCGGATGGTCGCCGAGAGGGGAGTGCAGGCGCGTATAGGAATCGAGCCAGCTCTGCGGGAAGAAACCGAGATCGGCGAGGACGGGATAGAGCCCGATCGCGGCATGTCCCTTGCCGAGCAGGAAACGGTCGCGGTCGTCCCATTTGGGATCGTCCGGCCTCACGTGCATGAACTGGTAGTAGAGCGCGGCGACCAGTTCGGCCATCGAGAACGACGAGCCGTAGTGGCCCGAGCCGCAGATATCGGTGAGCCGGACGGTCTCTCGGCGGATCAGGCGGGCCTTGTCCTTGAGGTCTTCCCTGGTGACGTTCTTGAGGGCGCGCGACGACATGGCGGTTGTGAAGCCTCAGACGGCGGTGGAGGACAAACGCGTCTTCATCAGTGGATATGGCTCCCGCCGTTCACGTCGATCTCGCTTCCCGTCACATAGGACGACAGATCCGAGGCGAGGAACAGGGCGCACCCCGCCACTTCCCCGGCCGTGCCCGCCCGGCCCATCGGCACCGCCGAGACGATCCGCTCGATGATCTCGTCGGTCCGCATGCTGCCCAGAATATCCGTGTCGATGAAGGACGGACAGATGGCGTTGGCGCGAATATTGTCCGGCGCCAGCTCACGGGCGATCGCCTTGGTGAGACCGAGGACGCCGGCCTTAGACGCCGTGTAATGGGATCCGCCGAAGACGCCGCCGCCGCGCTGAGCCGAAACCGACGACAGGTTGACGATCGAGCCGGTTTTGCGTTCGCGCATGTGCGGGATCGCCGCCTGGCACATCTGGAAGGTGCCGCGAAGGTTGATGTCGAGGACGCGGTCGTATTCCGTCTTGTCGATCTCCATGACGCGCTTGGGCGAGGTGACGCCGGCATTGTTGACGAGGATATCGATTTGTCCGAACCGCTTCAGCGCGCGTTCGACGGCCTTTTCGCAGTCGCGCATCTTCACGACATCGCATTTCATGCCGAAATGGCCGCGCCCCTTGAGGCTTCTCGCCGCCTCCCGGGCCATTTCGGTGTCGAGATCGAGCACGGCGACCTTGGCGCCGTGTTCGGCGAACAGCCGCGCCGTCGCCAGCCCCAGTCCGCGCGGCGAGGCCGCGCCGGTAATGACAGCCGTTCGGCCTTTCAGAAGCATTCCAGCCCCTCCCGGCGGCGCGCGCCATTGGTCGATCCGTCACATTTACGTATACACAGTCAGCGACATAAGATTCAACGCGTCGCATTCGCGGCGCGGCCGCATGCGTAACGCTGCGCTAGGGAGTCGTCTGGGAATGGACTATGTAGGTCCGAAAACGTGTTGGGAGGAATGCTATCGTGTCTCGTAAGGGTCTGCTGCGCAGCCAGCTCTGGTTTGACAACCCGGACAACCCGGGAATGACCGCGCTCTATCTCGAGCGCTATCTCAATTTCGGCCTGACGCGCGAGGAGCTGCAGTCCGGCAAGCCGATCATCGGCATCGCTCAGACCGGGTCCGACCTGTCGCCCTGCAACAGGCATCACCTGGACCTCGCCCACCGGGTTCGCGAGGGTATCCGCGCGGCCGGCGGGATCTGCTTCGAGTTCCCGGTTCATCCGATCCAGGAGACGGGCAAGCGGCCGACCGCCGCCCTTGACCGCAATCTCGCCTATCTGGGGCTCGTCGAGCTTCTGTACGGCTATCCGATCGACGGCGTGGTGCTGACGACGGGGTGCGACAAGACCACGCCGGCTTGCCTGATGGCGGCCGCGACCGTCAACATTCCGGCGATCGTTTTGTCGGGCGGTCCGATGCTGAACGGCTGGTGGAAAGGCGAGCGCACCGGCTCCGGCACGGCCGTCTGGAACGCGCGCGCCGACCATGCCGCCGGCAAGATCGACTACGCCGAGTTCATGGACATAGTCGCCTCTTCGGCGCCGTCCGTCGGCCACTGCAACACCATGGGCACGGCGACCACCATGAATTCGCTTGCCGAGGCGCTCGGCATGAGTCTTCCCGGCTGCGCCGCCATTCCCGGCCCCTATCGCGAGCGCGCCCAGATCGCCTACGAGACCGGTATGCGGGCCGTCCAGATGGTCGAGGAGGACCTGAAGCCCTCCGACATCATGACGCGCGAGGCCTTCGAGAACGTCATCGTCGCGAACTCGGCGATCGGCGGCTCGACCAACGCGCCGATCCATATCAACGCGATCGCCCGTCATATCGGCGTCGACCTCGACAACGACGATTGGGAACGGATCGGCTACGAGGTGCCGCTGCTGGTCAATCTGCAGCCGGCCGGCAAGTATCTCGGCGAGGAGTTCCACCGGGCCGGCGGTGTGCCGGCGGTGATCGGCGAGTTGATGCGGCATGGCCTCATTCGCGAGAATGCGTTGACCGTCAACGGCAAGACCATCGGCGACAACTGTCGTGGCCGCGAAGCCGGCGATGCCGACGTCATCCGCAATTTCGACACGGCGCTGGTGCGCAACGCCGGTTTCCTCAACCTCAAGGGAAACCTGTTTGAATCCGCCATCATGAAGACCAGCGTGATCTCGGACTCGTTCAGACAGCGCTATCTGTCGAAGCCGGACGATCCGAACGCGTTCGAGGGCAGGGCGGTCGTCTTCGAGGGGCCGGAGGATTACCATCACCGCATCAACGACCCGGGCCTGAAGATCGACGAGAACACCATGCTGTTCATCCGCGGCGCCGGGCCCATCGGCTATCCCGGCGGGGCGGAGGTCGTGAACATGCAGCCGCCGGACGAGCTGATCAAAAAGGGCGTGCGCGAGCTGCCCTGCATCGGCGACGGGCGTCAGTCGGGGACGTCGGGCTCGCCGTCGATCCTGAACGCCAGCCCGGAAGCCGCCGCCGGCGGTGGCCTCGCGCTGCTCAGGACCGGCGACACGGTGCGCATCGATCTCAACAAGCGCACCGCCGACATCCTGATTCCCGAGGAAGAGCTCGCACAGCGACGTAAGGACCTGGAGGCCGCCGGCGGCTTCCACTATCCCGATCACCAGACGCCCTGGCAGGAGATCCAGCGGGGCATGGTTGCCCAGTTCGACGAGGGCATGGTGCTGAAGCCGGCGGTGAAGTACCAGCGCGTCGCCGAAAAGGGCGTGGCGCGAGACAATCACTGACCGACGCGGTTTCGCGGTCCGGAAACCGGGGCATTCCAGACGGGATGCCCCGGTTTTTTTGTTGGGAAGTATCGACAGCGCGCGAAAGGTGGCGGCCTAAGTGGATGTGATTGCGGGCGTATTCGCGCGCCCGTGCATGCCGGTTGGCCGACGGCAATCGCATCTTGCATTTGTACGATAAAAGAGGCTTGAATAGCCGATGTTGAATGCAGAGAAGTATACATAGAAGGCGCCGAAGTGCGCTGAGAGAATGATCCGGGCGGCAGTCCCGGCGGGGAGCGACCAAAGAACAAAAAGGCGGCGGAGACCGTCCCAGGGGAGGAAACGGAGGACATGGCGCCTGTCGGCATCCGTGACGTGCGCAAGGCGTTTGGCCTGACCGAGGTCATACACGGCGTTTCCATCGACATCGACGACGGCGCGTTCGTGGTGCTGGTCGGTCCGTCCGGCTGCGGCAAGTCCACGCTGTTGCGCATGATCGCCGGTCTCGAGGAGATCACGTCGGGCGAGATTTCGATCAGCGGCCGCGTGGTAAACCGCGTTCCTCCGAAGGAGCGCGACATCGCCATGGTGTTCCAGAACTACGCGCTCTATCCGCACATGAAGGTGTCGGAGAACATGTCGTTCTCGCTCCGCCTGGCGAAGGTCGACGCCGACACGATCCGGCGCAAGGTCGAGGAAGCCGCCAAGATCCTCAACCTTACCGACTATCTCGACCGCTATCCCCGCCAGCTCTCCGGCGGCCAGCGTCAGCGCGTCGCCATGGGCCGCGCCATCGTCCGTGACCCGCAGGTGTTCCTGTTCGACGAGCCTCTGTCGAACCTCGACGCCAAGCTGCGGGTGCAGATGCGCACCGAGATCAAGGAGCTGCACCAGCGCCTGAAGTCGACCTCGATCTACGTCACCCACGATCAGATCGAGGCGATGACCATGGCCGACCATATCGTCGTCATGCGCGACGGCATCGTCGAGCAGATCGGAGCACCGCTCGATCTCTACGACCATCCCGTCAACACCTTCGTGGCCGGTTTCATCGGCTCGCCGGCGATGAACTTCATCGACGGCCGCGTCGACAGTGTCGATGGCCGCCCCGTCGTCCGGGTCGACGAAGCCACGGTGCTGCCGCTGCCGGGTTCGGTCTCGGCGCAGGCGGGGACCGCTGTCACCTACGGCACCCGGCCCGAGCATCTGGCGCTCACCGCCAACGGCTCCGGCCTCGACGTCGAGGTCTCGGTAGTCGAGCCGACCGGCGCCGAGACGCTGGTTGTGACGCGCATCGCGGGACAGGAATTGCTTGCCTCCTTCAAGGAGCGCCACGACCTGAAGCCGGGCCAGCGCATCAGGCTGATGCCCAATCTCGACACCGTTCATCTGTTCAACGTGGAGACCGGACAGCGGCTTCCCGTTTGACGATACCTCCGCGCCGCAACGACGGAGCGGGAGGCTTTGAGTTGAAAGCCAGAACCGGGAGGAAATTGATGTCCATGAAAAGCAAGTTCAGACTGCTCGGGGGCGGCGTTGCCCTCGCGGGACTGCTCGTCGCCGGGACGCTTGCCGGATCGAGCCCGGCGCTTGCCGCCTGCGAGCTTCAGTTCAAGCCGGAAGACGGCGCCGAGCTGACGCTCTTGCGCTGGAAGCGCTTCATCCAGGCCGAAGAAGACGCCTTCATGAAGATCGTCGAAAACTTCCAGAAGGACTGCGGGATCACCGTCAACGTGCAGAACGAGTCCCTGGACGACGTTCAGCCGAAGGCGTCGGTCGCCGCCAACGTGAACCAGGGCCCGGACATGGTCTGGGGCCTCTATTCGCTGCCGCACCTGTTCCCGGACAAGCTCGTCGACGTGACCGACCTGGCCGACTATCTGGCCGGAAAATACGGCCCGTGGGTGCCCTCGGCGGTGAAGTATGGCACCAAGGCCGGCACCAGCGAGTGGATCGACATTCCGATCGCCTACAACGGCAACTACATCAACTATCGCATCTCGGCGGTCGAGAAGGCCGGCTTCAAGGAGCCGCCGAAGACGACGGCGGAGTTCATGGAGCTGGCGAAGGCGCTGAAGGAGCAGGGCACCCCGCTCGGCATGGCGCTCGGCCACGCGACAGGCGACGGCAACGCCTGGGTGCACTGGGCGCTGTGGTCCTTCGGCGGTTCGTTGGTCAACGAGAACGACGAGGTGATCATCAACTCGCCGGAGACCAAGGCCGCGGTCGAGTACGTCAAGGAACTCTACGGCTATATGGCCCCGGGCGTCGCCGCGTGGAACGACTCCAACAACAACAAGGCGTTCATGTCCGGCGAGGTCAGCATGACCAACAACGGCCCGTCGATCTATCCGGCGGCCAAGAAGGACGCGCCCGACATCGCGGCCGACATGAACCATGCCAAATGGCCGGTCGGCCCGGTCGGCAAGCCGACCGAATTCCACATCGCCTACCCGATGATGATCTTCAAGTATTCGAAGTACCCGAATGCCGCGAAGGGCTTCATCGAATACCTGTTCCAGCCGGCACAGTACGACATGTGGCTGCAGGCCGCCGTCGCCTATCTGACGCCTCCGCTGGAGAAGTATGAGGCGAACTCTGTCTTCACCGACGATCCGAAGCTGACGGTGTTCCGCGACGCGGCCCGGGACACGCTGACGGCCGGCTACGAAGGCTCCGTCGGCGAGAAGGCCGCCTCGGCCCTTGCCGAGTTCATCGTGCTCGACATGTTCGCCAACGCGGCGACGGGCAACATGAGCGTGGACGACGCCATCGCCCAGGCCGAGCGCCAGGCGAAGCGTATCTACCGCTGACGAGACCTGCGGGCCGGGTACCGGGCCCGGCCCGTTTCTCACCGGGAGGAACGGCATGGCGGATGCCGCTATAGGAACGAGGACGATACCGGCCGAACCGTCGGCCTGGTCCCGGTTGAAAACCAACCGCGACTGGCTCGGCGCCTGGTTCATGCTGCCGACCGCCGCCTTCCTGTTCCTGTTTCTCGCCTATCCGCTCGGGCTCGGCGTCTGGCTGTCGATGACGGATGCGCGCATCGGCCGCGAGGGGATTTTCGTAGGCTTCGAGAACTTCACCTGGCTCTACGACGATCCGGTGTTCTGGCTGTCGGTGTTCAACACGCTGCTCTACACGGCGGTCGCAAGCGTCTTCAAGTTCGCGATCGGCCTCTATCTGGCGATCCTTCTGAACCACCACCTGCCGTTCAAGGCGTTCCTGCGGGCGATCGTGCTTCTGCCGTTCATCGTGCCGACCGTGCTGTCGGCCATCGCCTTCTGGTGGATGTACGACCCGCAGTTCTCGATCATCTCCTGGACGCTCAAGGAGCTGGGGCTGATCACCACCAACATCAACTTTCTCGGCGATCCGTGGAACGCCCGCTGGTCGGTCATCTTCGCCAACATCTGGCGCGGCGTGCCGTTCGTGGCGATCACGCTGCTCGCCGGCCTGCAGACGGTGCCGCCGTCGCTCTACGAGGCGGCGACCATCGACGGGGCTAACCGGTGGCAGATGTTCCGCCACATCACCTATCCGATGCTCACCCCGATCATCGCGGTGGTGATGACCTTCTCGGTGCTGTTCACCTTCACCGATTTCCAGCTCATCTGGGCGATCACCCGCGGCGGGCCCGTCAACGCCACCCACCTGATGGCCACACTCAGCTACCAGCGCGCCATCCTAGGCGGCTATCTCGGCGAGGGCGCGGCGATCTCGACGGCGATGATCCCGTTCCTGCTCGCCGCGATCATGCTGTCCTGGTTCGGCCTCCAGCGCCGCAAGTGGCAGCAGGGAGAGGCCGATGACTGAGACCGCCGTCTCCAAGCGCCCGACAGAACCAATGTCCGGGGGCGGCAGCTTTGCCCGCTGGCGCGAACGCCGCCGCCTGCGCAAGGCGGAGGAGATGAGCCAGACCGGCATGGACTACCTGATGTCGACCCCGCGACGGGTCGTCACCATCTACGTGCCGCTCGCCATCATCGTGTTCGTGTTGCTGTTCCCGTTCTACTGGATGTTCATCACGTCCATCAAACCGAACGAGCAACTCGTAAATCTCGACGTGGTCAACCCGTACTGGGTCGTCGCGCCGACGCTTGAGCACATCTGGGAGCTCCTGTTCGAGACACCGTATCTGAGCTGGATGTGGAACACGATGATGATCGCGCTGGTCGCCACCTTCCTGTCGATCGTCGCGAGCGTGCTGGCCGCGTACGCGATCGTGCGGCTGCGCTACAAGGGGGCGCAGTGGATCGGCGGGGCGATCTTCCTCGCCTATCTGGTGCCGCCCTCGATCCTGTTCATTCCGCTGTCGCTGATCGTTGTGAAGTACGGGCTGTGGGATACGCCGTGGGCCCTGATCCTGACCTATCCGACGATCCTGATCCCGTTCTCGACGTGGCTGTTGATGGGCTACTTCAAGTCGATCCCGTTCGAGCTTGAGGAATGCGCCCTGATCGATGGCGCGAGCCGTTGGCAGATCCTGACCAAGATCGTGCTGCCGCTCGCCGTGCCCGGTCTCATCTCGGCGGGCATCTTCGCCTTCACCCTGTGCTGGAACGAGTTCATCTACGCGCTGACCTTCATCTCGACGCCGGAAAAGAAGACCGTGCCGGTCGCGATCATCTCCGAGTTCGTCGACGGCGACATCTATCGCTGGGGATCGCTGATGGCGGGCGCGCTGCTCGGCTCGGTGCCGGTCGCGATCGTCTACATGTTCTTCGTCAACTACTACGTCTCGGCGATGACAGGCGCGGTGAAGGAATAGCGCGCCGACAGCCGCTCGTACGTCCAGGCAAAACGGGAAAGCACCCAATGAACATCGGTTTCGTCGGTCTGGGCGCGATGGGCCTGCCGATGGCCAGGAACCTTGTCGCCGCCGGCCACGTGGTCGCCGGATGCGACGTCAGGCGCGAACCGGTCGACGCGTTGGCCGCAGCCGGCGGCCGCGCGGCGGCGGCCCCAGCGGATGCCGCGCACGACGCCGACGTACTGATCCTCATGGTCGTCAATGCGGACCAGGCGGAGGCCGTCCTGTTCGGCGAGGGCGGGGCCGCGTCCGGCCTGAAACGGGGCGCCGTTGTCGTCGCCTCCTGCACGCAGCCCGCAGCGCGCGCCAAGTCCCTTGCCGCACGGCTGGACGAGCTCGGCGTGCTCCTGCTCGACGCGCCGGTATCCGGCGGCGTGGTCGGGGCCGAGCAGGGGACGCTGTCGATCATGGCGTCGGGGCCGGACGCCGCCTTCGACAAGGCCGCACCCGTGTTCGATGTCCTCGGCAAGGCCGTCTGGCGAATGGGGGCGGAACCCGGCCTCGGTTCGATGATGAAGACCGTCAACCAGCTGATGTGCGGTGCCCATATCGCCGTCGCCGCCGAAGCGATGAGCCTTGCCGCCCGCGCCGGTCTCGATCCCAACCTCGCGCAGGACGTACTGATGGCCGGCGCGGCGGCTAGCTGGATGCTCGGGAATCGCGGGCCGCGGATGCTGCAATCCGATCCGCCGGTCACCAGCGCCGTCGACATCTTCGTCAAGGACCTAGACATCGTGCTCGATGCCGGCCGCGACCTGAAGGCGGCGTTGCCGCTCGCCGCCGCCGCCCACCAGATGTTTCTCGGCGCATCGGGGATGGGGGCGGGCTCGGAAGACGATTCCCAGGTTCTTAAGGCCTACGAAAACCTGAGCGGGATAAAGGTGCCTCGGGATTGATCGCGGGACAGGCCGGTTGTGGCCGGACCGTCGGGCACACGGAGAGCACCATGAGATCCGGAAAATCGCATCGAGGCACGGACAAGCGCGGCGTCGACCGTATAGAGGATCCGTTCCTCAACAAGGGAACGGCCTTCACCGAGGCCGAACGGCGCGAATGGGGCCTCCTCGGGCTGCTTCCGCCGCATATCGAAACGCTTGAGGAGCAGGCCGAGCGTGCCTACGAGGCGTTCTCCACGAAGGATAGCCCGATCGAGAAGCACATCTTCCTGCGCCAGCTGCAGGACGAGAACGAGACGCTTTTCTATCGACTGCTCCTGGAGCATGTCGAAGAGATGATGCCGGTCGTCTATACGCCGGTGGTCGGCGAGGCTTGCCAGAAATTCAGCCACATCTACCGGCGTCCGCGCGGTCTGTTCCTGTCCTATCCGCACCGCGATGTCCTGGGCGACATCCTCGCTGAGATAGACCGCGACATCGACGTCATCGTCGTCACCGACGGCGAGCGCATCCTGGGTCTCGGCGACCAGGGCGCGGGCGGCATGGGCATACCGATCGGCAAGCTGTCGCTCTACACCCTGTGCGGCGGCGTCCATCCGTCCCGCACGCTGCCGATCCTGCTCGATCTGGGCACCAACAACCAGGAACGGCTGGAGGACCCGCGCTACATCGGTTGGCGCCACGAGCGCATCAAGGGCGCCGACTATGACGATTTCGTCGACCGCTTCGTCCAGGCGGTGAAGGCGCGCTTCCCGAACGTGCTGCTGCAATGGGAGGACTTCGCGTCCGTCGACGCCGAGCGCATCCTCGCGCGCTACCGCAACGACCTGTGCACCTTCAACGACGACATCCAGGGCACGGCCGCCGTCACCACCGGGACGATCCTGGCGGCGATCGCTGCGGCTGGCGGCAAGCTCGAGGACCAGCGGTTCGGCATGCTGGGTGCAGGCTCGGCCGGCATCGGCATCACCGGGCAATTGATCGGCGCCCTGAAGAAGAAGGGCGTCAGCGAGGAAGACGCGATCTCGCGCTTCTACATCATGGATATCAACGGCCTGCTGCACGACGCCCGCGAGGACCTCGATGCGGTCCGCAAGCCGCTCGCCCAGAAGGCCGAAGCCGTGAAGGAATGGGGCAAGGACCTCACCCAGGCGATCGGCCTTGCCGACGTTGTCCGGCACGCCAGGCCGACCGTACTGGTCGGTGCGACCGGGCAGGCCGGTGCCTTTACCGAGGACGTGGTGCGCGAGATGGCCAGCTACGCGGAACGGCCCGTGATCTTTCCGCTGTCCAATCCCACTTCGCGCGCCGAAGCGACGCCGGCCGACTTGATGACCTGGACAGACGGCAAGGCGGTGGTCGCCACCGGCAGCCCGTTCGCTCCTGTCGTGCACGAGGGTGAGACGCACGTGATCGCCCAGTGCAACAACAGCTACGTCTTCCCGGCCATGGGGCTCGGCATCATCGCCGTCGGAGCCCGGCGCGTCACCGACACCATGTTCATGGCGGCCGCCGAGGCCCTGATGGAGGTGTCGCCGGCGCTGAGCGATCCGCACGGCTCTCTGCTGCCCCCGCTGAAGGACATCCGCACGGTGTCGCGCCACATCGCAGTCGCCGTGGCGAGGCAGGCGCAGCAGGACGGCGTTGCAGATCCGATGACACCGGAGAAACTCGAACAGGCCATCGACCAAACCATGTGGACGCCTGCCTACGATTGACGGGCGGCCCGGCCGATGGCGCGCATCTGAACGGAGAACCGACAGGGAGACGAGCTATGGGCGACAAGCGTATCGGTTTCATTGGCGTTGGCCTCATGGGCCACGGCATGGCCAGCAACATCGTCGAGAAGGGGTGGCCGCTCACCGTGATGGGCCACCGCAACCGCGCGCCGGTCGAGGACCTTGTGAGCCGCGGCGCATTGGAGGCGAAGACGCCCCGGGAAATGGCCGAGGCGTCCGATATCCTGTTCCTGTGCGTGACCGGCAGCCCGCAGATCGAGGATCTGATGCGCCGCTCCGACGGTATCCTGGCCGGGGCGCATGACGGCCTCATCGTCGTCGATACCTCCACGGCGATCCCGGATTCCACCATCTCGCTTGCGGCCGAACTGGAAGCCAAGGGCGCGGCCATGGCCGACGCGCCGCTCGGCGGCACGCCCGCGCAGGCCGAGGCGGGCGAGCTATCGGCGATGGTCGGTGCGAGCCCGCAGGTGTTCGCCGCGATCGAGCCTGTGCTCCAGGCCTGGGCGGCCAAGGTCGTCCATCTTGGACCCGTGGGCGACGGCCACAAGATGAAGCTGCTCAACAACTTCCTGTCGCTCGGCTACGGTGCGCTCTATGCCGAGGCGCTTGCCGTCGCCCGCAAGGTCGGCATCAGTGCCCAGACCTTCGACAGCGTCATCCGCGGCAGCCGCATGGATTGCGGTTTCTACCAGACCTTCATCCAGTACTCGCTGACCGGTGACCGCGACGTCCACAAGTTCACGCTCTCGAACGCGCACAAGGACCTGCGCTACCTCGCCGCGATGGCCAACGAGGCCGTCATAGCCAACCACATCGGCGCGGCGGCGAAGAACACCTATGCTTATGCCGAGGCGATCGGCCGCGGCGGCGACTATGTACCGTTCCTGGCCGAGATCATCGCCGAGGCGAACGGGGTTAAAACCTAGCCGGAGCCGCGTTCGCCATCCCGCGTCGCGGTCGCCCCCGGTCGCAGCCGCGAACGCGGGAGCGATCGGGTTGATGCGAGCCGGCTGGCGTCAATAGGTCGCCCGGCCGCCGGATATGTCGAGAACCGCGCCGGTCGTGAACGAGCATTCCGCCGACGCGGCGAAAGCGGCGAGCGCCGCGATCTCGTCGACCATGACGAAGCGGCGGCGCGGGATCTTCGACAGCATGTAGCCGATGTGCTCTTCGCTCATCTGGTCGAAGATCGGCGTCTTGGCAGCGGCAGGCGTTATGCAGTTGACTGAGATGTCGTATTCGGCGAGCTCCTTGCCGAGCGACTTGGTGAGCGCGATCACGCCCGCCTTGGACGCCGAGTAGGCCGAGGCGCTCGGGTTGCCCTCCTTACCCGCGACCGACGCGATGTTGACGATGCGCCCGTAGTTGTTGCGGATCATTGCCGGGACGATCGCCCGGCAGCAGTGGAATGTGCCGGTCAGGTTGATCGCCATGATCTGGTTCCAGTCCGCGACGGGATAGTCCCAAGTTAGCGCGTTCGGCCCGGCGATGCCGGCATTGTTCACCAGGATATCGATCTGGCCTTCTGTCTCGAGCACGTTGTCGCGGGCGGCCTCCACCGCGTGGATATCGGTGATCTCGGCGTCCATCCCGCGCGCCTGCGCGCCGATGGACTCGGCCGTCTTCTGTGCGCCGATGCCGTCGCGGTCCCAGATTACCACCCTGGCGCCGGACTCGGCGAAGCGCCGGGCGATTGCTTCGCCGATGCCCTGCCGCCCTCCGGTCACCACCGCGACTTTGCCGTCGAGATCGATCCTGTTGGTCATGTGCGTTTCCTTGTTTTCAGTTGAGCCTGTCCCAGGCCTTGATGAAGAAGTCTTCGGCACCGAAGTTACCCGACTTCAGCGCCAGGACCATGTCGTCGGTCCCGATCGCGCGAGTCCAGGGAACGCCGGGGGCGATCTGCGGGCCGATTTCGAGCATGGCCACGCCGAGCCCACCGACGACGGCGCCCGATGTCTCGCCGCCGGCAACGATCAGCCTGGTGAACCCGTTCGCGCGAAGCCCCCTGGCGACATCCGCCAGCGTTCGTTCGATGATGTCCCCGGAAGCCTCCCGGCCGAGCGTCTCCTGCGCCGTGCGGACGGCGTCGGGCTCGTCGCTCGAGTAAACCAGGACAGGGGCCTCGGCGGGCTGCCGAAGAGCCCAGGACAGGATCGTCGCGGCGCTCTGGCGGCTTTCGGCGAGGTCCTGCGGCGCGATGCGCAGCGCCGGAATGCCGGCCCCTATTGCAGCGCGAACCTGGCCGCGTGTCGCCTGCGAGCAGCTTCCGGCAAGGATCGCGGCGCGGCCGATCGGCGCGGCCATTCGTGCGGGCGTTTCGGCCGGCGAAAACGCGCCCGTGGCGACGAAGTTCCGTGGCAGGCCGATGGCGACACCGGATCCGCCGGTGATCAGCGCGAAGTCCCTGGCCGCTGCGCCGATCTCGATGAGATGCCGGTCCGTGATGGCGTCGACGACGAGGATCTTCTCGCCGCGCTTCCTAGCCTCGGCGAAAGCCGAAGCAATCGCCTCTCGCCCTGCGTCGACGGCGGGGTAGGGTACGAGCCCGACCTTCAAAGTCGTCTGCCGTTGCAGGACGCGCACGAGATTGGAATCGCGCATCGGCGTTAGCGGATGGTCGCGCATCGAGCTTTCGGCGAGCGGAACGTCGCCGACGAACAGGTTGCCCATATAGATGGTGCGGGCATTGGTCGGGAAGGCCGGACAGGCGAGCGTCAGGTCTGCGCCCGTCAGCGCCATCAGGGCTTCGCTGACCGGTCCGATATTGCCCTGGTCGGTGGAGTCGAACGTCGAGCAGTACTTGAAGAACAGCTGGCGGCAGCCCGCCGCTCGAAGCGCTTTGGCACTGGCGAGCGACATCGCGATCGCCTCGGCAGCGGGAATGGTGCGCGACTTCAGCGCGACGACCACGGCGTCATAATCTGCGAGCGACGCCGGGTCGTCCGGAACGTCGATGACCTGGATCGTGCGCATTCCGCCGGCCGTCAGCGTCAAAGCGAGATCCGTCGCGCCGGTCAGGTCGTCGGCGACAGCGCCAATGAGCATCGTTCCCCCCGTTTGCGTTTCGGGCCTTGCTCGGGGCCCCGCGATTGCCCGACCATCGCAATGTGTATACATCAGTGAATACGTTGCGTGCGACGTCCAAGAGCAGTCACGTTCCGGATATAGCACGCCTTGAGTTCATCCGAAGACCGGACCCGGCGCGGGAGTCGCAATAGGGGGCGGCACGAAGGCAAGGCATTGGTCATGAGTCCGACGCGCGAGTTCCGCATAGCCGTGTTTCCCGGAGACGGGATCGGTCTCGAGATCACCGAGCCGTGTATGGCCGTCGTCGATGCCGCCGCCAGCCGTGTCGGTGGATTGCGACTGGCCTACGAGACCCTGCCGGCCGGGGCCGGCACCTATCAGCAGGTCGGCACGGCCTTGCCGGATGCATCGATTGATGCGGCCCGCGCCGCCGATGCGATCCTTCTCGCCGCGGCGGGCCTGCCCGATATCCGCTATCCCGACGGCACCGAGATCGCGCCCCAGATCGAGCTTCGGTCGATCCTCGATCTCTATGCGGGGGTCAGGCCGGTTCGCTCGATCCCCGGCGTGCCGTCGCCGCTTGCCGATCCACGCGGCTCGCGGCTCGATTTCGTCGTCGTCCGCGAGTCGACCGAAGGCCTGTTCGTCTCCCACCGCAAGGGAACCGTCCGGGAGGACAACGAGGCGGAAGACCGATTGCTCGTCACACGGAGGGGGACGGAACGGGTCGTCGACGCGGCGATGCGCATTGCAGCGACGCGGATGACGCGAGGCGGCAAGGGTCATGTGACCTGCGTCGACAAGGCCAATGTGTTTGCCTCCTACGCCTTCTTCCGAAAGATCTTCGACGAGCGCGCTGCGCTGCATCCGCGGCTGACCGTCGACCACGTCTACATCGATGCCTCGACCCTCGATTTCGTCGGCCGGCCGTGGCGCTTCGACGTCATCGTCACCGAGAACATGTTCGGCGACATCCTGTCGGATCTCGGCGCCGGCCTGATCGGCGGAATGGGCTTTGCGCCCTCGGCGGATATCGGCGACCGCTCTGCCGTGTTCCAGCCCTGCCACGGCACGGCACCCGACATAGCGGGGCAGGGCAGGGCCAACCCGACGGCGATGTTCCTGTCGGGTGCGATGATGCTCGAATGGCTTGCCGAGCAACACGACGAACCGAAAGCCGAAACCGCCGCCGCGACCATCCGCGCGGCGGTCGACGATACGTTTGCGAACGGTATGAGGACCTGGGAGATCGGCGGACAATCGGGGGTGCGCGAGGTGACGGATGCCGTCCTGTCGCGCATCAAGGAGGTGGCGCCGGCGTAGGCCGGACACGCGAGGCCAGTCAGTCCCTAATCGCCTTCGAGGCCCAGTACGGCGCCGCGCGGGTGTGGTCCGCGTTCGGGCCTACGCCGTCGCGGGCCTCTGCCCAGCGGTCGCGGACGAGACGGCTCACCGGCGCGTCGATCCCGATCTGCTCGCCGAGATCCGAGGCGATCCCAACATCCTTCGCCAACAGCCCGGCGGCGAAGCCGGACCCGTAGCGGCCGCTCAGGATCTCCTGCTTCAACAGGTTCTCCGTGCAGAAGCTCTTGCCGGTCGAGACGTTGAAGATGTCGGCCATCACCTCCGGGTCGAGCCCGAAACGCTCGCCGATCAGGACCGCCTCGCTCATCGCGGCAAACGAGGTCGCGGCGAGGTAGTTGTTGAGCGCCTTCATGGCGTGGCCGCATCCGAGCGGTCCGACGTCGAAGAGGCGATCGCCCATCGCCGAAAGGACCGGTCTGGCCGCGGCCACCGCGTCGGCTTCTCCGCCGATCATGATCGCCAGCGTGCCGTTCTCCGCGCGGACGACGCCGCCGGATACCGGCGCGTCGACGAGACGGATCCCGAGTTCGGCGAGGTCGTTGCCGAGCCTGCGGGTGCCGACCGGCTCCGCCGAGCTCATGTCGATGACGATCGCGCCGGACTTGAGATGAGCTGCCGCACCGCCTTCCTCGGCTTCCAGCAGCGAATGACGGACCTCTTTGCCGGTGGGGAGCATCGTGACGACAAACGCGCAGCCCGCGAAATCTCCCAGCGAACCGGCGGCAGTCGCGCCGAACTCGGCCGCGAACCTTTGGGCCCGTTGCGGATCGAGGTCGTAAGCGGTCACCACATGACCCGCGCGAACGAGATTGGCGGCCATCGGCCAACCCATGTTGCCGATGCCGACGAATCCGACGTGTGCCTTGCCTGTCATGGCGTCAATCCAGCCCGAGTTCCTTCAGCACTTCCGAAGCGGAGCGAAAGGCTTCGACCCCGCGCGGAATACCGCAGTACACCATGGCATGACGAAGCACTTCGCCGATCTCTTCCTTGGAGACGCCATTGGCGAGTGCGCCTCGGACGTGGACCTTCAATTCGTGTGGGCGGCCCTGGGCGACCAGGATGCCGAGTGTCACCATGCTGCGGGCCTTGCGCGACAGTCCTTCGCGGGTCCATGTCTCGCCGAAGCAATAGCGGGTGACGACCTCCTGCATCGGCCAGACGAAGTCGCTGGCCGCATTGATCTGGTCTTCACCGCCCTCGGATCCCCACATGGCATGGCGAACCTCAAGCCCGGCGGCAAATACCGGATCTGCCGCCGAGACCGCGTCTGCCCGCGACTTCTTCGAACGGACCTTTGGGGAAGCCGTCCGTTTCAGCGCGTCATTTTTTTTTGGCGGCCGGCTTCCTGGCTGCCGGCTTCCTGGCGACTGTCTTCTTGGCAGTCGTCGCCTTGGTCGTTGTTGCCTTGGCGGCTGTCTTTGCGGCCGGCTTTTTCGCGGCGGCTGCCTTCTTGACCGCGGGCTTCTTGGCGGCGGTGGCCTTGGCGGCCGGCTTCTTCGCAGCGGTGGTCTTCTTGGCCGCCGGCGCCTTAGCAGCGGCTGTCTTTGCGGCCGGCTTCTTCGTGGTTGTGGTCTTCTTGGCGGCCGCGGTCTTCGTTGCCGTCGTCTTCTTCGCCGCTGCGGTCTTAGTCGCCGCCGGCTTCTTCGCGGTCGTGGTTTTCTTCGCCGCCGCGGCCTTGGTCGCCGCTGGCTTCTTTGCAGCCGCAGTCGTCTTCGCGGCGGTGGTCTTCTTGGCTGCGGTCTTCTTTGCCGGTGCCGCTTTCTTCGCCGCGCTGGCGACAGCCTTCTTCGCCGGAGCAGCCCGCTTGGCGGCGGTGGTAGTCTTGCGTGCCGGGGTCTTCGGAGTCGTCGAAGCGGTCTTCTTCGTCCTTGGTTTCGTGGCCATGTTCCTCGCCCTTTCAAGATCAGCGAATTGTTAGCCGTAGTCTATTCGGCTAATCAACTGATTCGCTGGATAATGCGAGGAATTATGGCGAATTAAATGAACACAACGTAACCTTCGGAACCGGAAAATGTCGCCGATTTTGCGCGTTTCGAGAGCGATGACATGCCGCGTTGATGATTGCCGCGAGGTGTCGGCAGCGGCATGGGCGCTCTCGTCTGGAAGCCATGTCCGGCGGCCTCGACGTGCGCCGGAGAAGCCGGCGGACGTCATGCCGGTCGGCCCGTTAGTCTTTGGAACAACTTGCAAAAACGGGAAAATCTGCGGTGCTCGTTTTGAGCCGAGATCTCCTCATTCCTGATTGAAGTTGCGCCAAAGTTTCCGCAGTCGATTGGCGTCGAACCGATGTCGTCGCCTCGTATTGGATTTCGGTTCACCTCGCTGTTCCGATGATGTCGGGGGCGTGGTGTCCTACCAAATGATTAGTTGATGGCCGAAAGGGTGCGGCGGTCCGGATCGGTCGCCTTCGAACAATTCCGCACCCTCTGCGGCGAGTGCCATCTTGCTACGCTGAATGGCGTCGGGTGACGCCGTGCCGGGTGCGGGTCAGCGGATGAACTGGTCGACGTAGTCCGCGCCGAGACCGACTTCGCTGTAGTGCTTCCGGCACATCTCGATCTTGGTGAAGACATCCTCGTATCCCATCGTCTTGCCATAGGGGTCGACGTAGAGCATGACGCCGTTCACCTGGAAGTACGTGATCATCTCCTCGACATCGTCGGGCACGACGAGCGTGTGCGTCTCCCCGGGGGGCTCGAAGACGTAGCCGCCCTCTCGCGCTTCCCAATCGTGTTCGAGGTAATACCAGCGGCCCTTGAGGACAAATCCGTGAACGGGCTGCGGATGCCGATGTCGCGACAGGACGCCGGACTTGCGCACGCGCAGCAGGTTCATCCAGTAGCCTTGCGAGCGGTTCAGGCAGAGCGGTCGGAAGGACACGTTCTCGGCCTGTGGAACCCAGATCCGCTCGTCCTCCGCGATCGCGTCGGGAATGACGATCTCGTCCTGCGCATCCTGGGGGAAGGGCAGTTGGTAGGGCGTTCGGGGATCGGTGTCAGACGTTTCGACGGGCATGGTGTTCTCCTCAGATCGCGGAATAGCCGCCGTCGACGGGGTACACGGCGCCGGTGACGAACGAAGCGTCGTTCGACACGAGCCACGCGACCAAAGCTCCGACCTCGGCCGGCCGTCCCCAGCGGTCCATGGGTGTTCGTTCAAGTATCGGTTTGTTGCGTGCCGGATCGGCGCGCAACGCCTCCGTCATCTCGGTCTCGATCCAGCCCGGTGCGACCGCATTCACGCGAATGCCGTCGCTCGCCCACTTTCCGGCAAGTGCCTTCGTGAGCTGCGCGACACCGCCCTTGGAGGCGGAATACGCCGGGACGAGCGGTCCCCCGAAATAGCTCAGCATGGACGCCGTATTGACGATCGCGCCTTTGGAAGCCGAAAGCAGTGGCTGCGCCGCGAGGCAGGTCCTCATGGTTCCGGTCAGGTTGATGTCGATCACGGTCTCGAACACGTCGATCTCGTATTCGGCACCGCGCGCCAGGATGCCGGCACAGTTGACGAGGGCGTCGAGCCGGTCGAGGCCGGCAAAGAAACGGTTCACCGCATCCGTGTCGCGAACATCCAGCACGGCGCAGCGCGTTCCGGGGTGATCGGCCGCGTAGGTCTCCACCTCCTCGCGTCCGACGCCTGTCGCCGTGATCGACCAGTCCTTGCCGGCCAGAACGTCGGCGATCCCGGCACCGATGCCGCGTGTGCCGCCTATGATGACTGCGTGTTTCACTGGCTAGTCCTGTTCCTGCAGAAAGGCATCGACGGCGACCTTGCGGGGCATCGGTGCCACGGCGCCGTAGCCGAGGGTGGACAACGCGGCCGCGGCGTTCGCGAAGCGGGCGGCGGTGAACGGATCGTCCCCCGCGACGACGCGGGACAGGAAGGCGCCGTCAAAGGCATCGCCCGCCGCGGTGGCGTCGACGGCCACGACCTGTCGGCCGCCGATCCGCCGGCGTTCGTCGGCGGTTGCGATCAGCGTGCCCTCCGGCCCCAGAGTCAGGGCGACAATTCCGCAGCCCAACCCGAGATAGAAGTCGGCGATGGCGTCGGGATCCTCCAGCCCGGTGAGCTGTCGGGCGTCCTCCAGGCCGGGCAGGGCGATGTCGGCGCGGGCCATGGCCGCATGCGTCACCGCGCGGGCCCGTTCGATCGGCCATAGCTTGAGGCGCAGGTTGGTGTCGTAGGAAATGCTGCCGCCTGCCGCCTTGACGATCTCGATCGCCGAGAACACCGCGTCGGCCGCCGTCGTCGAGATCGCCTGGCTGATGCCCGAGACGTGCAGGATCCTGGCGGCCTTGAGAGCGTCGACCGGAAGGTCGTCGGGACCCATGCGGCTGGATGCCGAGCCGGCGCGGAAGTAGCTGAACTCGTGCCCGTCGGGTCCGTGCGTGACGAAGTAGATGCCGGTGTGGGCATCAGACACCTGCCTGACGGTCGTGGTGTCCACGCCCTCCGTCCGCCACAGAGCCATGAACGAGTTGCCGAAGGTGTCGGCGCCGACATGGGTGATGTAGCCGACACGCGCACCCAGCCGCGCGGCGGCGATCGCACAGTTGGACGTATCGCCGCCGTGTCCGGGCAGATAGTTCCCGTCCGGCTGCTGGTTGAATTCCAGCATTGGTTCGCCGAGGCAGAGAATGTCGGGTGTCATAGGACGTTTCCCCTCGTTACTGGATGCGCGGACGGCAACGGCATTCCTAGATCCGGCCGTACCGGGCCAGACCGTCGCGCAGCGACTTGCTTTCGATGATCAGTTTGGCCTGCTCGGCTTCGCGCATGTCGATTTCCTGCGCCATCTCGAGAACGGCCTCGGCGTGCTGGCGCGGAACGACGACGACGCCGTCGATGTCACCAACGATGAGATCGCCGGGATGGACGATCACGCCGCCCATGTCGACTTCGATGTTCGAAGCGAGTGTCTTGGCGCGACCCAGCGTCGTACCGGGGCACACGGTCCGCGAGTAGATCGGGAAATCGTAGTCGCGCCGGATCTCGACGATGTCGCGGATCCCGCCGTCGAGCACGGCAGCCTCGTGTTTGTTGGCGACTGCGCCGGCGGCCATCAGGCCACCCCAGATCGCCACGTCGACCTTGCCGTTGGTCGAGATCACGATAACGGACCCCGCGTCCGCCTCGTCGATCGCGTCCAGTGCGTGCTGTGGCGGCACGAACTCGTCGGTCGGGCCTTCCAGAACCGTAACCGCCGGGCCGACGATCTTGTTCTCGTTGATGCGCGGGCGGATCTCGTGACTGAGGAGTCCGGATTTTCCGGCCACCTTGTCGACGGCGTCGGCAACCGAAGCGGTCGCGACCTTGCGGAATCCGGCGACGAGTTCGTCTAGGGTCATGTCAGTGTCCTCGTTCTTTCAGGCTTGGGAAAATTGAATGGCGGACAAGGCGGCTCGGATCTGATCACGAGCCTCGTCGGTTCGTCCTGCTTCGAGTGCCTTCGCCGGCAGAAGATTCCCGCCTATCCCCACGCAGATGGCGCCGGCGTCCAGGTAGGCCTGCGCGGTCTCGGGCGAGACGCCGCCGGTCGGCATGATCGGGATATGCGGAAAGACCGCGCGAATCGCCTTCAGGAATCCTGGCCCGCCCGCGGCATCGGCCGGAAACACCTTGACCACCGCTGCGCCGGCTTCGGCGTGATGCAGGATCTCGCCGGGCGTCATGGCGCCCGGAAGATAGGGGATGCCGCCCTTCAGGGCGGTTCTGGCAGCGCCGTCGTTCCAGCACGGCGAAACCAGGAACTCGGCGCCTGCGCCGATGGCGGCGTCCGCGTCGTCCGCCGAAAGCACGGTGCCGGCGCCGATGCAGGCATTCGGGAACCGATCGCGCAGGGTGGCGATCAGCGCGATCGCGCCGGGCACGGTCATTGTTATCTCGAGTATGGAGACGCCTTCCGCCGCCAGCAGCCCGCACGCCTGTTCGGCAATTCCAGGGTCGTCATGGCGGATCACGGGCACGACGCGCGCGGCGCGCAATCTGTCGATGAAACGATCTACCATCGGTTCACCCAGCTCATCGGCGGCTCTCCGGTCAACACGCGCTTCACTTCACTGGCGGCGTTCGTCTGGAGCACCGCGACGGACCGTTCCGAGTACCAGGCGGTGTGATCGGTAATCACCGTGTTGGGCGCGGACAGCAGCGGGTTGTCCGGCGAGACGGGTTCGGATTCGAACACGTCTATGCCGGCACCGAAAATCCTGCCTTCGTGCAATGCGGCGGCGAGGGCGGCTTCGTCGACCAGTCCGCCGCGGGATACGTTGACGACGATGGACTGGGGCTTCATCAGCGCGATCTTTCCCCCGTCCAGGATATGGCGGGTGTCTTCGGTCAAAGGCGCGTGGAGGCTGACGACGTCGGCCAGTCTGCACAGCGTATCGAGGTCGACGAGGTCGACGTCGGCGGATGCCGCGCGCTCCGCGCTCAGATACGGGTCGAACGCCAGCACGCGCCCGAAGCCGAGGGCCCGGAACTTCCCGGCCGTGGCCAGGCCGATGCGGCCGCAGCCGATGAGGCCGAGCGTCGCATTCTCCCGGCTCGGAATCGTCTCGCTCTGTCCGATGCCCCACTTGCCGAGGCGCACGTCCCGGTCACGGCCGGGAATGCGGCGCTGGACCGACAGATACAGCGCCAGGGCATGTTCGCTGACCTCGTTGTCCGCGCCGTAGTCGGGGATGTTGGCCACATAGATGCCCCGGCGCGACGCGCAGTCCAGATCGATATTGTCGACGCCCACTCCATAGCGGACGACGACCTTGAGGCTCGGGCAGCTGCCGAACTCGGCGGCGGTCACGGGGCGCTCGCGCACCATGACCGCCACCGGATCGAGCTCGCGCAGGGCGGAGACCGCGTCGCTGCCGACACCCACCGGGACGACCCGGACATCCTGTTCGGACAGGATGGTCCGTTCGGTATCATAGGTGGCGTAGCCCGGTTCCAGAACGGCAACCGTTCGTGTCGGCATGACGTGGACTCGCTGCACTTGCTTACTGGTTCCGGTAGGCCTCGACGGCCGCATCCAGGCGATCGGGCCATTCGGCGCCGATTTCGCTGACGACGAATTCACGCACCTTCGGCTGGGCCGCGGCACGGAACTTGGCCTTCTGGTCGGGGCTGACCGGAACGACCTCCATGCCCTTTTCGGACAGGATCGCCGTGGCGTTGGCATCCTGTGCCGCGGTCATGCCACGGTGGATCGTCTTGGCGATCTCGACGCACTGGGTGACGGCCGTCTTCTCGGCGTCGCTGAGGCCCTGAAAGAAATCCTCGGACATCAGATACGCGTGCCAGCTGAACACGTGGCCATCGAGCGAGACGTATTTCTGGTGCTGGTACAGGGACGCGTTGACGATGTTGGTCACGCCGTTCTCCTGGCCGTCGACAACGCCCTGCTGCAGGGCGCCGGGCAGTTCTGGCCACGGCACCGGGGTGGCCGACGCGCCGAGGCTTTCGACGAGCGTCACCCAGACCGGGGCCGTCATGACGCGCATCTTCAGGCCTTCCATGTCCTTGGGCTCGGCCACGGGGCGCACGTTGTTGGTGAAGTTGCGGACCCCGTTGTCGGCCACGCCGAACATGCGGATTCCGGTCTTGGCCAGCATGTCTTCGGCCATGGCATCACCGAACTCACCGTCCATGACCGACCAAGCCATCGCCTGATCGTCGAAGATGTAGGGAATGGCGAGGACCGAGAACGGCTTGTAGACCGCCGAGATCGGCCCGTCGTGGACCGCGGCCATCTGGACGGTTCCAAGTTGCAGGCCTTCCATGATCTCCGAACCGCCACCGAGTTGGGAGGCGGGGAAGATCTGGACATCGATCGAACCCGACGTCTTGCCCTCGACGCAGCTCTCGAAGGCCAGCGCGGCGGCGTGCTTCGGCGAGCTCAGGTCCGCGGACTGGAAATGCGCGTACTTGAGGTCTTTCGAGAAGGCCGCCGATGTGCCCGCGATCAGGCCGATCGCGGCGGTTGCCATTAGGATTTTTGATGTGTGTTTCATAACAATCCTCCCTTTCAGTTCAGTTGGCGAAGCCGAACAGGTTCGGCACGAAGGTGGTGATGCCGGGCACGAGGATGACCAGCATCAGCACGATGAGCTCGGCGAAAAGCAGCGGCAGGACGGCCTTTGACAGCGCCTCGATCCGGAGCTTGCCGACCGCAGCGATGACGAAGAGAACCGGCCCGACGGGCGGCGTGATCATGCCGATGGTGAGGTTCAGGACGAGCATCATCCCGAACTGCAACGGATCGATCCCGGCGGAATAGGCGATGGGGCCGAGGACCGGCGTCAGGATGATCAGTGCGGGCAGGGTGTCGATGAAAAAGCCGCAGACGAGAGCGAAGCCGGCCAGAATGAGCAGGATGCCGATCTTCGAGTCGGTGAGGCCGGCAACCGCCTTTGCCAGATCCTGAGGAATCTGCAGATAGGTCAACAGCCAGGCGAAGATCGATGCCATAGCGACGATCAGGAAGACCGATGCGGTGACGATCGCCGCGCGAGTGAAGGCGTCGTACAGCCCCCTCAGGGTGAAGGCGCGCGCAACGAAGCCGAGCAGGAGCGCGTAGGCCGATGCGACCGCGCCGGCTTCGGTCGGCGTGAAGATACCGAGCAGGATGCCGCCCAGGATGATCGCGGGCATGATGATCGCGGGCAGGGCGGCCAGCGTGGCATTGCGCAGTTCGGTGAAGTCGGCGCGGCTGTCTCGGCCGCGATAGCCATTGCGGGTCGATACGATGTGGTTGGCGATGGCCAGGCCGATCCCAAGAAGAACGCCCGGAACGATTCCCGCCAGGAACAGACCCGCGACCGTCACGCCGTTCGTGGAAATGGCGAAGATCACGGCCAGGATCGAAGGCGGGATGATGGGGCCGATGGTTGCGGTGGCCGCGGACAACGCTCCGGCATAGTTCTTGTCGTAGCCCGCCTGGCGCATCATCCGCATCACGATGGCCGACGGTCCCGCAGCGTCGGCCAGGGCCGATCCGCTTATGCCGGCAAACAGCATCGAGACCAGGATGTTGACGTGCCCGAGCCCGCCGCGCAGATGGCCGACCAGGGCGTTGGCGAACCGCAGCAGCGCGTTGGTGAGTCCGCATGCCGTCATCAGTTCCGATGCGAGGATGAAGAACGGTACCGCCATGAGCGGAAAGCTGTCGATGCCGGCGAACATGCGCTGTGTCGCGATCAGCGGGTTCAAAGACCCGTCGATCAGGACCGCAGTAATGCCGGCAATCCCCATCGTGAACGCGACCGGGACCCCCAGGAACAGGGTCGCGAAGAACAGGAGGATGAGGGTATTGGCCACGGCTCAGGACACCTATTCGACCGACGCGCCACCGGCCTGAATTTCGAAGTCCTGCGCGACGAAGCGTTTGGCGAAGAACGCGAGTTGGACGAGGAAGAGCGCGCACCCGATCGGGATCGCGAGATAGGGGATCCCGCGCGAGATGCCCGTCGACATCGTCTCCTTGTTCCAGCCGAATTCGACGAACCGGATCCCGAGCCAGCCCATCACGGCCATGAAGACGAACATCACCGCGACGATCGCCCAGCGCAACGCGAGCTCGTATCTGCGCGGAAGCATGATGGGCAGGGCGTCGATGGCCACCAGACGGCCTTCGCGCAGCGCCAGCCCCGCGCCGGCGAAGGCGCCGAGGATCATCAGGTGCCGGGCGACTTCCTCCGCCCACGCAAAGGACGTGTTGAAGCCGTAGCGGCCGACCACATTGATGAAAACGATCGCGAAGACGATCGCCAGGACGATCGCCACCAGGGCCCGATTCAGCGCGACGATCCAGCACTCCAGCGCGCGCAACGCCATACCTCCCACAGCGCATTCTTGTTCGTTGAGCAAAGGCTGGCATACAGTATGCCACCTGTCAACGCGAACCTATATGTGCTAGGCGTCGCCCTGCGCGCTGGCCTAAGGCGCTCGCGCGCCGGCGCAAGGAACGAGCCATGAAATCGTTAGATCGCCCGAAATCACTGACGGAACTGGTAACCGAGACCCTGCGGGACTGGATCGTCAAAGGTGAACTGGATCTCGGCAGTCACCTGTCCGAGGTGCGTATTGCCAATGATCTCAATGTCAGCCGCACTCCGGTACGCGAGGCAATCAACCGCCTCGAGATCGAGGGGCTCCTGACCGTCAGGCCGCAGCGCGGCACCTTCGTCTTTTGTCTCGAGCCGGAGGAGCTGGCCAAGCTATGCGACGCACGCGTCTGTCTCGAGACCACGGCGATGGCCGCCGCGATTCGGGCGAACCCGGACCGGCTCTACGCAAGTCTTTCGGATTGCGTGACGCGAATGACGGACGCGCGCCAGCGTGATGATGTCTCGCTGTACCTGGCGCTGGACACGGAATTCCATCAGCACCTGTTGGATTGCTCGGGCAACCGGTTCCTGAACGACGCCTACCAGACCGTTGCGCCGAAAATGGCAGCCCTGCGAAACCGGTTGGGGCGGCACCCGGACCACCTGGCGAAATCCTATCGCGAGCACCTGGATCTGGTGGAGGCCGTGAAGGATCGGGACACGGACCGGGCTCTGGAGATTTTGAAGGCGCACATCGACCGGAAAGAAGGTTCCTACTGGAACGACGCGACCAGGATTCCGGAACTGCATTCCGCCGACGACTGACCGTCTTGGCCGCGCTGACGCCGTAGGCTGCGGGGCAGGGCAGCGAAGGTCGGGCCCGCGTCCGTTCTGCGACGAGGCTGAGGCTCAATAAGTCTGACGGGAGAAAGTGGCGCTCCCTAGGGGAGTCGAACCCCTCTTTCCAGATTGAAAATCTGGCGTCCTAACCGATAGACGAAGGGAGCAGCGCCGGCACGGATATAGAAGGGATTTGCGCCGTCTGCAACAGGGTGTCGGCTTATAGGGAAAAGTTCACCACTTGCCGGTGTTCGGCATCGACGCCCAGGGCTCTGCTTTCGGCAATGCCTCGCCTTTTTGCAGCAGCTCGATAGAGATATTGTCCGGCGAGCGCACGAACGCCATCCGGCCGTCGCGCGGCGGACGGTTGATGGTGACGCCGGCGGCCATAAGCTTCTCGCAGGTCGCATAGATATCGTCGACGACGAAGGCGAGGTGCCCGAAGTTGCGCCCCTCGTCGTAGGACTCGGGATCCCAGTTGAAGGTGAGCTCCAGCATCGGCGCGCGTTCGTCCCGCGCCCGGTCCGCGTCCTCGGGAGCGGCCAGGAAGATCAGAGTGAAGCGACCCTCGGGATAGTCGTTGCGGGTCACCTCGACCATGCCGAGCTTGTTGCAATAGAAGTCGAGCGAGTCGTCGACGCTGGTGACGCGGACCATGGTGTGAAGGAATTTCACGGTGAGCCTCCGTGGGCGTTAGGGCAGGGCACGGGCATCTTTCGTCCCGAGCGTTCGACGGGCAAACTAAGGCGGGGCGCGCCCGGAGCCAAGACCCGCGGCGGCATACCAGCTGGACGGAAGCGATGGGACTGATGGACGATCTCGAACCGCCGGCCAGGGCGCTCATCCGCATGGTGCGCGACGCCGAACGCGTCGTCGTGTTCACGGGGGCCGGCATCTCCACCGAATGCGGTATTCCGGATTTCCGCAGCCCCGGCGGCCTGTGGACGAAATACCGCCCGATCGAATTCCAGGACTACATGTCGTCGGCGCAGATGCGCGCCGAAGCATGGCGGCGCAAGTTCGCCATGGAGCCGGCCTTCCGCGCCGCGCGTCCGGGCCGCGGCCACAACGCGATCGCGCATCTGGTGCGGATTGGAAAAGTCCGGAACGTCATCACGCAGAACATCGACAACCTGCATCAGATGTCCGGCGTGCCGGAGAACCGCGTCATCGAACTGCACGGCAACGCGACATACGCCCATTGCCTCGACTGTGGCCTGCGTCACGAGATCGACGACATCCGCATGGCGTTCGAGGCGACGGGCGAAGCGCCCGGATGCCGCGCCTGCGGCGGCATCGTCAAGACGGCGACCGTCTCCTTCGGTCAGGCGATGCCGCAGGAGGAGATGCTGCGCGCCGAAGCCGCGACGGAGGACTGCGATCTTTTCCTGGCGATCGGGTCGTCGCTCGTCGTCTATCCGGCGGCGGGTTTTCCACTGATGGCGAAACGAAACGGCGCTCGGCTTGTTATCCTAAATCGCGAAGCAACCGACCTGGACCCTTATGCGGATCTCGTCGTCAGCGACGATATCGGGTCGGTCCTGGAGCCGTTATCCACACTCAACAACTGAACTGGTCATGATCGCAATGCTTCGTCGATTTGGTCTTCCACGAAGATGATGCGATGATATTCTTCTATCGAATCGGGGGCGATCAGAGGGCGGCGGCTGACGTCGTCAAACGTCGCGTAAAGACGTTGGAGTCTGGAATGGGGGCCAAGCACACGCCAGAAATAGGCGTGGCCATAGAGCCAAGCGAGGAAGGGTCGGTCGACGTCATCGAAATCGTCGGCACGATCAAATGGTTTGATGCGGGCAAGGGGTACGGTTTCATCGTTCCCGACAATGGCCTGCCCGACGTGCTTCTGCATGTCACCTGCTTACGGCGCGATGGCTACCAGACAGCATATGAGGGCGCGCGCATCGTGTGCGAGGCCCTCGACCGTCCGAAGGGGCTGCAGGCCTTCCGCATCGTTTCGATCGACGAGTCCACCGCGGTCCATCCCGCCCAGGTTCCGCCGCGCACCCATGTCAACGTCACACCGACAAGCGAATTCGAGCGCGTCGAGGTGAAATGGTTCAACCGGGTTCGCGGCTATGGCTTCCTCTCGCGCGGCGAGGGGACGCCGGACATCTTCGTCCACATGGAGACGCTGCGTCGCTTCGGCTTCACCGAACTGCGTCCCGGACAGACGCTGCTGGTGCGTTTCGGGAACGGCCCGAAGGGCCTGATGGCCGCGGAGATCCGTCCCGACGGCGGCGGCGGTCCGCCCTCCCATTGACCTCGACCATGCAGACCAATCGACAATGGGGCGCGGCGTTTGCCGCGCTTCTTGCGTTCTGGGTTGTGCTCGCGAGCCTGCCCGCGGCCGCGTTCGAAACGTCGAGGATCGTCATCGAGACCGAAAGCGGCACGCATCCCTTCACCGTCGAAATGGCGGTGACGGCGCAGGAGCGCGGGCGTGGCCTGATGTACCGTCAGTCGATGGCCGACGACGCGGGCATGCTGTTCGACTTCGGTGTCGACGAAGAATCGTCCATGTGGATGAAGAACACCTACATTTCGCTGGACATGGTGTTCATCAAGGCCGACGGCACCGTGCATCGCATCGCGCGCAGCACGACACCGTTTTCGCTCGATATCGTTTCCTCGAAGGGACCGGTGCGGTCCGTGCTGGAACTGAATGCCGGCATTGCCGACAGGATCGGGCTGAAGCGCGGCGATATCGTCCGCCACGAGATGTTCGGCAACGCCGAATAGGTGTCGCCCAGGATACGCTGCGACAGGCGCGGTGGCCGGTCCCGGTCGCGATCCAATATGCAGAAGTGGATCGCAGTGGACGTGGCTGCTTGCGGCCGGGCCCTTGAATCGCTAGATACCCGGATACCTTTTCGGGGGCGGCTCGGGGTATAGCTCAGCCTGGTAGAGCACCTGCTTTGGGAGCAGGGGGTCGCAAGTTCGAATCTTGCTGCCCCGACCAATCGACCCCCGATCACGAGCGGGCCGGAGCTTGGGAGTTCGAAACATGTCGGCGCGGATCTTCAAGCCTGCCAAGACGGCGATGCAATCCGGCAGGGCCAGGACCCAGGCGTGGGTGCTGCAGTTCGAGCAGGAGGTTCCCCGTTCGCTCGAGCCGCTGATGGGCTACACCAGCTCGGCCGACATGAAGCAGCAGCTGCGGCTGACCTTCCCGACAAAGGAAGCGGCCATCGAATACGCCGAGCGAAATCGGATTCCCTATACCGTATCCGAACCGCACGAACCCAAGCGCCGCAGCGTCGCCTATTCCGATAATTTCCGGTACAACCGGATCGGTCAGTGGACACACTGACCCAGCGGTTGTTCCCTCGAAGGGCAAGCCCCGAACGACGGCCCCGTAGCTCAGCTGGATAGAGCGGCAGCCTTCTAAGCTGCATGTCGCAGGTTCGAGTCCTGCCGGGGTCGCCATTTATTTTCAGCGTCTTATGCGTGTTTTGTGAATCGCCGTGCGAGCATCGTGGCGAGAGTGACCCTAAGTCGACGTGCGATCGTCACCGGCCTGACATCATACGGCCATGACGATCGGCGATAGTGCGTACAGGTAGCGCGGCACCGGCATAGGCCGGTCCCGAAAGGCGCTGCCAGGGAGGCACTACGATGACTGGATACATCGCGTTGATTCATTATCCGCTCGACGGCCTCGAATGGCGCGTGAGCTTTCCTGATCTTCCCGCTTGCCGCTCGTCGGGGCGCAGCCTCGACGAGGCGACGGCCAATGCACAACGTGCGCTGACCGAACATCTTTCCGAATGGCTCGTATCCGACGACCTGCCGCCGCCGGCGCGAACGCCGGGCGAGATGCTTCTGGCGGCGAACGACGACCCGCAGCTTGCCCGTCGGATGGTCGGGGCCGTGCTCAGGGCGATCGACCCGTACCAGGGCACGACGTTGCGCCATGCCGCAGCCGGGATGGCCGCCCAGTATGGCTTCTACGGAGAGGAAAGGCCGCGCCGGCGCGCGTGATGCGCCGGTCGCGGTACGGCAATCAGGTGTGCAACTCGGTCACGACTTCGACCGGGCGTCCGAGGATCGCCCCGACGGGCGACGTCGCCTTCACCGCTTCGTGCAACTCGGCAATCTGCTCGGGTGTTGCGTCCGGTGCCTTCAGTGTCACCTTGGCGCGGACATTGGTGTAGCCCGGGCAGCACTGCTGCGGTGTCTGCAATCCCAGGAACGCGTTTAGGTCGAGATCGCCTTCGAGGTCGATCTGGATGTCTTCCAAATCGATACCGCGCAACGCGGCATTGGCCGCGTAGCCCGTCGTCAGGCAGCAGCCGTACGCACCGAGCACGACCTCGACCATGTTGGGGCCGGTATCCGAGCCTCCGAGTCCGGTGGGCTCGTCCATTCCGATAGTGAAGTCGCGGATCTGCGCCTGACTGCGGAATCCGCCGAGCCATTTGGTGCTCGCCTTCCAGACGGTCTTTCCGACCTCGGGGTCCTCCTTGATAGCGTTGATCAGCCCCATGAGGGCGGCCTGATCGAAGCTTTTTTCGTTGGCAGAAGGTGTCGTCATTGATCCTCTTCCCCTGGAGCGCCCCATTGTCGCTTGCCCGCCGCGCTCCGTTTGGCGAGTGCCATATGTCGGGTGCGCTTTTGTTGTTGTCTCAAATACTGCGCCCGAACCCGGGCGACGGCAATAGCGCCCGGTACCAGGACCGTCCGGCGGCGCCGCCTCCAGGCGCCGACCGGGGCCTGGCGGTTACCGGGGCGGCGACAGGTACAGGATTTCGATGTCCCCGTCCGGCACGTAGTCCGTCGCCGTGAATTCGAACTGTGCCGGGGCGATCTTCTTCAGGCCGTCGAGGCACAGGGAGACGAGCCAGGACGGATCCGACTTGTCGATGATCAGCCGGAACCGTCCGATCTTCCCCTGCCAGTTGCGCGCCGTCGTCAGGATGTAGGACAGACGGTGCTCGATCAGGTAGTCGCCGCCGGATTGCTGCAGGCGCTTGCGGATGGCCGATTGCGTCGACGCGTCGATGCAGTAATCGCCGACATAGCCGGACGGGTCGCCGGGATCGAAGACGTAGTCGCCGAAGAATCCCTGGCCGACCACCGGGCGGTAGCGATGTTCGATGACGGTCTCTGCCTGTGGCGGAAACTCCTGCTCCCAGTAGAACACCGTCTCAAGTGTCCAGAACGGCTGGAGCGGGTCGTGCGGTTCATAGGAATGCCCGACACCGAGACGCCGCAGGTCCGCGGACGTCGACGGATCGATCGCCGCGAGCGCGGCGTAGGTCTTCTCGGAAAACGGATTGAGCGGGATCGCCAGGCTTTCCAGCAGCGCGGTCCGGTCGATGCCCTGCGCGATCGCGCGCCTGTCGATCTGGATGTCGACGGGCGCTCCGTTCGCGATCACCTGGAAGTCGACGAAGTTGTCGCTTTCGGGCGACGGGATGTCGACGGGCGCCTCGAACAGGTCCGCCATGTCGACATCCGGCAGGGGGAAGGCGACGAGAAGCCGGATCGGCTCTTCCGTCGTGTTGCGGAACACGTAGCGCACCGCCACCTGGTTCGGCGAAAGATAGAGATCTTCCTGGTCGAGCACGATGTCCCAATTGGGCACCAGCCGAATGCCGCCCGCCCCGAGCACGGCGGAGGAGTCGTTCGCCCAGGCCGGTGCGACCAGGCCCGCGGCTAGTATAAACGCGGCAATCGGCGTGCGCATGGAAGAGCTCCCGGACAGATCCTGCCGATCCTAGCGCGGTTGCGGTTTCGCTCCTATCCGGCTCCGCCACCGGCCTTGCGCCAGCGCTCCAGGCCGGCCTTGAGGTCTTCGATGATGTCGCCGGTGTCCTCGAGGCCGATATGGAACCGCACGGCCGGGCCGTCCGCGTGCCATGTCGTGGCCGTCCGTACCGCCCGTGGATCGAACGGCAAACACAGGCTCTCGTATCCGCCCCAAGAGGCGCCGATACCGAACAGCTCGAGACCGTCGAGGAAAGCGGCGAACGCTTCCTTCGGTCCGGGATTCATCACGACGGAAAACAACGATGTCGCGCCCTTGAAGTCACGCTTCCAGAGCGCGTGGTCGGGATGGCTCTCCAGGGCTGGATGCAGCACGCGCGCGACCTCCGGTTGGGTTTCCAGCCAGCCGGCGACCTCGATCCCCGCCGCCATCTGTCGCTTCAGGCGGGCCGAAAGCGTCCGCAGCCCGCGCTGTCCCAGCCACACCACGTCCGGGCCCGCGCATTCGCCGACCATGTGCCAGGTTGCCTTGAGCGCCGGCCAGGTCTTCTCGTTGGCGGTGACCGTGCCGAGCATTACGTCCGAGTGGCCGCCGATATATTTCGTCGCCGCATGGATTGCGATATCGACCCCGACGTCGAGCGGGCGGAAGAACAACGGCGTTGCCCAGGTGTTGTCGATGATGGTCGCGATATCGTGTTTCTTCGCGATCGCGACAATTGCAGGGATGTCTTGGACTTCAAAGGTATGCGAGCCGGGAGACTCGAGAAAGATCACCGCGGTCTCGGGCCGGATCAGATCTGCGATGCCGGCGCCAATCCGCGGGTCGTAGTACTCGACGGACACGCCGAACCGCGTCATGACCCCATTGCAGAAACCGCGCGTCGGCGCATAGCAGGAGTCTGTCACCAGCAGATGGTCGCCGGCCTTGAGCTGCGACTGCAGCGCGATGGCGATCGCGGCGAGGCCGGACGAGGCCAGGACGGTGCCGGCGCCGCCTTCGAGCAGGGTCATCGCGGCTTCGAGAGAATCCGTCGTCGGGCTGCCGTACCGCCCGTAGGGATAACGGGCATCGCGCCGTTCGAAATGCGCCGTGTCGGGATAGAGGACAGTCGAGCCGCGATAAACCGGTGGATTGACGTATCCGAATTGTTCCTCCGGGGTGCGCCCGACAGTAACAATGTCCGTATCGACGTGGTGCGTGCGCCTGTAGTTTGTCTTTCCCATAGTACTTAATTCTTCTCTCGTCTTTGCGGTTACTGACGCTCTCGGTCGTGATGCGACATGTCCGAAAGTCTTGACCAGACGGTCATAATCGCCTGTGATGCGTAGGTCTGGCCCGACCGTGGTTCCTCCGGGGCCTGCGCGGGCCACTCACCAGTGGGGGTGTGACAAGGACGGAACCCGGCGCACGATCGGGACCGATCTACACGGAAACCTCATGTGATCCAACGGGTAACAGAGAAGGCTGCATGATGAGAAACAAACTTATGCCGGTATTCCTCGGCGCAGCGTTCGGGCTGGTCGCGGCTACGGCGGCATCTGCCGCGACGCTCGACGACGTCAAGGGGAAGGGCTTCGTTCAATGCGGCGTGAGCCAGGGGCTGCCCGGGTTTTCCAATCCCGACGATAAGGGCAACTGGACCGGCCTCGACGTCGATTATTGCCGTGCGGTCGCCGCGGCGATCTTCGGCGACGGCGACGCCGTGAAGTTCACGCCGTTGTCCGCCAAGGAGCGGTTCACCGCCCTGCAGTCGGGTGAAATCGATATCCTGTCGCGCAACACCACGTGGACGATGGGGCGTGATACCTCGCTCGGCCTGAACTTCGCCGGCGTCGACTACTACGACGGCCAGGGCTTCATGGTCCGCAAGTCGCTCGGCGTGTCTTCGGCCCTCGAGCTGTCCGGCGCCTCGGTATGCACCAACACCGGGACCACCACCGAGCTGAACGTCGCCGACTACTTCCGCGCCAACAACATGGAGTACGAGATCGTCGCCTTCGAGAAGGCCGACGAGGTCGTCGCCGCTTACGACGCGGGCCGTTGCGATGTCTACACGACGGACGCCTCGGGCCTCTATGCCCAGCGCCTCAAGCTGACCAATCCGGACGAGCACATGGTGCTGCCGGAGATCATCTCGAAGGAGCCGCTCGGGCCGGTCGTCCGCCAGGGCGATGATCAGTGGTTCAACGTCGCCAAGTGGGTGCTGTTCGCGCTGATCAATGCCGAAGAGCTCGGTGTCACCCAGGCCAACGTCGAGGAAATGAAGAACTCCGACAATCCGGAGATCAAGCGTATGCTCGGCACCGAAGGCGCCTTCGGGGAAGGCATCGGCCTCGAAAACGATTGGGCGGCCAAAGCCATTGCGGCGGTCGGCAATTACGGCGAAGTCTTCGACCGCAATGTCGGTCCGAACACCCCGCTTGGGATCGCGCGCGGCTTGAACGCGCTGTGGTCGAAGGGCGGGATCCTGTACGCTCCGCCGATCCGCTGATTGGTTCCCACCCCCGGCCGCGAAACGGCCGGGGGTTTTTTTAGGGGCGGCACCGGATCCACCAAGAACGACTCGGCACCAGCGCCGGCACTTCGGTTCTCCGCTCCTGCTTGATGTTCAGAGTTTTTGGCGACGGCTGATTTCCGAGCCGGTTGCCAGTGGAGGGGGACTATGGCCGTACAGCACACAGCGCCGGCGGAATCCGCGCGCGCCTCGCTGTTTTACGACCCGAAGATCCGCGGCATCTTCTTTCAGCTTCTGCTGATCGCGGCGCTGATCTTCTTCGGGTACCAGATCGTCACGAACACCGTCGCCAATCTCGAGCGCCAGAACATCGCCTCGGGTTTCGCGTTCCTGGATACGACGGCCGGCTTCGGCATCATCCAGTCGCTGATCGAGTACAGCGAGGAATCCAGCTACGGCCGTGGTCTCGTCGTCGGTTTTCTCAATACGCTGCTGGTCGCCTTCATCGGCATCATCCTGGCGACAGTCCTTGGGTTCGTCATCGGGATCGCGCGGCTGTCGCAGAACTGGGTGATCTCCCGCATCGCCTACGTCTATATCGAGATCATCCGCAACATCCCGCTCCTGCTGCAGATTTTCTTCTGGTATTTCGCCGTCCTTCGCGCGGTGCCTAACCCGCGCGATTCAATCGAGTTGCCGGGCAGCATCTTCGTCAACAATCGCGGGGTGTTCGCGCCACGGCCGGTTTTTGAATCCGGGTCCGGGCTCGCCGGCATCGCGCTTCTCGTCGCCATCGCTGCGGTCTTCTTCATCAAGAACTGGGCGCATAGGCGCCAGGAGACGACCGGCCAGCAGTTCCCGGTTTTCTGGACGGCCGTCGGCCTCATCGTCGGTCTGCCTCTTATCGGACTGATCGTCACCGGCTTCCCCGTCGGCGTCGACTATCCGGCGCTCAAGGGCTTCAATTTCGTCGGCGGCGTGAAGGTGACGCCGGAGTTCATGGCGCTTCTGCTGGCGTTGTCGATTTACACGGCCTCCTTCATCGCCGAGATCGTCCGTGCCGGTATACTCGCGGTCAGCCATGGCCAGACCGAAGCCGCCCATGCGCTCGGCATTCGCAACGGTCCGACCTTGAGGCTGGTGATCATTCCGCAGGCCATGCGGGTCATCATCCCGCCGCTGACCAGCCAGTATCTCAACCTGACCAAGAACTCGTCGCTGGCGGTCGCCATCGCCTATCCCGACCTCGTTTCGGTCGGTGGGACGATCCTCAATCAGACCGGGCAGGCCATCGAGATCATCGGAATCTGGATGGTGGTCTACCTGTCGCTGAGCCTGCTCACCTCGGCGTTCATGAATTGGTACAACCAGCGCATGGCGCTCGTGGAACGATAGGGGGCGCTGCGATGTCTACGACGGATTACGCATATGTGCGCACCGAGATGGCGGACGAGGTTCCGCCACCCGCCTCCGAGGTCGGCGTACTCGGCTGGCTGCACAAGAACCTGTTCTCGAGCTGGTCCAACACGCTGCTGACGCTGATCGGCATCTACATCGTCTGGCTGCTCGTTCCGCCCGTGATCGAATTCGCTTTCGTGAACGCGGTGTGGACGGGAGAGAACCGGGAGGCCTGCCTGGCGCCGCCTGACAGCAATGTCCACATGGGCGCCTGCTGGGCCTACGTTAAGGCCTACCTGCCGCAGTTCATCTACGGGCGCTATCCCGATGCCGAACGCTGGCGGGTCAATCTGGTGTTCTTCCTTTTCGCCATTGGCCTGGTGCCGATGTTGATGCCGCGCGTGCCGTTCAAGCGCGCGAACATCATCTACATGCTCGGCGCATTCCCGGTTGTCGGCTTCATCCTGCTGACGGGCGGCGACTTCGATCTAAGCGGCTTCGTATTCTCCGAATCCACGGCATCCTTCTGGATCGAATACCTGATCCTGACGGTCGTTCTCGCCGGCGTCGCGTTTGGTATCGCAAAGGCGGGGGCCACCGACCCCAAGCCAATGGTCATCAGCGTTCTCGCCGGGATGGCCGTCATTGCCGCAGTGCTGTTCCTGGTGTCGGTCGATTTCGGCCTGGCCGTGGTGGAGACCGAGGTCTGGGGCGGCCTCCTCGTGACACTGGTCATCGCCATCACCGGCATCGTCGCGTCATTGCCGCTCGGCATCGCATTCGCGCTCGGCCGCAGGTCCAAGCTGCCGATCATCCGGCTGGTGTCGATTATCTTCATCGAGTTCTGGCGCGGCGTACCGCTGATTACGGTGCTGTTCATGTCCAGCGTGATGCTGCCGCTGTTCCTGCCGGAGGGCGTGACCTTCGACAAGCTGCTGCGCGCGCTGATCGGTGTCGCGCTGTTCGCCGCGGCCTACATGGCGGAGGTCGTGCGCGGCGGCCTGCAGGCGATCCCGAAGGGCCAGTACGAGGGTGCCCAGGCGCTGGGCCTCGGCTACTGGAAGATGATGGGGCTGATCGTGCTGCCGCAGGCCCTGAAGCTGGTCATCCCCGGCATCGTCAATACGTTCATCGGGCTGTTCAAGGACACCACGCTGGTGCTGATCATCGGTCTGTTCGATCTTCTGGGACAGGTTCAGTCGTCCTACACCGATCCGACCTGGTCGACGCCGACCCAAAGCCATACCGGATATATGTTCGCCGCTTTGGTCTTCTGGGTGTTCTGCTTCAGCATGTCCCGCTATTCGATATACATGGAAAAACGGCTCCACACGGGCCACCGACGTTGAGGAGTAAACAGATGTCAGAGGCTGCCACCGAAAGCTCGGTCCCGCAGGTTGATCGTTCGAAGATGAAGGTGGGCGAGGAAGTCGCCATCGAAATGGTCGACGTCCATAAATGGTACGGCGATTTCCATGTCCTCAAGGACATCAATCTGAAGGTGATGAAGGGCGAGCGCATCGTCATCTGCGGACCGTCCGGCTCTGGCAAGTCGACGCTGATCCGCTGCATCAACCGGCTCGAGGAGCATCAGCAGGGCACGATTACCGTCGATGGGATCGAGCTGACCAACGACCTCAAGAAGATCGACGAGATCCGCCGCGAGGTCGGCATGGTGTTCCAGCACTTCAACCTGTTCCCCCATCTGACGATCCTGGAAAACTGCACGTTGGCGCCGATCTGGGTGCGCAAGATGCCGAAGAAGGAGGCGGAGGAGGTCGCGATGGAGTACCTCACGCGCGTCAAGATTCCCGAGCAGGCCAACAAGTATCCGGGTCAGCTTTCCGGTGGTCAGCAGCAGCGTGTGGCGATCGCCCGCAGCTTGTGCATGAGCCCGCGCATCATGCTGTTCGACGAGCCGACCTCGGCTCTCGACCCCGAGATGATCAAGGAAGTGCTCGACGTGATGGTCGATCTCGCCCAGTCCGGCATGACGATGTTGTGCGTGACCCACGAGATGGGCTTTGCCCGTCAGGTCGCCAACCGGGTGATCTTCATGGATGCCGGCCAGATCATCGAGCAGAACGAGCCGACGGCGTTCTTCGAGAACCCGCAGCACGATCGCACCAAGCTGTTCCTCAGCCAGATCCTGCACTGAGGATCACGCACCGGCTTGAATACCGGCCCATGCGCCTCACATCAGGGGCATGGGCCGTTTTCTCGTCATGCTCGGATTGGTGCTGGTCGTCGTCGGGCTGCTGTGGCCGTATCTGGCAAGGCTCGGCCTCGGCCGTCTGCCTGGCGACATCGTCATCGAACGCGAAGGCGTCCGCCTTTACGTTCCGATCGTGACGTCGCTGCTGATCAGCGCCGTCCTCAGCCTGTTACTGTGGCTGTTCGGCCGGTGATGGGGGTTTGAGCAGGGACCTTCACTCCATGGCCCACTTTCACTCCATGCCCGTCGCCACGGGCAGGTCGGCGCGGCCGCCCCATTCGCACCAAGAGCCGTCGTAAACCGCCGTTTGGCGGTGGCCGATGACCTGCAGCGCCAGCACCAGGATCGCCGCCGTCACGCCGGATCCGCAACTGGTGATCACCGGTATGCGCCGGCTGACGCCGACCGCGTCGAAGGTCGCCTTCAAATCCTCGTTGCTCTTCAGGACGCCCTCGGGCGTGACCAGGGAGTCCCAGGGCAGGTTGACGCTGCCGGGCATGTGCCCGCCGCGCACGCCCTCACGCGGTTCCGGCTCGGTGCCGGCGAAGCGGCCCGGCGAACGGGCGTCCAGAACCGTCTCGTAGCCGTTGCCGAGCGAACGCAGGACGTCTGCGGCATCGCGGACCGCGCCATGGTCCAGGCGCGCGGTGAAATGGCGTTCCTGCTTCGTCACCGGGCCCGGCTCCACCGGCCTGTTCTCGGCGAGCCATTTCGGCAGCCCGCCGTCGAGCACGGCCACGTCCGCCACGCCCATGATCCGGAACATCCACCAGACCCGCGCCGCAGAATACAGGCCCGCCCCGTCGTACACGACGATGCGTTGACCGTCGCCGATGCCGAGCTTGCGCATCCGCGAGGAGAATTTCTCCGGCCGCGGCAGCATGTGGGGCAGGTCGGTGTCGGTGTCGGCGATGTCGTCGATATCGAAGAACACGGCGCCGGGGATGTGGTTTTCCCGATATTCCGCCTTCGGGTCGCGTTCCATGTGCGGCAGGTACCAGGATCCGTCGACCACCACGAGATCCGGCGCCGACAAATGTTCGGCGAGCCATTCGGTGGAAACGAGGAATTGCGCGCGTTCGCCGGCCATGGTGTTCCTTTGGTCCTTTCGTTCAGTCTTTGCTCGTCAGGCCGCGTTTCTCGTGCCAGCCGGCAAGCGATTCAAGCGGATACTCGTCGAATTTGTCGTCATTCTCGCGGATGTCGGGCTGCACCCAATCCGGTGCGTAGGCCAGCATCAGATGAACTCGCTCCGGTGGAACGGGCAGTTCGGTATCGATCGCCGATGCGAAGGGATGGACGAGTTCTGGCCAGCGCGGATCCCAGACCCATAGCGCGCTGCCGCACTTCTTGCAGAAGCGCCGCTCGCCCGGGCTCTCCTCGCCGTCGACTTGTGCGTGGAATACGGTGATGTCCTTCTCGCCCTGAACCTTCAGCGTCGAGGCGTCGCCGCCGAGATTGATGGCATAGCCGCCGCCGCCCGCCGTCTTGCGGCAGATAGAGCAATAGCAGCGCATGTAAGGGTAGGGCGTCGAGGATTGCAGCGAGAAGGTAACCGCGCCGCAATGGCAGGAGCCCTTAAGAAGCATTGCTTCACGCCCCATCTGCGAAGGCGATGCGCACCCGGCGGTTCTGCGCGCCCTTCGATTCCATCTTGGTGACGACCATCGCGCCGATTTCGCCGGTGCGCGCCACGTGCGTGCCGCCACACGGCTGCAGGTCGACATCCTGGCCGATCCGCACCAGCCGCACCTTGCCGGCGCCCATCGGTGGCTTCACGCTCATCGTCTTGACCAAGTCCGGGTTGGCCTCGAGCTCCGCGTCGGTGATCCATTCTGTCGTCACGAGGTGGTCGCCGGAAAGCAGCGCGTTGAGCTGTTCCGTGAGCTCCTCCTTCTGCGGTACCGTTCCCTCGATCGCGAAGTCCAGGCGGCCGTAATCATCGGAAATCTGCCCGCCGGTCACCGGATGCGGCATGGCGACCGATAACAGATGCAGCGCCGTGTGAACGCGCATCCGCTTGTAGCGCGTGTCCCAGTCTATCTCCGCCTTGACCGTCTGGCCGGGCTCAGGGAGGGCGCCGGGCTCGGCGGGGACGTGCACGATCTCACCGGGCGCGTCGCCCTTGACCGCGGTGGCGATCTGGATCTCGGTCCCGTCCTGAAGCCGCAGAACGCCCTTGTCGCCTGGCTGCCCGCCACCGGTCGGGTAGAACACCGTCCGGTCGAGCACGATGCCGCCGCGATCGTTGACGCCGAGGACGGTCGCCTCGCAGGATTTGAGATAGGCGTCGTCGCGGAACAGCGGTTCGGTCTCTGGCACCTTGGTCTCCGCCTACTCGAAGGGAATTTCGATATCGATGGCGCGTTCGAGCCAGCCTGGAACGGGCAGGTTCTTCGAACGCAGGAAGTCCGGATTGAACAGCTTCGACTGATAACGGGTGCCGGGATCGCACAGGATCGTGACGATCGTATGCCCCGGACCCATCTCCCTGGCGAGCCGGATGGCGCCGGCGACGTTGACGCCGGTAGACCCCCCAAGGCACAGCCCCTCGTGTTCCAGCAGGTCGAACACCACCGGAACCGCCTCGCTGTCCTCGATCAGATAGGCCTTGTCGACATGGATGTCTTCGATGATCGGCGTCACGCGACCAAGCCCGATGCCCTCGGTGATCGAGCCGCCTTCGGTCGACTTGGCTTCGCCATGGGCGAACAGCTCGTACATCGCCGCGCCGCGCGGATCGGCGCAACCGATCACGATGTCGGCGTTCCGGTCGCGCAGGAACGTCGAGGTTCCCGCGAGTGTTCCGCCGGTGCCGACGGAGCAGATGAACCCGTCGACCTTGCCCGCGGTCTGCGCCCAGATCTCCGGCCCGGTCGAGTCATAGTGGGCCCCGCGGTTGTCGAGGTTGTTCCACTGATCGGCGAACAGGACGCCGTTCGGTTCGGTCTTGCGCAGGTTGTCGGCCATCCGCCGCGCGACATGCTGGTAGTTGTTGGGATTGGCGTATGGCAGGGCCGGGACCTCGACTAGCGTGGCGCCGGCCAGCCGCAGCATGTCCTTCTTTTCCTGGCTCTGCGTCTCGGGAATGACGATCACGGTGCGATATCCGCGCGCGTCCGCCACCAGGGCCAGTCCGATGCCCGTATTGCCGGCTGTGCCCTCGACCACGAGCCCGCCGGGCTTCAAGTCGCCGCGCTTCTCGGCTTCGAGGATCATCTGCCGAGCTGGCCGGTCCTTGACCGACTGGCCCGGATTCAGGAATTCGGCCTTGCCGAGAATGGTGCAGCCTGTCGCCTCCGAGGCGTGGCGCAACTTGATTAGTGGCGTATTGCCGATCGCCTCGACGAGGCCGTCACGATAGTCCATGTCGGACGCTGGTCCTCCCTTTCCTGAACCCTGAAGTCTCTGCTATCGGTCGAACTTAGAGGCCGCGCGGGGGGCGTTCAAGCGGACCGTCGACAAACCCGCCATAGCCCGAGTTCGCCGATTCCGATATTGCCAACATTGCATGGCGTGGCTGGTTCCGGGTATGAGCGGGGCGACAAACGAGAAGAGGAACATCCGATAATGCTTCGTAACGCGATATTCGCCGCCTTGGCGACGGTAGCCGTCGCATTCGGCGCCGCCGGCGCTTCCGCGCAGGAGCAGACCGAGGCCGACGATACGATGACACTGGTCGCCGGCACCGTGGATTGTCGCTACCAGCTTCGCCCCGTCGAGACCGCAATCTGCTCGACCCCCGTCCTGGCGGCGATGGATCTGCAGATGATCACGCTCTACAACGTGCTCAATGCGCTGGTCAAACCGGAGACGGGCATGGAGATGGCCGCGTCCCAGCAGGCTTTCCTGAAGGCGCGCGAGGCCTGCACCGGCGATCCGGAATGTATCGGCCAGACGATCGCCCAGCGTATCGGCGCACTCGATACCATTCTCAAGGACATCGCGTCGCGCGGGCCGTACTGACCAGCTTGAGCTGCGCAAAACAAAAGGGCGGCTAAAGGCCGCCCTAGTTTGATACGCACCAACGGAGGGAGGTTTCGCTGATGTCTCGCCCCCGCGACCCCTCCGTCGCGGGCGAGGGGCTAACCCCTCATCAATGAAAAACAGTTTGACTGATTCGCCGGCTTAATGCGCGTCGTGCCGGCAGAATATCGGAAATCCATTCGGTCTGTTGCTGTTCGGGCACAGTATTATTACGCTGCGTAATCACGCTTATTGAAACGCGACTTCGGCGAAACTTCGCAGTTTTCGCGAATGCAATCGCTCACGCTCCTGGGATTTCAGCTTTTCGAGGGCCTTCAGTCCGATTTCCAGGTGCTGTCCGACCCGCTGGCGATAGAACTCGCCGGCCATACCGGCGAGCTTGATTTCCCCGTGCAAAGGCTTGTCCGAGATACATAGGAGCGTGCCGTACGGCACGCGGAACCGGAAGCCGTTGGCCGCGATGGCCGCCGATTCCATGTCGAGGGCCACCGCGCGCGATTGCGACAGCCGTCGCAGGATCGCGCCGTGGTCCGATAGCTCCCAATTCCGGTTGTCGACGCTCGCCACCGTACCGGTGCGCATCACGCGCTTGAGCTCGTAGCCGTTCAGCCCGGTGACTTCGCCGACAGCCTGCTCGATGGCGACCTGCACCTCGGCGAGCGCCGGAATCGGCACCCAAAGCGGCAGCTCCTCGTCGAGCACATGGTCTTCGCGCACATAGCCGTGGGCCAGCACGTAGTCTCCAAGTTTCTGGGTATTCCTCAGTCCCGCGCAATGCCCGAGCATCAGCCAGGCATGCGGCCGCAGCACGGCCACATGGTCGGTGATGGTGCGGGCGTTGGACGGCCCGACGCCGATGTTGATCATGGTGATACCGGAATCGTCCGGCTGTACCAGATGATAGGCCGGCATCTGCGGCATCCGGGCCGGGGGCTGTCCGGACGATCCGGACTTCAGTCGGGCATTGTGGGTGATCAGATTGCCCGGTTCCACGAACGCTGTCGCGACCGGATCGCCGTCGGCCATGCGCTGATGGCCGATACGCGAGAAATCGTCGACATAGAACTGGTAGTTCGTGAAAATCACGAAGTTCTGGAAATGCTCCGGCGCGGTCCCCGTGTAATGCGACAGGCGGTGCAGTGAATAGTCGATGCGGGCCGCCCGGAACATCGCGAGCTGCGCCGCTGCGCCGGGACTCGGCAGAATTGTCCCGTTTACGATGGCGTCGTCCATCGCCGCCAGATTTGGTGTATCGAACAGGTCGCGCAACGGCGGGCTTTCGACAGCCAGGTGGCCGGCTTCCGTCTCGATATTGATGTCGCGGCGATAGGCGAAATGGATCGGAATCGGCTCGTCCGATTCGCCGATCTCGACGGGAACCCGGTGGTTCTCGATCAGCAGGCCGATCTGCTCGACCAGATAGCGACGAAAGAGATCCGGTCGCGTCACCGTGGTCTCGTGGACCCCGGGGCCTGAGACGAACCCGTAGGACAGCCGCGAATCGACACGGGCGTGAGTAGCCGTCGTTATCCGGACGAACGGGTAGGTCGCACGCACCGGGGCGGAGGGAATATCGCCTCCCACGAAACCCTGGAAGTGATCGCGCAGGAAGGCCGTGTTGCGCTCGTAGATCTCGGAGAGCCGAATGACGGCTTGCTCGGCGGACTGAAACGACTCGGTGGCGATTCGAGGAGGCGTGATAAAGCCGGATGTAGCGCTCATGGTTTCAGCTTTCATCGGGGCCGGGTGAAGTCAAGCGCGGTTTCGGCGGCTGCTTTAGGTGCGCCTCGGCGAAACCGGATTGAAACAAACGGATCGAAAACGCGCCGGCGGGAGAAAAACTCCTGAAACGCGGCCGTGATTACTATTGGTCCCATGCATGGGATTCCTCGCGACCAGGCCCGCGACGACTACGGGCACAGGCTTCGTGCAGGTCCAGCGCTACCGGAAGGAGCGACTTCGATGGGGACCGTTTCGACGTTGAATGTCCGCGGATCGGACAGTGTCGGTGCCCGGCGCGACGGTGACCGGAGCTATCCGCGGCTGGCACGCGCGTTGCGGTGCCTCGAACCGTTCCGCAGCCTGTCGCGGCGGTCGTTCGCAGATGTCGCCAGAATGGTCGAGCTGCGCTGCATCGCGCGTGGCCAGGTTCTGTTCGAGCGCGGAGACCCCTCGGACACATTGTATCTGGTCGCAAGCGGACGATTCTTCGTGTTTATCGATGCCGATCAGGACCCCGTCGCCGAGATCGGTGTCGGCGAGCCGGTTGGTGATCTCGCCTTTCTGACCGGCCAGCCCCGTACAGCCACCGTCGTTGCGGCACGTGACAGCGAGGTTATCGCGGTGTCTCGCACGACCTATCAGCAGCTCTTCGAGCGCGTGCCGCTGCTGCAGGAGGGACTTCTGGTGCGCCTTGCCGAACGCATGCAGACGATCGCGGCGACAGCGCGTCCGCCCGCCCGCTCGCCCGGCAGGACCATCGCGCTGTGTCCGGTGGGCCTAGCGCCGATCCCGCATATCCTGGTGAAGCGGCTCGAGGCGGCGCTGGCGCAGTACGGCCCGACACAGGTCCTCCGTCCTGATCCGGTTCCCGATCCGGCCGCGGATCATGGCGCCGCTGCGATCGACATTAGGCTCTCCAACCTTGAACGGGATTGCAGGTTCGTTCTCTGTCCGCTGCCGGTTCCCGAAGCCGATGGGGCCGAACGCGCCGAGTTGCTGCTGCGCCAGTGCGATTCCGTCGTCCTCGTCGGCCGCCTCGGCGATGCCGCCGTGCCCGGGCGCGACCGGTTGGAGCGCACCTGTGCCGATCTGTTCCTCACGCGCAACCGCAGTCTCATCCTGTGGCGTGAGACCTCCACGACGCCGATCGCAGGCACGCCGGCCTGGCTCGCCAGGCATAAGGTCGCGTTGCACCACCATGTCGCGCTCGATGCCCCGGGCGATGCCGAGCGGGTCGCCCGGTTTCTCGCCGGCCGCGCGGTCGGAGCGGTGTTCGGCGGCGGTGGCGCGCTCGGCTGCGGTCATCTCGGTCTCGCCCGCGCCTTCCGCGACGCCGGGATGGCGTTCGACATCTTCGGCGGAACCAGCGCCGGTGCCGCGATGGCCCTGACGCTTGCCGCCGGCAAGCGTCCCGAGGACGTGATGGATCGCATCGACGAGATCTTCGTCAGGAAGCGGGCGCTGCGTCGCTTCACGCTGCCGGTGTTCAGCTTCCTCGACCATACCGTCTTCGAGCGCGAGCTGGTTGCCAGCTACGGAAACGCGGACATCGCCGACCTGCCGCTCAACGCCTTCGCTGTCTCGACCAACCTGTCGCGCGACAGCCTGCATGTGCACCGCACCGGACCGATCTGGCAGGCGATCCGCTCGTCCGGTGCGGTCCCCGGCGCGCTGCCGCCGTTTACGACGGAGGAGGGCGACTTGCTGGTCGATGGCGCCTTGGTCGATAACCTGCCGGTCTCGGTGATGCGCGACTTGAAGATCGGGCCCAACGTGCTTGCTGGTTTCTTCCGCGAGGATCGCCGCCCGCGCGGCCGCCGCTACGATCCGGTGCCGGGCCGCGAGCGGCTCATCGCCGACATCGTGCTGCAGCGCCGGCGGTCTTTCCCGAGCCTGTTCGACGTGCTGTCGCGCGCGATGCTGGTGACCAGCCGCCGGTCCCTGCGGGAGACCGAGATCGGCTCTGATCTGCTGGTCAGCCTGCCAGTGCCGGACCGGATGGGCCTGCTCGACTGGAAGTCGGGCCGCGCCCAGGAAGAGCGCTGCTATCGGTATGTCTCCCGCCTCATCGAGGAGGCCGGCGGCCCGATGGCGCTGATCGAGCAGGCGCAGAGGGATCGATCCGCTGTCCGGCCCTGAAACGAGACGATCGGATAATAGAAACGGTCGGCGAATCGAAACGGGCGGCCATGAGGCCGCCCGCGATGATCTTCGGTAATGCGGAGGCTTAGCTGCAGCCGCTGGTGGAACCGCACGTGTCGCACTTCAGGCAGGTGCCGTTGCGCACCATCGTGAAGTTGCCGCACTCGCCACAGCTCTCGCCGACATAGCCCTTCAGGCGGGCCTGGGCGCGCTGCTCCTCGACGCTCGGCGTCGCCACCACCTCGGTCTCGGTCTCCACTTCGACGTCGATCTCGATCTCGTGCTTTAGCGCGGTCGCCTGACCGCCGCCCGACCCGGTGCCCGCAAAGGTCTTGGCGCGGGCCTGAAGCTGTCCGATGGCTCCGGTGGACGAATCCGCCGTCCGGCCGCCGGGTTCCGAGCCGTGCACCACCACCAGCTTCTCGTTGACGCGGCCGCGCACGAGGCCGGTCGACACGAACTTGGCGGCGGGCACCGCCGGCTCCGGCTTGCCCTCGCTGACGCCGGCCCCCATCGCGGTCGAGCCGATGTCGGCCGAATCGACGTGGCCGAGATCGTGGCGGCCGATGTAGGAGATCGCCAGCTCGCGGAAGATGTAGTCGAGGATCGACGTGGCGTTCTTGATCGAATCGTTGCCCTGCACGAAGCCGGCCGGCTCGAAGCGGGTGAAGGTGAAGGCCTCCACGAATTCCTCGAGCGGCACGCCGTACTGCAGGCCAAGCGATATGGCGATGGCGAAGTTGTTCATCAGACTGCGGAAGGCGGCGCCTTCCTTGTGCATGTCGACGAAGATTTCGCCGAGCCGGCCGTCCTCGTACTCGCCAGTCCTGATGTAGACCTTGTGGCCCCCGACGATGGCCTTCTGGGTATAGCCCTTGCGCCGATGCGGCAGCTTCTCGCGCTCGCGCACCGCCTTCTCTACGACGCGTTCGACGATCCGCTCGGCCATCGCCGCGGCCTTCGCCTGGGCGGGCTGCGACACCATCTGCTCGACGACGTCGTCCTCATCCTCGCTGTCGTCGGCGAGAAGCTGCGCCGACAGCGGCTGGGACAGTTTGGAGCCGTCGCGATAGAGCGCGTTCGCTTTGATGCCGAGACGCCAGGACAGCATGTAGGCGCTCGTGCAATCCTCGACGCTCGCCTCGTTTGGCATGTTGATCGTCTTGGAGATGGCGCCCGAGATGAACGGCTGCGCCGCGGCCATCATGCGGATGTGGCTTTCCACCGACAGGAAGCGCTTGCCATTGCGCCCGCAGGGGCTGGCGCAATCGAAGACGGCAAGGTGCTCGTCCTTCAGATGCGGCGCGCCTTCCAGGGTCATCGCGCCGCAGACATGGGTGTTGGCCGCTTCGATGTCGCGCCGGCTGAACCCGAGCTCCGACAACAGGTCGAAGCTCGGGTCCGCCAGTTTGTCCGCCGCGACCCCCAGGGCCCCCTGGACAAAATCTTCGCCCAACGTCCACTTGTTGAACGCGAACTTGATATCGAATGCGGATTTCAGCGCCTGCTCGATCGCCTCGAGCTTCTCCTCGGTGAAGCCCTTGGCCCTGAGCGTGTCGTGGTTGATCGCCGGTGCGCCGTTCAGGCTGCCGTGGCCCACCGCGTACCCGATGATTTCGTCGATCTGCGACGGCTCGTAGCCGAGCTTCGACAGGGCGGCGGGAACGGCCCGGTTGATGATCTTGAAATAGCCGCCGCCGGCGAGCTTCTTGAACTTCACCAGGGCGAAATCGGGCTCGATGCCGGTCGTGTCGCAGTCCATGACCAGGCCGATGGTGCCAGTCGGCGCGATGACCGAGACCTGGGCGTTGCGGTAGCCGTGCTCCTCGCCGATTTCCAGCGCCTTGTCCCAGGCAGCGCGCGCCGCCGTAGTGATCTCGCTTTCCGGGCAGGAGGCGATATCGAGCGGGACGGGCAGGGTGTTGAGCGCCTCGTAGCCCTCGGCCTCGCCATGGGCTGCCCGGCGATGGTTGCGGATCACCCGCAGCATGTGCTCGCGGTTCGGTTCATAGCTGGGGAAGGCGCCGAGCGCCGATGCCATCTCCGCCGACGTGGCGTAGGCGACACCGGTCATCAGCGCCGTGATGGCGCCGCACAGGGCGCGGCCTTCCGTGGAGTCGTAGGGAATGCCCGAGGTCATCAGCAGGCCGCCGATATTGGCGTAGCCGAGACCCAGCGTGCGGTACTCGTAGGAGAGTTCGGCGATGCGCTTGGAGGGGAACTGCGCCATCAGCACCGAGATCTCGAGCACGATCGTCCATAGACGCGTGGCATGCTCGAAGGCGGCGACATCGAACTTGCCGTCCTCGTCGCGGAACTGCAGCAGGTTCAGCGAGGCGAGGTTGCAGGCCGTGTCGTCGAGGAACATGTACTCGGAGCACGGGTTGGAGGCGCGGATCTCGCCGCCGGCCGGGCAGGTGTGCCAGTCGTTGATGGTGGTGTGGAACTGGATGCCGGGATCGGCACAGGCCCACGCGGCATGGCCGATGTCGTCCCACAGGTCGCGGGCGTTCAATGTCTTGGCGACCCCGCCGTCGAGCCGGCGTATCAGGTTCCACTCATCGTCGTCCTCGACCGCGCGCAGGAATTCGTCGGTGACGCGCACGGAGTTGTTCGAGTTCTGGCCGGAGACCGTGAGATAGGCCTCGGAATCCCAGTCGGTGTCGTAGACCGGGAATTCGATCGACGTGTAGCCGTGCTTGGCGAACTGGATCACGCGGCGGATGTAGTTCTCCGGCACGTGCGCCTTCTTGGCGGCGCGCACCTCGCGCTTCAGCGCGGGGTTCTTGGTGGGATCGAAGCAGTCCTCGCCCGGGCCCTGGCAGTTCACGCACGCCTTCATGATGGCGGTCAGGTGCTTCTGGCAGGTCTTGGAGCCGGTGACGAGGGCGGCGACCTTCTGCTCCTCCTTCACCTTCCAGTTGACGTAGTCCTGGACGTCCGGGTGATCGACGTCGACGACGACCATCTTGGCGGCGCGGCGCGTGGTCCCGCCCGACTTGATGGCGCCGGCGGCGCGGTCGCCGATCTTCAGGAAGCTCATCAGGCCAGACGACTTGCCGCCGCCCGACAGCTTTTCGCCGTCGCCGCGCACCATCGAGAAATTGGAGCCGGTGCCGGAACCGTACTTGAACAGGCGCGCCTCGCGCGTCCACAGGTCCATGATGCCGCCGTCGTTGACGAGATCGTCCTCGACCGACTGGATGAAGCAGGCGTGCGGCTGCGGGTGCTCATAGGCCGAGGCCGACGCGGTCAGCACGCCGGTCTGGAAATCGACATAGTGATGGCCCTGGCCGGGACCGTCGATGCCGTAGGCCCAGTGCAGGCCGGTGTTGAACCATTGCGGGCTGTTCGGCGCGCACTTCTGCGTCGCCAGCATGAAGGCCAGCTCGTCGAAGAAGGCGCGGGCGTCGGCTTCCGAGTCGAAATAGCCGCCCTTCCAGCCCCAGTAGGTCCAGGTGCCGGCGAGGCGGTCGAAGACCTGGCAGGAATCGGTTTCAGGGCCGTAGCGCTCGTCCTCGGGCAGCTCGGCGAGGGCTTCTTCGTCGGCCACGGATCGCCACAGCCAGGAGGGAACCGTGTTCTCCTCGACCGGCTTCAGCCGCGCGGGGACGCCAGCCTTGCGGAAATACTTCTGGGCGAGGATGTCGCTCGCCACCTGCGACCAGCCGGCCGGGACCTGGATGTCTGCGAGCCGGAACACGATCGAACCGTCGGGGTTGCGAATCTCGCTGGTGGTGGTCCGGAAATCGATCCCCTCATAGGGTGATTTCCCTTCGACGGTGTAACGCCGCTCTATCCGCATCTTGCTCATTCCCCGTTCGCGCTGTTCGGCGCGCACTTGCCCCGCGCCGGACCTGACTGACCCGGCTCCTGTCCGATTTATGACGGCGATTGCCCCGTCATTCGCGTCTCGCGACGCCGCAACGCCTCACGCTGCCGCCCACGGATCGATCCCCGAGCCATGGGCGCATTTTATCGTTACCCTCGGGTGACCCGAAAGGCGTAACTCATTGATACTTATATGGAATTTCCGCCGACCGGCGAAAGCTGTGCCGTAGGCGACAACATGAGTAACGCTAAAAGACTCGCACGGATTGCGTCAAGGACATTCACGTCTGCTGACGTCAATTTTTCACAATCCCTTGTGGCCCGCGGGTTTTGTGTCAACAAGATATGGTGTCGGAAATTAACAGCCGGTGAATCCTGGGGACAACCCGCCCGGCGCCTTGCGAAGGGGATCCGCAGGCCGTTTCTGAGGGCGCTGTCCGGTCCGCCGGACCCGCCGAAAATCGAAGTGAAAATCATTGAGGACGATTCGTCTCGAATTGTCCCTATCGATTTCAACGCGGCTTAAGTCGGTCTGGCTACCGTGCCCCACGACAGACGGAGCCGATATCGATGCCAACTAGTCTCGCCTATGGAAAAACTCTCGCGTCTCTGGACGTCGTGCTCGTGCACGACAACAGGGGGGCGCAGGCGATACTGCGATCGATGGTGTCCTCCATGCACATCGCCCGGCTGCGCGCCTACGACCACGCGGAGCAGGCGCTCAGCGACATGATGGTCGATCCCCCGACCGTGCTGATCGCCGAGTGGGACATGAAGCCGATGAGCGGCTATCGGCTGGTGCGGACGATTCGCCAGAAGGACATGGAGCCGCTGTCGTTCATGCCGATTCTCGCGATTACGCCGATGCCGACCCTGTCGATGGTCGACCGGGCCTTCTCGATCGGCGTGAACAACATTGTCGTCATGCCGGTGTCTCCCATCGCGCTGCGCCACAGATTCGAATGGCTGCTCCGCGACGACCGCGAGTTCGTTCTGCAGGACAATCACTATGTCCTCGGCGGCATGGAGGAGGTGCTCGAGGAACGCATTCGCCGTGCCGACGTGGGCAATCTGCTGCGCAAGCAGAAGGCCATGCAGGACGCGATCGCCAAGCGCGCCGAGAACGCTCAGGACGTGGTCGACAGGATCGTCAACGGCGAGCTCGGCGAACACGATCCGTCCCAGGGCGGACAGGCCGATCAATCGAAGGTCACCTGGAACAGCTGGAACGTCACGTAGCGGCGCGATGCCGCAGCCACCTCGGTCACGGCCGCCATGTCCGGGCGGTGTCGGCAGGCCGGGCCGCAAAGGCGGTGGAATCCGGATTTCGTCTATCCGACAAGGCTGGACACGCGGGCCCGTTCCCGCCATAGTCCGCCGGCATTTCAAGGGCGGACGATGCGCGACTTCATCATTCAGATCTTCGCCTGGTGGCACAAGGCCACGCTCGGCACGCGGTTCAACACGTGGCTGAGGGGCGAATTCGTCGGCGAGGACGAATTCGGAAACCGGTACTACCGCACGCGCGGTGGTGCGGTGGATCGTGACCTGGGCTTCCAGCGGCGTTGGGTCCTTTTCAACGGGCCTGCCGAGGCGAGCATGATTCCGCCCGGCTGGTGGGGATGGATGCACCACAAAGTGGACACGCCGCCCACCGAGACCGACTACCAGCCGCGCGAGTGGCAGAAGCCGCATCAGCCGAACATGACCGGCACGGCGGCGGCCTATCGGCCGCCCGGAAGCACGCTGACGCCGGAGCGGCGCCCGCGGGTGACGGGCGACTACGAGGCCTGGTCGCCGGACGCATGATCCGGGCGGATTTCATGATCCTTTCGCCTGTCCCATTCGTTCCCGCATGTCGTGACGCGCGTCGATCGGACCCGAGATGACCACATTTCGAGGCGATCGGATAAAGACGGGTGCCGGATCGGGGCCGGGGATGGAACAGCGAGTGTCGAAACACCGGACGGGGCTGGTCGGACGAAGCGGGGTACTGGCGGCGCTCGTGATCGCGGGCTTGGCTATCACCGCCGCCACGGGCGTGCGCGCCGAGAAGATCTCCAACCCGGTTGCCGAGTTCACCGGTCTCGACAAGATTACGGGTCAGATCCGCACCTTCGACGTCCTGGTGGACGAGACCGTCCAGTTCGGCGCGTTGCAGCTCACTCCGCGCGTGTGCTACTCGCGCCCGCCGACCGAACCGCCGCGCACCACCGCTTTCGTCGAAGTCGACGAGGTGACGCTGGACCGCAAGATTCAGCGGATCTTCAGTGGATGGATGTTCGCCGACAGTCCTGGCCTCAACGCCATAGATCACCCGATCTATGACGTCTGGCTCACCAACTGCAAGACAAGCTCCGAAGAGCTCGGGATCGGCAACTGACCGAAATCGGCTTGCTGGGCGATCGCCCGCTCCAGCATTTGTTGGTAGCCCTTGCGCGGCACCTCGATCGCACCGAATCGTTTGAGATGGTCGGTCACGAACTGGGTGTCCAGCAGCGTGAAGCCGCCGTAGATGAGCCGCGACACCAGATGGACGAGGGCGATCTTGCTGGCGTCGCGTTCACGGTGAAACATGCTCTCGCCGAAGAACGCGGCCCCGAGGCTGACCCCGTAAAGCCCGCCGATAAGCTGGTCCTGCCGCCACACCTCGACCGTGTGGACATGGCCGATCCGGAATAGCTCCCGGTAGAGGCGGCGGATCTCGGAATTGATCCAGGTCTTGCGGCGCCCCCGTGCCGGCTCGGCGCAGGCCTCGATGACGGCGTCGAAATCACTGTCGATGCGGATCTCGTAGTCGTCACGGCGCACCGTGCGGGCGAGGCTGCGGGAAATATGGAACCCGTCGAGCGGCAGAATTCCCCGCTCGCGCGGTTCGATCCAGTAAAGGCTCGGGTCTTCCGCGCTCTCGGCCATCGGGAAGATGCCGCAGGCATACGCCTTCAGCACAACCTGCGGGGTGATCGAAAGCGACAGATCGTCGGGCGTGGTCATAGCGGAAACTTAGGGGCTGGCGGCTGCCCGTCCAATACCGGACGGGGCCCGGCCTGACTCAGTCTTCCTGCTGGTTGGCCGCCAGGAAGCGTTCCAGCCAATGGATGTCGTAGTTGCCGTCGACGATATCGGTCTGGTCCAGCAGCCGCTGGAACAGGGGGATCGTCGTGGAAATGCCGTCGACGACGAACTCGCCGAGCGCGCGGTGCAGCCGCATCAGGCATTCGTTGCGGGTCTTGCCGTGCACGATCAGCTTGCCGATCAGGCTGTCGTAGTAGGGCGGGATCGAATAGCCCTGATAGACGGCCGAATCGACGCGCACGCCCAGGCCGCCGGGGGGATAGTAGTAGTTGATCTTGCCCGGCGAGGGCCGGAACGTCGCCGGGTCCTCGGCGTTGATGCGACATTCGATGGCGTGGCCGCCGAAGGTGATGTCGGATTGCTTGACCGACAGCGTTCCGCCCGAGGCGACGCGGATCTGCTCGTTGACCAGGTCGATGCCGGTGATCATCTCGGTGACCGGATGCTCGACCTGCAGGCGGGTATTCATCTCGATGAAGTAGAATTCTCCGTTCTCGTACAGGAATTCCACGGTCCCCGCGCCGGAATAGCCCAGTTCGGCGATGGCGCTGGCGACCCGCTGGCCGATCTCCGCCCGCTCCTTTGCGTTGATTCCCGGGGAGGGGGCCTCTTCCCAGACCTTCTGGTGGCGGCGCTGCAGCGAGCAGTCGCGCTCGCCCAGATGAATGCCGCCGCCCTGTCCGTCGCCGAAGACCTGGATCTCGATATGGCGCGGCCGTTCGAGGTACTTCTCGATATAGAGCGCGTCGTCGCCGAACGCCGCCTTCGCTTCCGAGCGCGCCGTGCTCACGGCTTCGGAGATATCGTCGGCCGAGCGCGCGACCTTCATGCCGCGTCCACCGCCGCCGGCGGCAGCCTTGACGAGGACGGGGTAGCCGATCTCGGCTGCGATCCGCGCGGCTTCCTTGTCGTCTTTCACCGCACCGTCGGAACCGGGCACGACGGGAATGCCGAGCCGCTTCGCGGTGCGCTTGGCCTCGATCTTGTCGCCCATGATGCGGATGTGCTCGGGCGAGGGGCCGATGAAGGCGATGTCGTGGGCGCGCAGGATTTCGGCGAAGCGGGCGTTCTCGGAGAGGAACCCGTAGCCGGGATGCACCGCGTCGGCGCCGGTGATCTCGCAAGCCGAGAGCAGCGCCGGGATGTTGAGATAGCTGTCGCGCGCGGGAGGCGGGCCGATGCACACGCTTTCGTCGGCTAGGCGCACATGCATGGCATTCGCGTCGGCGGTCGAATGGACGGCGACGGTCGAAATGCCGAGCTCCTTGCAGGCGCGAAGCACCCGGAGGGCGATTTCACCCCGATTGGCGATGAGGACCTTGTCGAACACGCGCGAGCGCCCGTTGGATGTGTCGAGTGCGGACTATTCGATCACGACGAGAGGTTCGCCGTATTCGACCGGCTGACCGTCCTCGACGAGGATCGCTGTAACGGTGCCGGCTTTCGGCGCCGGGATCTGGTTCATCGTCTTCATGGCTTCGACGATGACCAGCGTCTGGCCCTCGCGAACGCTGGCCCCGACTTCAATGAAAGGCGCAGCTCCGGGCTCGGGCGCGCGATAGGCGGTTCCCACCATCGGCGACGTGACCGTGCCGGGCTTCAGACCGGTCTCGGCGCTGGCTCCCGCGCTCGGTGCCTGTCCGGCGGAAGCGGCCGGCAGGGCGGCTGCGATAGCCGGTGCCGCGCCGGCGACCACGGAGACGGTGCGTGCCACGCGGACCCGCAGCCCTTGCTGCTCGATCTCGATCTCGCTCAGATCGGTCTCGCTCAGCAGCGCCGCCAGTTCGCGAATGAGGGTCTGGTCTATATCCCGGTCGGATTTTGCCATCTTGATATCCTGCCGACCGCCGCTCGGCAGCCCGATCGTGTCATTGCTTCCGCTTTGGAGACGGAAGACCATACATAGCCGTTCGAACGCAATCCGCAAATCGCGTCCGAACGGACTGGTGCGTGTTTTTGGGGAAATCCCCGGATTCTAGGTTTCGCCAGCGCAAACCGTCGCGGTCAGCAGGTCTGGCAGGCCTCCTTTCGGGCCTTGGCGATTTTACTCTCTAGCTCCTCGAAGCTGACGGCGCCGGGGATCACGTCGTCGCCGATCACATAGGAAGGCGTTCCGCGCAAGCCGAGCGCTTCGGCGATCTTGTAGTTCTCCGAGATCTGTTCGTCCACCGCGGGGTCCTTGGAGGCAGCGATGACAGCATCCTTGTCCAGGCCGAGCTTTTCGACCACCGCGAGCGCTTCCTTCTGGCCGATCCCGTCGCCCCCGCCGGGCTGCGCCATCAAATCCACGTGGAAATCAAGATACTTCTCCGGTGCGACCTTGAGAACGCCGAGCGCGATACGGGCGGCTTCGCCCGACCCCTCGGACAGCACCGGCCACTCCTTGAAGACAACCCGCAGGTTCGGGTCGGTCTTCATGAGGTCCATCATGGCGGGAAGCATCCGCTTGCAATAGCCGCAGTTGTAATCGAAGAACTCGACCAGCGTCACGTCGCCCGTCGGATTGTTGACGACCGGCGAGTTGGGCGAATTGAAGATCGCGTCCCGATTCGCCGTCAGTGCCTCCGACCGGGCCGAGACCTCGTCCTCCTGCCGCTTCGTCTCGAGCGCGGCAAGCATCTCCTCGAGGATGTCCGGGTTCGCGATCATGTAGTCACGAACCACCGGGCCGATCGTTTCGGCGTCGAGCGTCGACGTTTGCTCAGCGGGCGTTTGCGCGGCGTCGTCGCCCGCCGTCTCCTTCTCGAGACCGGCGACTTTCTCGTCGATCATCGCGGCGACGGCGGCTGCGTCGAGGCCCGGCGCCGGTTTGTCCTGGAAGGCTCCGACCGCCGCAACCACGGCCACGATCAGGGCGAGGGCGGAAAGAACGATGGGCGTTCTCGTCATGTTGCGTGTCCCGTAGCTTAAAGTCGCGTTGTCACGGTCCGCTTATCACGACCGCGGCGGCTTGTATGTCAAAATATCGTCAGCACGCAGCCAAGCAGGCGACCCGGTTTTCAGACCCTGCTTGGCGCGCTGCGCGAACCGCTGTGCCATCTCGTAGTCGCCGCGCTTGAAATGTTCCTGTGCCGTGGCGAGTTCCGCCTCGGGCACGCGCCCTGCGCGGCCGTAGGCGATGGCGAGATGGCGGTAGCCGGTAACGAAGTCCGGTTCTTCCTGCAGGCCGCCGTTCAGGTACTTGATTCCCTCGTTCAGCAGCGCCGGATCGTTCGCCGCGACCAGCGCACCGCCCAGCGAGACCTTGATGAGACCGGGATTGGGGGCCAGCGCCACGGCTTTCTGATACGGCGCGATCGCCTCGCGCGGCTTGCCCGACTTCACCAGGAGATCGCCCTTGAGCTCCCAGAAATACGGATTGTTCGGCATTGCCTTGATCAGGCCGTCGGCGCTTGCAAGCGCGGCGCGGTAGTCTCCGGTCCGCATCTGCGAAACGGTCCGCGCATAGTTGGCGGCCAGGCTTTTGTCCGACTTCGGATAGCGCCGCGCCACTGTGCCCGGATGTTCGAGGTAGCCTGACAGCTTGGCGCGCACCAGATCGTGGCGCCTTTGCAGTTCCGGCGGATCATTTCGGTCGAAATAGGGGCTTTCGCGCGCGACCCGCTCGAGCGCCGAGACGCGTTCGCGCGGCATCGGATGGCTGACCGCGTAGGGATCGGCGTACTTGGCCGACAGCATCGACTGGTCGGCGAGGCCCGCAAAGGTCGTCAGCATGCCCTTGGCCGATTGGCCGGTGGCATTCAGATAATTGATCGCGGATCGGTCCGCAGCGGCCTCCTCGGACCTCTGGTAGGAGAGCAGGGAGCGTTTCGCGATCTGCGCGCCGCCGAGCATCAGGGCATTGCCCGCCTGCGCCCCCGAACCGAAGTCGCCGGACGCCGCGCCCGCGCCCATAGCGGCCGCGCCGAGCAGCGTGGCCAGAATTGAAATCGCCTGCGCGTTTTGCAACTGCTGGCGCATGCGGGCCAGATGCCCGCCGGCGATGTGGCCTGTCTCATGCGCGAGCACGCCGATGACTTCGTTCGGTGTCTTTGCCTGCATCAACACGCCCGAATTGACGAAGATGCGCCGTCCATCGGCAACGAAGGCGTTGAAGGCTGTCGAGCCGACCAGGTAGATGTGCACCGCCGACGCGCCCACCCCCGCGGCTTTCAGGATCGGGGTCGTGTAGTCGCGGAGCAGGTCTTCGATTTCCGCGTCGCGAATGAACCCGATCGACTGTGCCGAGGCGGGCATAACCGACATCGAAGCGACCGATACGGCGGTTGCCAGCGCAACCACCGCGTTGGCGCACCGTCGACCCGTACCCCGACCGTCGCGCCGTGCTGGCGCCACAGATTTCGCCGTCTTTTCAGCCATGGTTGAACGGAACTCCATGAAAGCAGCGAGGGTAGGGTGGTCGTTGGCCATGGTCAAACCCTGGGCACGTCGCTCCGGGTCAAATTGCCGCGAATGTGGACCCACCGATGTCTCTCCGCTACGAAAGCGCGGCAATTGAGGCGACAGGGTGGCGGAGACGCATGCCCGCCTGCCGGGCGCAACGCGGAGAGATGGAGACGATGAGCGAGAAGATCGAGAACGAGCGACCTGGTTCTACGCAACGCCGGCCGGCACCGTCCCGGCGATCCGAGGTCGCGCCGTTCATCGCCATGGACGTTCTGCGGGACGCGAAGGCGCTGGAAACGGGTGGACAGCGGATTCTGCATCTGGAAGTCGGCCAGCCCGGGGCACCGACGCCCGAAGGCGTGCGGGTCGCGGTCGACGCTGCGCTTTCCGAGGGGCGCATCGGCTATACCGAGGCGCTGGGCACGACGCCGTTGCGCGAGCGCATCGCCAGGCACTACCGCGACGCCTATGGCATCGACGTGCCGCCGTCGCGGATCGTCGTGACGACCGGGTCGTCGGCCGCCTTCGTGCTGTCATTCCTGGCGGCTTTCGATGTCGGAGGCCGGATCGCGCTGCCAGCCCCCGGCTACCCCGCCTATCGCAATATCATTTCCGCGATGGGGCTGGAAACCGTCTGGCTCGAGACGGACGAGAGGTCGCGCTGGGCGCCGACGGCGGAAATGCTGGATGAAGCCGCGGCGCGCGGTCGACTGGATGGCATCTTGGTCGCCAGCCCGGCCAATCCGAGCGGCACGGTCGTCGCGCCCGATCAGATGGAAGCCCTGATGACGCGGGCCCGCGAGCTGGGCATGTGGTTCATCTCCGACGAGATCTATCACGGCCTGACCTACGGCGCGCCGTGCGACACGGCGCTGCAGCACGATGAAAACGCCATCGTGATCAACAGCTTCTCAAAGTACTACTGCATGACCGGCTGGCGGATCGGCTGGATGGTGGTGCCGGAGGCGCTGGTGCGGCCGATCGAAAGGCTCGCCCAGAATATCTACATCTCGCCGCCCGCGCTGTCCCAGGTCGCCGCGCTCGCCGCGTTCGATTGCACCGACGAACTGGAGCGCAACAAGGCAGTCTACGCGAAGAACCGCGAGATCCTGATGGACGCCCTGCCGAAGCTCGGCTTCGACAAGGTGTTGCCCATGGATGGCGCCTTCTACGCCTATGTCGATGTCGGGCGGTTCACCAACGATTCGGGCGAGTTCGCCGACCGGATGCTGCGGGAAGCCGGTGTCGCCACGACGCCCGGGCTCGACTTCGATCCGGTTCGTGGCAATCGATATCTAAGGATATCCTTTGCCGGCCCGACCGCAGAGATAGAGGAGGCGGTCGCCAGCCTCGACAGGTGGCTGAAGCGCTAGCGGCAGCCCGCGCTTCAGCCAATCCTCTCGATCAGTCGCCGAACAGGCTGCGGCGCTGCCACCAGCCCTTGCGCGGCTCGCTCGGCACGGCGCCTTCCGACACCGGCTCCTTGGGCGGCTCGGGCTTTGCCGCCGGTTCGGGCGCGGCCATCGGAACAGGCTCCGGCTCCGCTTCGGCGGCGGGCTCTTCCGGCTGCGTCGGGGGGACGTCCTCGATGGGCTGTTCAGTCCCCTCGGTACTTTCCGCAGCGGCTTCCGCCTCGCCGGACATTTCCGGCTCAGGGGCCGATGCCGGCTCTGCGGCCGATTCGGGCGCCTCGGCAGGTGCCTCGGCTGCCTCGACGACCTCCACCGGCGCGGCTGCCTTTCGGCGGGACCGGCGCGGCTTCTTCGGCTTTTCTTCGGCGGCGGGTTCTTCGGTCGATTCCGGCGCGGCTTCAGCGGCCTTGCCGGCTTCCTGAGGCGCAACGTCCTCCTGAGCCGAGGTTTCCGGAGCCGCGGTTTCTTGGGGCTGGGTTTCCTGGGGCTCGATGTCCCGCGATACGGCTTCCGGTGCAGGGGCTTCAAGCTGCGGCGTCTCGCCGGTCGCGGTTACCCCGCCGTCTTCCGTTGCCTCACTGTCTTCCGCTATCCCCGAGCTTTCCGCGGTCTCGGTGGCTTCTCCGCTCTCGGCGGCTTCCGCCTCGGCCGTGGCCTCTACGGTCTCGCCGCGATGTCGCCTGCCGCCGCGACGGCCGCGCCGCCGCCGCCGTCCACCGGACGACGCCGCTTCACCGTCCGCCATCTCGACATCTGGCTGCTCGCCGGTGCCCGGCACGGCTTCCGTCTCCTCGGACGTTTCGCCGGCGCTGGTATCGGCCTCCGCCGACGTGTCGCCACCGCCGCGCCGCCGGCGGCGTCTGCGCCTGCGCCGACCACCATCCTCGTCGCGCGCCTCACGAGCCTCACGGGATTCCTCGGTGTCCGCCTCAGCGGCGCTTTCCTCTTCCTCGGGTTCCACCGAGACCGGCCTGACGACCGCTTCCCGTTCGGTGGGACGCGCCGGCTCGCCCTTCTCAAGTTCGAAGGACGAGGCGCCGACGGTTTCGTCGGACCCGATCGTAATGATGACGCCGAACCGCTCTTCGAGCTCTCGCAGGTGAGCGCGCTTGTTGTTGAGCACGTAGAGGGCGACTTCCGAGCGGGTGCGCAGAGTGAGGTCGGTCGGCTTGCCCTTGAGCAGTTCCGTCTCGATCCCGCGCAGCAGGTTCAGGGCCACCGATTCCACGGAGCGGATGTAGCCCGTGCCCTCGCAGTGCGGGCAGTGCTGCATGGTGGATTCGAGCACCCCGGCGCGGATGCGCTGCCGCGACATCTCAAGAAGGCCGAAATGGCTGATCCTGCCGACCTGGATGCGGGCGCGATCGTGGCGCAGCGCGTCCTTGAGACGCCGTTCCACCGACCGGTTGTTGCGCTTCTCCTCCATGTCGATGAAGTCGATGACGATGAGGCCGGCGAGATCGCGTAGCCGCAGCTGGCGTGCCACCTCGTCGGCGGCTTCCAGGTTCGTCTTCAGCGCAGTGTCCTCGATATTGTGCTCGCGGGTCGACCGCCCCGAGTTCACGTCGATGGAGACCAGCGCCTCGGTCTGGTTGAGGATGATGTAGCCGCCGGACTTGAGCGTCACGCGCGGGCTGATCATCGCATCGAGCTGTGCTTCGATCCTGTTCTTGGTGAAGATCGGCTCGGGGTCGCGATAGGGCTGGATGTTCTTGGCATGGCTCGGCATGAGCATGCGCATGAAATCCTTGGCCTCGCGATAGGCCTCGTCGCCGGCGACCAGAACCTGGTCGATGTCCTTGGTGTAGAGATCGCGAATCGCCCGCTTCACCAGGCTGCCTTCCTCGTAAACGAGGGTCGGCGCCACGGATTTCAGCGTCAGCTCGCGAACGTTCTCCCAGAGCCTGAGCAGATACTCGAAGTCGCGCTTGATCTCCGCCTTGGTGCGCGATGCGCCGGCGGTGCGCAGGATGACGCCCATCCCCTCCGGCACGTCGAGCTCGCCGACGATGCCCTTGAGCCGCTTGCGGTCCGAGGCGTTGACAATCTTGCGGGAAATGCCGCCGCCGCGCGCCGTATTCGGCATCAGCACCGAATAGCGGCCGGCCAGCGACAGATAGGTGGTCAGTGCGGCGCCCTTGTTGCCACGCTCTTCCTTGACGACTTGAACGAGCAGGATCTGCCGCTTCTTGATGACTTCCTGAATCTTATAGGAGCGCCGCGGCCTGGACTTGCGGGCAGGCACTTCCTCGAGGGCGTCATCACCGCCGACCGATTCGACGGAGTCGTCGCCCGAGCCGGAGACGTCCTCGACAGTGTCGCCGGGCCGATCCTCGCCGGAGTCCGCATCGCCGTCGGCCTCGGCTTCCGGGGCGGAATCCGACACGGCGGCGTCCGAATCTGCGGACGACTGTTCGTCTGTGTCGTCGTCGGACTCGCCGAGGGTCTTTTCGTCCTCCTCTTCCGCCGCGAGCAGGGCCTGCCGGTCGGCAAAGGGGATCTGGTAGTAATCCGGATGGATTTCGCTGAAGGCGAGGAAGCCGTGCCGGTTGCCGCCGTAATCGACAAAGGCGGCCTGGAGCGATGGCTCTACGCGGGTGACTTTCGCCAGGTAGATGTTTCCGCGAAGCTGGCGCCGCGCAGCGGCCTCGAAGTCGAACTCCTCGACCTTTCCTTCGCGTAGAACGACGACCCGGGTTTCCTCCGGATGCGCCGCATCGATAAGCATCTTGGTGGGCATGTTCTCAACTCTGAATCGCAAGATTCCACGCGCGTCATCGCCGCCAACCTTGCTGGGGCAGGCGGGCGCGCCGGATCTGCTGGGTGTGTTCCCGGCCCGAAGGCCTGAAGGGAATCTGGGAAGAGGATGATGGGGTTTCGGGCCTTACCGGCCGGCTCAAAATGCAGTGCGCCCTGAGACGCATTGCTGGCCGGTGGCTCTCCAAAACCATACATCCGTAACACTCACTTTCCTGCCGGCAAGGCCGGCGGAGGGTCAGAAATCGGGCGAAACGAACTGTTCGATGCCGCCCTTTGCTGCCGCGAATTGGGTGCGCGGCGGTTGATTCGACCTCTGGCTTATGTCGGAGCGCGGCTTCAACGGGACGTCCCTGATTCGGCGAAATGCCCGGGTTGTCCGGCGGAACCTTCGGTCCTCTGCGGCCTGTCTCAGGGGGCCGCCTTGCGCTCAAGGCCAGAGACGCGAATTCGAAACCTGCCCGTTATTAATGTGTCGGCGTCCATCTTTGCAAGAGTTGTGTTGTGGAGGCCACAACCGCGGATTATTCGAGTCCACCCGTCAATATCCGATTAACCCTGCGCCTATAATCCTGAAAACGAGTCATCCATGGTGACACCACCGTTGGGCAGGTGCTGGGGTCGCTGGCCGGTGTTCAAGACCGTTGCAACAAAAGGGTTTTTCCTTGGCCTCGCGCTCTCGTTCGGGGCTGCATCGGCGTGCGTTGCCGTGGCGGAAGAAGCGGCCGGCGTTATTGACGCAACGGCTGCCGCGGATTCCGACATCGAAATGCCGGTCACCGCAATGAGCTCGCGACTAGCCGGGGACGAGAAGCGGACACGTTTCGTGGTCGATGTCGATCGCAACGTCGATTTTGGCGTTTTCGCGTTGGCCGATCCCTATCGGATTGTCATCGATCTGCCGGAGACGGCGTTCCAGTTCGCAAGCGGCGAAGGTGCGAAGGGGCGCGGCCTCGTCAGCGCCTATCGCTACGGCCTGATCGGCCCGGGCAAGTCGCGAATCGTGCTCGACGCGAAGGGGCCGGTGAAGGTCGACAAGGCCTTCGTCGTCGACGCGGTCGACGATCAGCCGGTTCGTCTCGTCGTCGACCTGCTGTCGACTTCGCGCGAGGACTTCATGGCGGCGCTGGCGCTTCAGGAACCCAGGAACGCGGCTGCCCTCAAGACGCCGGCCGTATCGGGGCACGAGGCGGTCAGGCCTGGCGCCGGGCATGAGGGGCGCGATATCGTTGTCGTCATCGATCCGGGGCACGGCGGGATCGACCCGGGCGCCAAGAGTCGGAAGGGGACTCTCGAGAAGGACGTGGTCCTTGAATTCTCCAGGCGCCTTCGGACCGCGTTGGAGAAATCCGGTCGTTTCACCGTCAAGCTCACCCGTGACGACGACGTATTCATTCCGTTAGGGAATCGGGTCAATTTCGCCCGCGAAGAAAAGGCCTCGCTCCTGATTTCGGTTCACGCCGATTCCGTTCGCGTCGGCAATGTCAGCGGTGCGACGGTCTACACCCTCTCCGAACGCGCATCCGACAGCGTCGCCGCCGCGCTCGCGGAGCAGGAGAATCGTTCCGACGTCATCGCCGGCGTCGATCTCACGGGCGAGTCCGACGCCGTCGCCGACATCCTGATCGATCTCGTGCAGCGGGAGACGAAGAACTACGCGGTTTTCTTCGCCCGCACGCTGGTCGGCGAACTGAAACGCAACACGAGCGTGGTGAAGAATCCGCACCGGTCCGCGGGCTTCCGGGTTCTGAAGGCGCATGACGTGCCGTCGGTTCTGCTGGAACTGGGATATCTGACCAATCCGAACGACGAGAAACATCTGGTCGACGCGGAATGGCAGGAAACGATCGCCGATACTGTGTCCAAGGCGGTTTCGGAATATTTCGGTGAACGGCACGCGCGCGCCCCGTTCTGACGCCCGTTCTGGCGTCCAACCTGACGATTGGCGGACGGTCGGATCACAATTTCGTCATTTCCGTCCCGTTCAACGGTCAAAAGGCGATTTGATCGTTCGAACGGTTCGGGGTATGAGCATGGCGAGGATTGCCGCGCATGCGGGGGCGACGCGGAAAACCCTGGTTGGGACACCCTCGGCTGACGGCCCGTGTCGCGGGAGCCGTCCGGACGCAAGCGATACTCGGCGGTAGCCTCGATGCTTTGGAGATTCATCGGTTTTCTGTTCACCGCGGGCGTGATCCTGTTCGTGGTCGGCGCAGCGGGCGCCGCGTATCTGCTCTGGAAGGTCTCGGGTGACCTGCCGGACTATGCGAGCCTGCGCGAGTACGAACCCCCGGTCATGACCCGTGTCCACGCCGCGGACGGCGAGCTTGTCGCCGAGTACGCGGTCGAGCGCCGGCTTTTCATGCCGATCCAGGGTGTGCCGCGTCAGGTGATCGAGGCGTTCCTGTCGGCCGAGGACAAGAACTTCTATTCGCATTTCGGCATCGATCCGGTCGGCATCTTCCGCGCCGCGGTCGAGAACGCGCAGAATTTGATGAGAGGTGGCGGCCGCAGCCTTGTCGGCGGCTCGTCGATCACGCAGCAGGTCGCCAAGAACTTCCTGCTCACCAGCGAGAAGTCCTACGAGCGCAAGCTCAAGGAGGCGCTGCTGGCGCTGCGGATCGAGAACGCCTTCACGAAGGACCAGATTCTCGAGCTCTATCTGAACGAGATTTATCTCGGTCTCGGTGCCTACGGCATCGCCGCCGCGGCGCTCATCTATTTCGACAAGTCCGTCGACACGCTGACCATCGCCGAGGCCGCCTATCTCGCCGCCTTGCCGAAGGCACCGAACAACTACCATCCCTTCCGCCAGCCCGAGCGCGCGATCGAGCGTCGCAACTGGGTCATCGACCGGATGGAGGAGAACGGCTTCATCACGCCGGACGAGGCCGACGCGGCGCGCAACAGCCCGCTGGAAGTGAAGCTGCGCCCGACTGGCGCGCGTCTGCAAGCCGCCGACTATTTCGCCGAGGAGGTCCGCCGCAAGCTCTACGAGCTCTACGGTGAGGATGGCCTGTACAAGGGGGGCCTGTCGGTACGCTCGACGCTCGATCCGAAACTGCAGGTCCTCGCCCGCAGTGCGCTGGTCAAGGGGCTTATCGGCTACGACCGCACCAGGGGCTGGCGCGGTCCGGTCGCCAATGTCGATATCGCCGGCGACTGGGGCCCGGCGGTCGGCAAGGTCGATGAACTGAGCGACGTCGAGCCCTGGCACCTTGCGGTTGCGCTGAAGGTCGACGACGAGGGCGCGGTGATCGGCTTGCGTCCCGACAAGCTGCCGTCTGGCCAGTTCAGCGAGCGCCGCGATGTCGGACGCATTCCGTTCGAGCAGATGAAGTGGGCCGGCAAGAAAGCCGCCGATATCCTAAAGCCCGGCGACGTCTTCTATGTCTCTCCCGTGGTCAACGAGGAGACCGGCGACGAGGAAGAGGGCGTCTTCGAGCTGCAGCAGGTTCCGAAGGTGTCCGGCGCGCTGGTGGCGATGGACCCGCATACCGGCCGCGTGCTGGCGCTGGTCGGCGGCTTCAGCTACGCCGAAAGCGAGTTCAATCGCGCGACCCAGGCGATGCGCCAGCCCGGTTCCTCGTTCAAGCCGTTCGTCTACGCGGCCGCGCTGGACAACGGATACACGCCCTCGAGCGTCGTCATCGACGCACCGATCGAGATCGTCTCGGGTGGCAAGATCTGGCGACCGCAGAACTATGGCGGAAAGTTCGCCGGCCCCTCGACGCTGCGCCGCGGTATCGAGAAGTCGCGTAATGTTATGACCGTCCGCCTGGCCCAGGACATGGGCATGCCGATCATCCGCGAATACTCCAAGCGGTTCGGCATCTACGACGATCTGGCGCCGTATCTGCCGATGGCGCTGGGGGCCGGCGAGACGACGGTGCTGCGCATGGCGGGTGCCTATTCGACGCTTGCCAATGGCGGGCGCAAGATCACCCCGACGCTCATCGACCGCGTCCAGGATCGCTACGGCCGCACCATCTACAAGCACGACGAGCGCGTCTGCGAGACCTGCAACGCTCCGCAGTGGCAGGGCCAGGACGAGCCCGAACTGATCGACAATCGCGAACAGGTCCTCGATCCCTACACCGACTACCAGGTCATCTCGATGCTGGAAGGCGTGGTGCAGCGCGGCACCGCGACGATTCTGAAGTCCGTCGAGAAGCCGATCGCCGGCAAGACGGGCACGACGAACGACGAGAAGGACGCCTGGTTCATGGGCTTTTCGCCGGACCTCACCGTGGGCGTCTATATCGGCTACGATCAGCCCAAGCCGCTCGGCCGGGGCATGACCGGCGGCCGTCTCGCCGCACCGGTGGTTCGTGACTTCTTCGTCGGCGCGCTGAAGGACAAGCCGGCCATTCCTTTCCGCGTGCCGCCGGGCATCCAGCTCGTGCGTATCAACGCGACGACGGGTCTGCGGGCGGGCCCGAACAGCGACCAGAATGTCATCCTGGAGGCCTTCAAGCCGGGCCAGGCCCCGCCGGAGAGTTACTCGGTGATCGGCTATCAGGACCAGTTCGGCAAGCCGCTGACGGTCAGTCCGGAAGCCGACAGGGCCGTCAGGTCTGGAACCGGCGGCCTGTATTGACCAGATAGCGTTTCGAGAACCCTTTCTAGCAACACCAAGACAGCAACGAGACCGCCATGCGCGCCGAACATTTGCAGCTGGTCGACGAAATTCGTCAGTCGATCTCCCTGCTAAGGAGGCATCTTTGACTGGGACAACGCGCTTGCCCGTCTGGATGACCTGAACCACTACGCCGAAGATCCGAATTTCTGGAACGACGCCGAGAAGGCGCAAACGCAGATGCGCGAGCGCCAGCAACTCGAGGATTCCGTCGAGGCCGTCAGGCGACTGGAGACCGGACTTTCCGATACGATCGAGCTGATCGAGCTTGCCGAGGAGGAGGACGATGCCGGTGTCCTCGCCGACGCGGAGGAGACGCTGCGCGAGCTCCACGCGGACGCGATGAAACGTCAGGTGGGTACGCTCCTGTCGGGTGAAGCGGACGCGAACGACACCTATGTCGAAATCCATGCGGGCGCCGGCGGCACCGAAAGCCAGGACTGGGCTGAAATGCTCCTGCGCATGTACTCGCGCTGGGCGAACGCGCACGGCTACAAGGTCGAGGAGATCGGCTACAACGCGGGCGACGAGGCCGGCATCCGTAGCGCTACGCTGGTGATCAAGGGGCCGAACGCCTACGGCTGGCTCAAGACCGAATCCGGCGTCCACCGGCTGGTGCGCATCTCGCCCTACGATTCGAGCGCGCGGCGCCACACGAGCTTTGCCTCGGTCTGGATCTTTCCCGTCGTCGACGACTCCATCCAGATCGATATCAACGAGTCCGACGTGCGCGTCGATACCTACCGCTCCAGCGGCGCCGGGGGCCAGCACGTCAACACCACGGATTCGGCCGTCCGTCTGACGCACGTTCCCACCGGTATCGTCGTGGCGTGCCAGAACGAGCGCTCGCAGCACAAGAACCGTGCGACCGCCTGGGCGATGCTGCGGTCGCGCCTCTATGAGGCCGAACTGCAGAAGCGCGAGGAGAAGGCGATGGCCGACGCCGCCTCGAAGACCGAGATCGGCTGGGGGCACCAGATCCGCTCCTACGTCCTGCAGCCCTATCAGCTGGTCAAGGATTTGCGGACCGGCGTCGAAAGCACCAACCCGCAGGCCGTACTGGATGGTGATCTGGACACGTTCATGGAGGCGTCACTCGCTCACCGCGTCAACGCGGAAGCCGAGGAGAAGGCGGCTGCGAACGCCTGACGTTCGGATCTAGTAGCCTTCGGGAAGCAGTTCGGCCGCGCGGACGAACGGCAACGGGTTCTTGGCTTGGCCATGGACCCGCGTCTCGTAGTGCAGGTGCGGTCCCGTGCTGCGCCCGCTGCTGCCGGCACGTCCGACGACGGCGCCCGGCTGGATCACATCGCCGACTACGACCTCGACCCGGCTCATATGGGCGTACCGGGTCGTATAGCCGTCTCCGTGATCGATCTCGACCATCCGACCGTACCCGCCCGAATAGCCGGCAACGGTTACCCGACCGCCGGCCGTCGCAAGGACCGGCGTTCCGGTCGAAGCCCGGAAATCGAGGCCGGTATGCAAGGCCGGGCGTTTGAGGAAGGGATCGAGCCGGGTTCCGAAGCTGCTGGAGTATTCGATCGGACCCGCGAGCGGCGCGCGAACCGGGAGGCGGCCGATATGGGTCCGCAGGACGTCGAGCCGCTCGAGCTTACCGTTGATTCGCTCGATCTGGCGATCGGGGACCGACGGGGTGCTCATGCGGCGCAACTCGATGAGTGGCCCTCCCACGCCGCCTTCGGCGACATCGTTTGGCAGATCCGCGCCGACCGCGCCGCTGACTTCGATCAGTCGTTCCGAAAGGCCCCCGACCGTGGCTTCCAGGCTATCGAGCACCGACGTCTGCATCGTCTCTACGCGCGTAAGCGATGCCTGAACCCGGTCGATCGGCGCCAGGTCGGCGTCCTGTGCCAGGGGCTGGGAGGAAATCATTTTGGGCTTGTCCAGCGGGGCAGGGCGTGACGGATCGAAGGACGCCGCTTTTGCCGGGCTGGTCAATAGGCCGTAACCGCGGCTATCCGTAACCTGCCGTTCGGCGTCCGGCTGGAAATCGAGCGTTACCTTGCGGGCCCTGGCCGCGTCGATCAGTCCGGCGATGTCGTGTTGCCGTTCTTCCAGGGCGGTCTGCTTGCGCAGGAGCGTTTCGAGGCGCCCCTCGAAGGCCTGCTGATCCAGGAACTGGCGGGTGTTGATATCGTCGATCTTGCGCCGGAGCGAGGCGATGCGATCCTCATAGGCGCGCTCGACCGAAATACGATGCACCTTCGCCGCGGCGTTGATGTCGTCCTGAAACGCGATATAGGCGGTCGAACCGATCAGCCAGGTGATGGCGGCGGCTGCGGTCGCACCGCCCACCCAGACAGCCCATGTCGGCAATGTCACCGACCGAACCTTGTCCCCGCGGGCGACGATGAAGTGATGCGGCTGTGAGCGACGGCCGAAAAATCGGTGAGAAATAGGCATGAATTCGACAACGCGACTCTGTTTGAACCCAGCGCCGCGATTATCGATCCATTAAGGTTAAGAAAGTCCGAAACGGGCCGGCAATTACCCTGAAAACGCGTGTTGAATCATGGTGCAAACGGGCGCTCGGCTGCGATCGCGCCTAGAGCGTGCGGGCGGCCTCAAGGACTTCCTCGGCGTGGCCTGCGACCTTTACCTTGCGCCACACCCTGCGGATGGTTCCGCTCTTGTCGATCAGGAAGGTGGAGCGCTCGACGCCCATGAACTTGCGCCCGTACATGCTCTTTTCCTTCCACACACCGTAGGCTTCGAGCGTGGTTTTCGATTCGTCCGAAACCAGGTCGATCGCCAGGTCGTGCTTGGCCTTGAATTTGTCGTGCTTCGACGCGGGGTCGGGGGACATGCCGACGACAACGGCGCCGGCCTTCTCGAAGTCCGCGACGAGGCCGGAAAAGTCGATGGCCTCCCGGGTGCAGCCGCTCGTATCGTCCTTGGGATAGAAGTACAGGACGACGGCATTGCCGCGCAGATCAGAGAGCCGAATCTGCCCGCCGCCATCCGCCGGCAGTGTGAAATCCGGTGCCTGCGAGCCTTCAACAGCGTCCGAGCTCATAGCTTGCCTTCCTTTTGTCTTGTTTTCAGTAGCAAAAACGGCGGGCACACTGGAAACCGCACCGGCGCCGCGCGATAGTGTACGCGATCGGCACGCTGCTGGATGGATATCTCTTTGCACGTGTATCGTCACGGTTATGTAACCGGCCGGCAGCGGCACTGTCAGCCGCTGATTGAGGTGATGCGCAGCCGATGACTTCTGAAGCCAATCCTGGCCCCAACCGCAGGCGCGCCGTGCGGCGCGCTGCGGCGTCGAGCCTGAAGCGGCTGCGCAATCTTCGCGCGCGCCGCAGGATGTGGCTGCGCGTGGCTCAGGTGCTCGCGGTAATCGCTGTCGTCGCCGGCGGATTGCTTGGTGGCGCGGTCTTCCGACTGTCGCAGGGGCCGGTTTCCGTCGGCTTCCTGACTCCGCGGATCGTCGAGGCGGTCCAGAAACAATTGCCGCCGGAATTTACCGCGCATGTCGCCGATACGGTCATCGAACGCGATGCCGGTTCCGGCGAGGTTCTGCTGAGATTGCGCGACGTGTCCGTACTTGGGCCGGACGGCGCCCCGGTCTTCGCCGCTCCGCGCGCCGCGATCGGTCTGTCGGGACTTGGCCTGTTTGTCGGCGACGTGATGCCGCGCAGCGTCTTCCTGATCCGTCCCGCCTTGACCGTCATCGAGGAAAACGGGCGGCTGCGTATGAAGGCGGGCACTGACCTTGCCACCGGCGAAGCCGAGCCTCCGGCGAAGATGGTCAATCCGATTGAGGCATTCGCCGTGCTGTTCGCGGTGCTGGGACAGGACGGACAGGGCGGCGCGCCGGCCCTGTCATCGATCGGCGCGCGCGGGGCAAGCCTCAGCATCGCCCGATCGGACGGCACCACGGGCACGCTGCAGCAGATCGACGTATCGGCCGAGCGTGGCGACGAGCCCGGGGCGGTGACGGTAAGCGTTGGCCTGGGCCGCAAGACCGGAGCCCCGCTTTTAACCGCATCGCTGCGGCGGCGCGACGATGGAACCTACGCGATCGCAGGAACGATCGAGAATATCGCCCTGGACGATGTCGCTCCACTGGTTCCCGGCGGATTGCCCTTCGACATGACCGGGCCGATTTCTGGCCAGCTTGATGCCTTCATCGACGCCGCGGGCGGCTTCGACAATCTGTCGGTCAAACTGACGCTGGGCGCGGGATATGTCGGCAAGGGCGACCGACGGATCCTCGTTGACGAAGCAGACTTGGCCTTTGACTGGCGGTACGCCACCGGCGCGATCAATATCGGGCCGTCGCATGTCCTGATCGGCAACAGCCGCGGGACGGTCTCGGGCCAGATCGCCGTACCGAGCCGTGGCGATTTCAGCTACGGCACCGTGCCGCTACGGCTCGACTTCACTGATATCGTTTTGGATGACCCGGATACCGGTGTCCCCGCAGCCTACGATTCGATCACCGTTGAAGCCTTCTTTGTCACCGCGCAGCGGGTGCTGCATATCAGCCGGATGGACGTCGCAGGAGCCGGAACCGCGGGGTCGTTCGTTGGGTTCATCGGCGGCGGTGGCGAGACGCCGGGCATCCGGCTTGCCGGCTCCATGACGCCCACCTCGGTCGAGACCTTCAAGACTGTCTGGCCGCCGTTCCTCGCCGACAAGGCGCGGCGCTGGTTCGTTAACCACATGCTTTCCGGGCAGATCGTCGGCGGTCGCGTCGATGTCGATATCCGCCCCGGCGAGATCGCGCGGGCTCTCAGGGGCGTGCCGTTTCACCGGGAAGCCTTCGACCTGGGCTTTTCGCTCAAGGACGGATCGCTGGTGTTTCTCAAGGAGATGCCGCCGCTTCTCGGCGTCAACGCCGACGGCCGGGTCGATGCCCAGGAATTCACTGCACGGGCCACCACGCCCGGCCGGGTCGATCTGCCCGATGGCGGGACGGTCACCCTGCCTGCTGGGCGTTTCTTTGTTCCCGACATACCGGCCAAGCCCTCAAGCGGCGAGCTGACCATCGAACTCGACGGCGAGATCAGGGACATCATGCGGCTGCTCGACTATCCGCCGATCGAACTGGCCACCCGGCGCAAATTCGACATAGACAGTTTCGGCGGCGAAGGCGCGTTCGAGTTCACCCTCAGAATGCCGCTCATCGACGGTTTGCGCTTCTCCGATATCGATTTGGGAGCCGATGGCTCCATCACAGGCTTCAGCGCGGAGAATTTCGGCGGCGCGAGGAGCATCGGCGACGGCAATATCGACGTACGTGTCGCCGACGGCCGGGTTCTGATCGAGGGGGACGCGCTGGTCGACAATGTCCGCGCCGATCTGGCGCTCGACGATTCCCTCGACCCCTCTGGTGCCCCCGGCGCGCGTTCCGTCACCATGACCCTGGACGAGGCGGCGCGCGCGCGACTCGGCATGCCGCTCGACGCGATCCTGACCGGCCCGATCGTCACGACCGTATCCGACGTCAAGGCGACCGAGTCGGGCAACGTCCAGCAGATCGAGGCGGACCTTACCCGGGCCAAGGTTTCGTTCCCCGCGCTCGGTCTGGAAAAGCCCGCCGGCCAGCCGGCGACTGCGAATTTCAAGCTCACCCAGTCCGGTCAGACCGTGAAGCTGACCGATCTGCGCGTCCAGTCGGAATCGATGCGTGTGGAGGGCAGCGCCGAATTCTCCAAGGCGGGCGGGCTCGTCAGCCTCGATATGCCGGTCCTCCGGACGCCGCGCGGCACCGACCTCGCCGTCAGCGGAACGAGCCAGTCCGGCGCCCGTTCATTCAAGCTGAAGGGCAAGGCGCTCTATATGCGGGCGCTGCTCGCGAACCTCGGTGAGGCAGCCGAGAGTTCCGGCAATAGCGGGAACGAGGTGATGAACGTCGAAATCGACGTGGACCGCGCGATCGGTGTCGGCGGTGAGGTCTTGTCCAACCTGCAAGGCTCGGTGAGGCGTGTCGGAAACCGGACCGACCGGCTCGATCTCTCGGCGTTGACGTCGAACGCTGTCCCGGTCAGCGTTCGTTATTCCGACGACGGCGCCAACTCGGACCTTTCGGTCGACAGCGCCGATGCGGGCAGGGTGCTCGCGTGGGTGGGCTATTATCCGAATATGCGTGGTGGTCAGTTGCGGGTTGTTGCCGGCCGCCGCGGGGCGAATGCGCCGCTGTCGGGCGATATCGCCATCGATCGGTTCCGCATCGCCAACGACCCGTCGCTCGCCCGGCTCATAGAGGAGGGCGAGGACCAGCCTGAGGCACTGGCCCGCCCCTCGGCCCCGGCGCAATCGGCCGGCGGTGCCGCGCAGCGGGTCAACGTCGCCGACGTAGGCTTCGACCGCCTCTCGGCGAAATTCGAGCGCGGCAAGGGCGACCTGAAGGTAAAGGAAGGCGTGCTGCGTGGCGTCGCCGTCGGGGCGACTTTCGAGGGCACCATCGATTTCGATGACGAGCGAATGAATCTACACGGCACCTATGTGCCGCTCTACGCCCTCAACAACCTGTTCGGCCAGTTGCCGCTGTTTCTCGGGCCCTTGCTTGGCGGCAAGAAGAACGAGGGGCTGCTCGGCATTACCTACTCGCTGAGCGGATCGACCAAGAAGCCCGTGCTGACCATTAATCCGATATCGGTCGTTGCGCCAGGTGTGTTCCGCTACATCCTCGGCATGGACAATCCGCAGGCACCGGCGCGTCCCGACGGGGATACCCGCCCGGCCAGGACCATCCGCTGATGCGGATCACGCCGGCCGCAGCAACACGTGCTTCTTGCGGCCGAAGGAAAGCTTGATCACGCCTTCCGGCCCGATATCCGCTTCGGTCAGCGTCGCCGCCGGATCGTTCACCGGCTGGTCGTTCACCTTGATGGCGTTGTTGGAGATCGCACGGCGCACCTCGCCGTTGGTCTGGGCGAGCCCGGCCTGGACGACGGCCGAGAGCACGCCGATCCCGGCCCGGATCTCGGCAGCGGTGACCTCGATCGTCGGCAGGCTTTCGGCGAGCGCGCCTTCCTCGAACGTGCGACGCGCCGTTTCCGCGGCATCCTCCGCCGCCTCGCGCCCATGCAGCAGCGCGGTGGCCTCGGTTGCCAGGATCTTCTTGGCCTCGTTGATCTCCGCGCCGCCGAGCGCCTCCAGCCTGGCGATCTCGTCGAGCGGCATGTCGGTGAACAGCTTCAGGAAGCGGCCGACGTCGCCGTCTTCGGTGTTGCGCCAGAACTGCCAGTAGTCCCAGGGGCTCAGCATCTCGCCCTTGAGCCAGATCGCGCCGGCGGCCGTCTTGCCCATCTTTGCGCCCGACGACGTGGTGATCAGCGGGCAGGTGAGGGCATAGAGCTGCGGCGTCCCCATGCGCCGGCCGAGATCGATACCGTTGATGATGTTGCCCCACTGGTCCGAGCCGCCCATCTGCAGGGTGCAGCCGTAGCGCCGGTTCAGCTCGACGAAGTCGTAGGCCTGCAGGATCATGTAGTTGAATTCGAGGAACGACAGCTCGTGCTCGCGTTCGAGCCGCATCTTCACGGACTCGAAGCTCAGCATCCGGTTGACCGAGAAATGCCGTCCGACGTCCCGCAGGAAATCGATGTAGTTGAGCGGCGCCAGCCACTCGGCGTTGTCGAGCATGGTCGCGTCCGTGGCCTTGTCGCCGAACGACAGGAAACGCGCGAAGACCTCCTTCAGGCTTTGCTTGTTGGCCTCTATCTGGTCGTAGGTGAGCATCTTGCGGCTCTCGTCCTTGCCGGACGGATCGCCGACCCGCGTCGTACCGCCGCCCATCAGCGTGATGGGCTTGTGACCGGTCTTTTGCAGCCAGCGCAGCATCATGATCGACAAGAGGTGGCCGACATGCAGCGACGGGCCGGTGCAGTCGTAGCCGATATAGGTGGTTATCGGCCCTTCAAGCGTCTTCTGGTCCAGCCCTTCCGGGTCGGAGCACTGATGGATGAAGCCGCGCTCTTCGAGCACGCGCAGGAAATCGGACTTGAAGGCACTCATGTCGACTGTGTATCCCAGGTAATCTGTTTGCCGACATGGCTCTACCAGAGGCTTCCACGTGACGAAAGCGCTGACGGCGATTGGACTGATGAGCGGCACGTCCATGGACGGTGTCGATGTGGCGCTGATAGAGACTGACGGCGAAATGGTTTTTGCTTTCGGACCGACCGGCAGCAGACCCTATTCTGCGGCCGAGCGTCGCACGATCGCTGCGGCGGTCGCGCAGGCACCCGGGATTTCCGACCGCAACGAACGGTCCGGTGCCTTCGGCGAGGCCGAGGGCATCGTTACCGGGGCGCATGCGGACGCGGTAGAAGCGTTCTTGGCTGAAAACGGCCTGACCGCCGCGGATATCGACGTCATTGGCTTTCACGGGCAGACGATCTTCCACCGTCCAGAGACACGCCTGACGGTCCAGATCGGCGACGGACCGGCTTTGTCGGAGCGGTTGGGCATCGATGTCGTCCATGATATCCGCGCCGCCGACGTCGCCGCGGGCGGGCAGGGGGCACCGTTCGTCCCGGTCTACCATCGGGCGCTCGCCGCTCATGCCGGCCTCGATCTTCCGGTGGTGGTCCTCAATCTCGGGGGCGTCGGCAATGTCACCTACTTGAGCGGGGAGGCTCCGCTGGCCTTCGACACAGGTCCCGCCAATGCACTGATCGACGATTGGGTGAGCGCGCGGGCCGGGATGGCATATGACGAGGGCGGGCGGATCGCGGCGCGCGGCCGGATCGACGAAGACGCCCTCGCAGCGCTTCTGTCCGGACTCTATTTTTCAAGAAGGCCGCCGAAATCTCTGGATAGAAACGAGTTTTCCGCTTCTTCTCTGGAAGGCCTGTCGCTCGAGGACGGCGCCGCGACGCTTGCCGCCTTCACAGCGGCATCCGTGGCGCTGGCGCGGGACTGGTTCCCGGAGCCGGCACGCCAGTGGATCGTGGTCGGTGGTGGCGCCAACAACCCGACGCTCATGGCGATGCTGCGCGACCGGCTCGATGCCCCGGTCGTGACTGGCGCCGAGATCGGCTGGTCGGGCGATCACGTCGAGGCGCAGGCTTTTGCCTATCTGGCGGCCCGCTCGTTGCGCGGATTGCCGCTCACCTTCCCGACGAGCACCGGCGTGCCCGAGCCGATGACCGGCGGCGTATTGGCGAAGGCGCGGTAAGGGACGCGGGGAAATACTCCCTGCGGTCGTAAGTGCCTCAGGGCCGCACGACGATCTTGCCGATCTTCGCCGCTTCCATCGCCTCGTGCGCCGTGACGATGTCGTCGAGGCCGAACTCCGGTCCCAGGTGATGCACGAGCGTGCCGGCCGCGAGCCTGGCGTTGATCTCGTCGACGGCTTCCTGCCGCTCCGCCTCGTCGAGTTCATAGACGAGGAAGAACTGCAGCCGGATCGTGTTCACCAGGCAGAAGGCTGCGGGAATGGTCGCGTCCGGACCGGTGCCGTAGATCACCACCTGTCCCTTCGGCTTGATAGCCTTTGGGATCAGCCCGGCATTGGCGGTCAGGTCCATCTCGATGATGCTGTCGACGCCCATCTGCATCGTCAGGTCCATCACGCGTGTCCCGACGTCTTCGCGCGTGTAATCGATCGTCTCGTCGGCGCCGGCCTCTTTCGCCATCGCCGCCTTCTGCGCCGACGAGACCGTCGTCAGCACCCGCGCGCCGCGCGCCTTGGCGAACTGGATCACGTAGTTCGCGACCGCACCGGCGCCACCGGAAACCAGGATCGTGGTTTGCGGCGAGGCGCTGGCCAGCGAGATGGCGTGAACCGCCGTCATCGCCGGAATGCCGAGGCAGGCGCCGACCTCGAAGCCCGTATCGTCCGGCAGCCGAACCGCCATGACTTCCGGCAGAACGATGTATTCGGCCGCGGTGCCGAACGGCCGTTTCCACTGGCCGTTCCAGATCCAGACGCGCTCGCCAAGCCGCGACGGCGACACACCGTCGCCGACCATGTCGATCGTTCCGGCGCCGTCGGAATGCGGGATGACTCGGTCAAAGGCTATCTTGCGGGCTGTGCCGGCGCGCGACTTGACGTCGGACGGATTGACCCCGGAGGCCGCGATTTTCACGCGCACCTCGCCGGGACCCGGCTCCGGCGTCTCGACCTCGCCGATCCTCAGCACATCGGCTGCGGCGCCGTTCTCCTCGTAATAGGCGGCTTTCATGGCGTTTCCCCGTTTCGCTGTTTACCCGCGCGTTTGCCGACACTTAGCAGCTCGACCCGCGAGGATGTAGGCTGCACTGGCACGACCGCCAATTGGGTGGACGACCGACCGGTGCCCGGCATTGCATGGGCGGACAAGTTCAGCGCATAACAACGCCCCATAAGGTCAGTGGCGGTCGTGGGGTGCACGAACAACGCCGCATGGCATGCCCGGTCAAAGAGAAGGGTGATGTTCCTCTCCGTATTCGAACTGTTCAAGATCGGAATAGGTCCGTCGAGCTCGCACACGGTCGGCCCGATGGTCGCGGCAGCGCGCTTCCTGTCGCTTCTGGGCAAGCGCGGTGCCGACGATGTCGCGCGGATCTCGGTCTCGCTGCACGGATCGCTTGCCTTCACCGGCAAGGGGCACGGTACCGACCGCGCCGTCGTGCTGGGCCTGATCGGGGAGAAACCGGATCGGGTCGATCCGGACGCCGTCGACGGCCTGCTCGACGAAGTGGCCCGGGCGAAGCGCATTGCCCCGCCTGGATTGCCATCGATGTCCTTCGATCCGCAGCACGACATCGTATTCGACTACGGCGATCCGCTTCCCGCCCATTCGAACGGCATGAAGGTCTTCGCCTATGCCGAGGACGGCACGGTGCTGGTCGAGGAAACCTACTATTCGATCGGTGGTGGCTTCGTGAAAACAGCGGCCGAGCTCGACGAGGTGGGCGAGGACGAAAGCCCGCTCACCCATGAGGCGAAGGTGCCGTATCCTTTCTCCACCGCCGGCGAGATGCTGGCGATGGGTCGCGACGCCGAGTTGTCGATCGCGGAGATGAAGCGCGCCAACGAACTTTCGCGTGGATCCGGCGCCGACCTCGACGCCGGCCTCGATCGCATCTGGTCGGCAATGCTCGGTTGCATGACCCGCGGCCTCGGTTCCGGCGGGCAATTGCCGGGCGGCCTGCGGGTCAAGCGTCGCGCCGCCGACATCCATGCCAAGCTGGAGGGCGAGGCGGGACATAACCGCCCCTTCGAGCACACGGTGATGGACTGGCTGTCCGTCTATGCGATGGCCGTCAACGAGGAGAATGCCGCCGGCGGCCGTGTCGTGACGGCGCCGACCAACGGCGCCGCCGGCGTCCTGCCCGCGGTGATCCGCTACTATCTCGATCATTGCCCCGAGGCGAAGGCCGAAGGCGTGCGCACCTTCCTGCTGGCCGCCGCCGCGATTGGTGGCATCATCAAGCACAACGCGTCGATTTCGGGCGCCGAGGTCGGCTGCCAGGGCGAGGTCGGCTCGGCTTCGGCCATGGCCGCGGCGGGGCTGGCGGCGGCCCTTGGTGGTACCAACGAGCAGATCGAGAACGCCGCCGAGATTGCGCTCGAGCACCATCTGGGGATGACCTGCGACCCCGTCGGTGGTCTCGTCCAGGTGCCCTGCATCGAGCGCAACGCACTGGGGGCCGTGAAGGCGGTGACCGCGGCGTCTCTGGCGCTGCGTGGCGACGGCAGCCATTTCGTGCCGCTCGACAGTTGCATCGAGACGATGCGCCAAACCGGTCTAGACATGAGCGAGAAGTACAAGGAGACGAGCAAAGGCGGCCTGGCCGTCAGCATCGTCGAGTGCTGAAGTCCGCACCCGCGCCTGTCCCGATTGCCCGCCTACCTCAGGGATGAGATAACGTTCAGCATGATTAAGACGCTCCTCATCGCCAACCGTGGCGAGATCGCCTGCCGTATCATCAGTACGGCCCGCCGCATGGGGCTCACGACGGTTGCCGTCTACTCGGACGCCGATGCCAATGCCATGCATGCGAGTATGGCGGATATCGCCGTGCCGATCGGCCCGGCGGCGGTCAACGAGAGCTATCTGGTCGCCGAGCGCATCATCGCCGCGGCCCGGGAGGCGGGGGCGGACGCAATCCATCCGGGTTATGGCTTCCTGTCGGAGAACGCCGCGTTTGCCGAGGCGTGCGCCGCCAACGGCATCGTATTCGTCGGCCCGCCGGCATCGGCGATCAAGGCGATGGGGCTGAAGGACGAAGCGAAGGCGTTGATGGACAAGGCCGGGGTACCGGTGGTGCCGGGATTTCACGGTGCGCGTCAGGAGCCGGAGTTCCTGCACGAGAAAGCCTACGAGATCGGCTATCCGGTGCTGATCAAGGCGGTCGCCGGCGGCGGTGGCAAGGGGATGCGGCGCGTCGACAAGGCGATCGAATTCGACGACGCGCTGGCCGGCGCCAAACGTGAAGCCAAGGCGGCGTTTGGTGACGACCGGGTCCTGATAGAGAAGTTCGTCTCCCAGCCGCGCCATATCGAGATGCAGGTCTTCGGCGACAGCCATGGCAACGCCGTGCACCTGTTCGAACGCGACTGCTCGCTGCAGCGCCGTCATCAGAAAGTGATCGAGGAGGCGCCGGCGCCCGGCATGACCGAAGGCCTCCGCGCCAGGATGGGGCAGGCGGCGGTCAAGGCGGCGCTTGCCGTCGGCTATCAGGGCGCTGGCACGATCGAGTTCATCGTCGATGGCTCGAAGCCATTGTCGGACGAGACGCCCTTCTACTTCATGGAGATGAATACCCGCCTGCAGGTGGAGCATCCGGTGACCGAGGAGATCACCGGACAGGATCTGGTCGAATGGCAGATCCGCGTCGCCTCGGGCGAGCCGCTGCCGCTCGCCCAGGAGGAAATAACGATCAACGGCCATGCAGTGGAGGCGCGGCTTTACGCCGAGGACCCGGACAACGGGTTCCTGCCTTCGACCGGCCATCTGCATGTCCTGTCGCTGTTCGAGGGGGAGGGCATCCGCATCGACACCGGCGTCAGCGAAGGCGATGACGTCAGCCCGTTCTACGATCCGATGATCGCCAAGGTGATCGCCCACGGCGAAACCCGCGACGAGGCTCTCGATCTGCTGTCGCAGAGCCTGGATGCGAGCATGGTCGCCGGCCCGCGCACCAATCTCGGCTTCCTTCGGCGTCTGGTGGACGATCCGGACTTTCGCGCGGTTCGCTTCGATACCGGCCTGATCGACCGCAAGCTCGATACGCTCGTCTCGGCCGCGCCGGGAGTGAGAGAGGCGGCAATTGCGCTCGGCACGCTGCGGCTCGTCGATCGCGAGCAGGAGCGCGTCGAGATGGAGCGGCTCAATCGTTCGAACGAGATCTACAGCCCATGGAGCGTCGCCGACGGCTTTCAGCTCGGCGCGGGCCGAATGACGGCCGAGCCGCTGGTCGTCGACGGAGCGCAGGACACCGTTCCTGTCGAATGGGTGGATGGCGAACCGGCCATCCGCGTCTCGCACCCGGACGATGGGGAAGAGGAGATCGAAGCCGATTTGATCGACGCCCCGGACGGCATCTACGTTCTCGTCGATGGTCGTCAGTTTCTCGTCGCCGCACGCGACCCGTTCTCGGTCGATCTGGACGCCGCCGATGGCGACGCCGTCATCAAGGCGCCGATGCACGGCAAGGTGGTCTCCGTTCATGTCGAGGAAGGCCAGGCCGTCGAGCGCGGCCAGAAGCTCGCCGTCATCGAGGCGATGAAGATGGAACACACCCTGACCGCGGGGCGCGCCGGCACGGTCTCCGAAGTCGCCGCCGGTGCCGGCGACCAGGTCGGCGAAGGGCAGAAACTGATCGTCGTTCACGCCGAGGAGTGAGGCCCGAAGAGTGAGGAGCCGGCACCGCGCCGCCGTAGAGAACCGGCGCTCACGGTTTCGGCGGGCCGGTCGTCTGTCTCGCGGGCTGGCCGCGCAAACGCGTGTCGCTATTGCGCGATGATCTCGACTTCGGCGTCGCGACCGGCTTCCACGACGAAATCGCGGCTGTAGAGCTTCTCGTCGTGGCGGGCGACGACGGAATATTCCCCGGCCGCCAGTACATGGGTTGGGAAGGCGCCGTAGCTCTCCTTCACCACGTCGCCGCCCGGCGAGAGAATGCTCCAGGCGGTGTTGGCCAGGGCCTCCCCGCCGGCTTCGTTGACGAGCTTCAGCGTGATGGCGGCGGCCCGATGCTTGATCGTCGCGTCGGTTAGCTGCCCCGGCTTCACCAGGATGTCGGCACGCATCACCGAATTGCTGTCGCCGAAGCGGCTGACCACGTGATAGCTGCCGGCGTTCAGGCGGATGACCTTGCCGGGCTCGGCCTGTTCCACCAGAAGCTTCCGCTGTCCGTACTCGTCCTGCTCGGACGAATAGACCGATACCGAGATCTGCTTGGATGGGATCGGCTCGTCCAGGACGCCGATCGCCGCCAGCCGCATACCGCCGGCATTCAGGTCGAGCGTCTGTTCGGCCGGGCCCTCGCGCAACGATACCCGGCTGGCGGTGTTGGCAAGACCATAGGAGACGTGAACGATGTAGTCGTCAGCCGGCAGCGTGAAGATCGGAGCGGAGGCGTCGCTCTCCTCGACCAGCTCGAACGACCCGTCGACTCCCGGTTGCGCCCGGTAGATCCGCCACGCCAGGCCGTCGACGAGCATGTCGCCTTCCTCGGAAAGACGCGCGGCGAGCCGCATCTGCCGATCCGGTCGGACGAGGTCGGCGGCCGCATCGCCGAACGCGCTGTCCGGGTCGATGTTGAGCCCCTGCAGCAGGTCGAGCGGCGCACCCGGGCTTTCGCCCATGGGGGCGGCCCTGGGCGGCTCGACCATCAGCGGTCGTTCACGGGGAATCGGAATTGTGTTCTGCGCGACCAGGATCGGATCGGAAGGCACGACCGCCGAGTTCTCCGCCGCTGTGCTGCCTGCGATCAACCCGACCGATAACACCGCGAAAACGGCAGTTTTCATCAAGGTTCGAAGGTGCAATTGGCGGAGTCTCAAGCGCATCCGGCTGCTTTGGTCCAGGTAGGTTACCCACGCAGTTCGCCGCGCCGAAAATCCGGCCGGTAGGGGCCGGCCGGATCTTCTGTACGCGAACGGCGCTAATACGGGCCGCGAATATGGCACCGAAAAGGCGTGCGGTGCCAAGCCCTACCCGGGAAAATCGTTACTGCGCCGGCGCCATCCCGATTTCGAGGGTCTGTCCACTGGCGACCGTGAAGGCCCGCGTGGCGGTCTTGTCGCCGACGATCAGGCGGGCTTCATAGTCGCCCGGCGCCAGTACGTAGCTGACATCTTGGCGCGTTGTCGCACCGATCTGCTTGCCGGCCGCATCGTTGATTTCCCAGCGAATCCGCTCCTCGGGGTCGCCGTCCACGGCGAACCGGACGAAGCCGGCCTGCTGTTCGATCGTGATTTCCGAAAGCTGGCCGGCCGGAACGCTGACATCTGCCTCGGCAATGACGTTTTGGCTCCCGAGCCGGGCGATGACGCGATAGCTGCCGGCGGGAAGACGAAGGACCGGCTCCTGCCTGGCCGTTGCCGTGATCTTCTTGCGCTTTCCGGACATGTCCTGGGAACCCGATTCGATTTCGTAGCGGAATCCGACGTCCGGAATGGCACCGGACAGGCCCGCGACCTGGGTGGACAGTTTCAGCGCGCCGACCTCCATCACGATCGTGCGCTCGGTACGCTGGTTGGCTACGACCTCGACCTCGGTCGACACCTCCGCCTGGCCGGAACGAGCCACCACCAGGTATTTTCCGGCCGGCAGGCCGAATTCCGCGACGTCTCGGCCAGACCGAGTCACGTCCTTGCGTTTGCCCGACAGGTCGGCGGCCGCCTCGTAGACGGTGAAGTGCATGTCGTCGAGCGGCTCGCCGCCTTCAGTGGCGGTCGCCGAGATCACCAGGATGCCGGCGCCCAGGACGAGGGTCTCCTCGGTGAGCTTGCCGGCCGCGACGGTGACCTCCTTGCCGCCGCTGGCGCTCTTGTACTTTCCTTCCAGCCAGTAAGTACCGGCGGGTACGAAGAAATCGCCCTTGGCGCTGCCGGAGCGGGCGATCTCCTGGCGTTTGCCCTGCATGTCCTTTTCGCTGCCATAGAGGGTCCAGTAGGCATCTTCCAGCGGCTCGGCGCCTTCCGCCGGTACCGCGACGGCGGTCAGGCGACCGGCGCCGAGGACGAATACCTCGTCTGCAACGGCCCCTTCGGGCACCTCGATCTCGCGGGCCTGCTTGGCCTGCTTGTAGGAGACCTCGACCCAATACCTGCCGGGCGCAACCTCGAGCGTCGCCACCGGGCTGCCGCTGCGCTTCACTTCCTTGCGCTTGCCGTTCTGGTCGGCATCCGCCTCGTAGATCACCCAGTACGGTCCGGACGACAGCACCTCTGCGCCTTCGGTGGGAACCGCGGAAAGCTTGAGATTCGGACCGGTCTGCGCCGGTTCCGGGGCCGGTTCGGGAGCCGGTTCCGGTTCGGTGGCGGCAACCTCGCGCACCGCGGTGTCGAGCGCGTCGGTCAGTTCGCCGGCGTTGCGCGCCTGGAAGAACTGACCGCCGGTACGATCGGCAAGGCAGGAGAAGCTGGCGGCTTCCTCGGCGCTCACGTCGAAGCCAACGACGTGGACGGTGAAGTCGACTCCGGCGGCTTCAAGGTCGGCGGCGAGTCGGCAAGGGTCGGCATTGCAGGTCTCGATGCCGTCGGAGACCAGGATCACCGTCGACGGCACGTCGCTGTAGCGCAGTTCCTCCGCCGCGCGCCGCACGGCCTCCGTCAGCGGCGTCTTGCCCTTCGGCTTGATCGCGTCGATCACCGACATGTAGCGCTGGCGATCGACCGGCCCGACCGGGATCACGGTTTCGATGTCGCCGCAATCGCCTTCCGAGCGGTGGCCGTAGGCGATCACGCCCAGGCTCATGTCAGCGGGAATGTCGCCGAGCACGTCGCGCACCACGTCGCGGGCGATGACGATCTTGTTCTTGCCGTCGATCTGCCCCCACATGCTGTTGGAGGCGTCGAGCACCAGCATCACGTTGCGCTGTTGGGCTTGGGCGGAGGGAAGAAAAACGAGAGCGGTGAAAAGAAACAACGAAAATGCGACGATTCGTTTGAACATTGCTTTGGAAATCCCGATCTGACCACGCTAAAAAACCGCAACCTGTCGAAAGAGTACCGGTGCAGGATGACGCGACGATACCTTGCGCCGGGCTCCAGAAGAAGAGCCACTCCACGGTTATGAACAAGCCCAATACCGACTTGATGACATATCTGTCGACCCGCCGGTCGATCCCGTCGGCGAAACTGGTCGAGCCCGCGCCGTCGAAACCCGAACTGGACCGGATCCTGACGATTGCGGCCCGCGTGCCAGACCACGGCAAGCTGGCGCCGTGGCGCTTCGTCGTGATCGCGGGGGAGGCGCGGTCCGTGTTCGTCGACCGATTGATGGCGATCTGGCGCGCCAATCATCCCGACGCGTCCGCCGAGGCCGAGGCTGTCGAGCGCGGCAAGAAGGAGGGCGGACCGCTCGTGGTGGCGGTGATCTCGCGCACGAGTGAGCACCCCAAGGTACCCGCCTGGGAGCAGGAGCTGTCGGCCGGGGCCGCGTGCATGAACCTGCTTCATGCCGCCCATGCCAGCGGCTATGCCGGCCAGTGGCTGACAGGTTGGCCCGCGTTCGATGCCGACGTGGCGACGTTGCTCGCGGTGGAAGCCAACGAGCGGATCGCCGGATTCGTCTATATCGGTACGCCGGCGGAGCCGCCGAGCGAGCGCGACCGGCCCGATCTGTCCAAGATCGTCACAGAGTGGCGAGGCTGACATGAGGCCGCGACGCCGGATTCGCGGCGTATTGCTCGACAAGGACGGTACGCTGATCGACTGCGATGCCACCTGGGCGCCGGTGATCCGCCACCTCGCGGTCGAACTCTCCCCGTCGGGCGATCCAGAGGACCTGGTCGAAGCCGCCGGCCTCGACCGCGAGACCGGGCGCCTGAGGGCGGGCTCGATCTGGGCCGCGGGCTCGACGCGCGATCTCGTCCGGTTGTGGTGGCCGTCCGCGGACGCGGAAGAGGCGCGCGAACTGGCGACGCGGATCGACGCGATCTGCGCCGTGAAGGGACCTGAAAACGTGGTGCCGCTGCTGGATCTTCACGGATTGATCCGCGATCTGCGCGCGCGCGGGCTGGAAGTCGGGATCGCCACCAACGATTCCACCGTCGCTCTGGCGGCCTTCATCGACAAACTGGGGCTGACCGGCCGCATCGACCACCTGATCGGATACGACAGTGTCGCCCGGCCGAAACCGGAGGCGGACATGGTCCATGCCTTTTGCGATGCCGCCGGGCTGCATCCGGGCGAGGTCGCCGTCGTCGGTGACAATACGCATGACCTGGATATGGCGCGTGCGGCCGGCGCAGGCTGGGCCGTCGGTGTGCTGACGGGCACCAGCGACAGGGCCCATCTCGAGCCGCATGCCGACGTCATACTCGAAGGCGTGTCCGAGCTGGTGGCCTGGCTGGAGCAGACGAACGGCCGGCCGGCTTCGTCCACAGCCGCGAAAGAGTGAGACCGGCGGATTTGCGGTTTCCGGGGAACGGACTAGTTTCGGTGGCATGACCGTCAACCTGATCAAGCTCTGCGTCGGCGCGGACTCCGTCGAGGACCTGACAGGCTGGATCGCCGAACGTCTCGCCGACAAGCAGAGACGTGGCGTTCCGGCCGAGCAGGTCCATGTCACCCGCATGACGCCGAAGCGGCAGGACGATATCCTCGACGGCGGGTCGCTGTACTGGGTGATCAAGGGCATCATCCAGTGCCGTCAGCGCATTCTGGAGCTGCGCCCGGTGACGGGGGAGGACGGCGTAGCCCGCTGTGGCATCGTTCTCGATCCCGATGTGCGGCTGGTCGAGCCGCGCCCGCGTGGCGCTTTCCAGGGCTGGCGCTATCTTGACGCCAAGGACGCGCCGCCGGATCTGGGAGACAAGACGAGCGGCATTGCCGATATGCCGGCCGCCATGCGCCGGGAGCTTGTCGAACTGGGCCTGCTTTAGGCCTTGCCGAGGCGGCGCGCAGGCCTCGGTTGCGATTTCGTCGCAACGCGCCAATCTTACTAGGATAGAGAAACGATTGCCTCGGGAGGCAGCGAAGAGCCATGTCGGGGGAGCGGAAAGCCCCTGTAACCCGCCAGGAAGGCGGCAAGATCGAGGAGGCGAGCTCGCGCTCCGAGATCGACGCGTTTCTGAAGCAGGCGCACACGATGACGCCCGCCAACACCGGCGGCGCGCGCGGTCGACTCATCTTCGCGCTGGACGCCACCATGAGCCGGCAGCCGACCTGGGACAGCGCCTGCCAGCTCCAGGCGGAAATGTTCAACGAGACGGCCCAGATCGGCGGTCTGGACGTGCAGCTTCTCTATTTCCGCGGCTTCAACGAGTGCCGGGCGAGCCGCTGGGTCAGCGATCCCAAGGCGCTCGCCGACCTGATGACGCGGATCGATTGCCGCGGCGGGCACACACAGATCCGCCGGGCCCTGGCGCACGTGCGCAACGAGTCCCGCAAGAAGCCCGTGCAGGCACTCGTCTACATCGGCGATTGCATGGAGGAATCCATCGACGACCTGTGCGCCGTGGCCGGCGAGATCGGCATGACCGGCACGCGGGCCTTCATGTTCCACGAGGGCCGCGATGCGATCGCCGAGAAGGCGTTCCGCGAGATCGCCCGTTTGACCAACGGTGCCTATTGCCGTTTCGACACGGGATCGGCCCAGCACCTGCGCGAGCTGCTGGCGGCGGTCGCCGTCTATGCGGCCGGTGGCCGGGCGGCGCTGGTCGATTACGGCCGGAAGGGTGGCGGCCAGGCCCGGCTGCTGCTCCAACAGATGCGGTGAGGCGAGCTGGGTATGGGGCCGTTTCTGCTTGGTCTGATCGGACTGATTCTTCTGGTGATCGCGGCGAACGCCTTCACCAAGGCCAATCCCGCGACGCTTGCGGCGAGTCTGCGCAAGGGCGTGGGCGGCGCCTTGCTTCTCGGCGCGGTCGGTCTGGCGCTGATCGGACGCTGGCAGCTTGCCGCGCCGCTGGCGATCGTCGGGTTCTCGCTGTTCGGGTTCGGCCGCAACCCGTTCGCCGGGCTTGGGTCGCGTTCGAACCGATCGGCGGGCCAGACCTCGACCGTACGCTCGCCCTGGCTCGAGATGAGACTCGATCACGACAGCGGGCGTATGGAGGGAACCGTGCTGCGCGGGCAGTACGCCGGGCGTTCGCTGGAATCGCTTGAGGTCGACAGCCTGCTGGACATGCTGTCCGAGCTCGACGACACGGAGAGCCGGCAGCTACTCGAAGCGTATCTGGACCGCCGGGCGCCCGGATGGAGTGAAGACGGAGAGGCTGACGCGGCAACGGGGGCGGGCGGCCCGCGACACACTGGGCCAATGACGGCGGAGGAGGCCTATCAGGTTCTGGGCGTTGAGCCGGGGGCCGACGAGGCCGAGATCCGGCGTGCGCACAAGGAGCTCATGATGAAGCTCCATCCCGACCGGGGCGGATCGACCTACCTTGCCGCGAAGATCAACGAGGCCAAGGAGTTTCTGCTTGGCAAACATCGCCGCCGCTCCTGACCCGGTCAATTGCGGGCCGGGAAGCAGCCGAACGAACGCTGCTTGAGCTGCGAACAGGCGCCTTCCGCTCCCATCCTGTCGAACCCGGCGAAGCGGGCGCGCCACAGGGTTTCGCCGTTCTTCTCGATCGTTTCCGTGAAGGCCTTCGCCGACGCCAGGGCAGTCGGCGCGCTGGTCTTGGCCCTTTCCAGTGTATCGAGCGCCAGACCGCGGTCGTTGAAGGCGCCGATCTGGATCACCCATCCGCCGGCATTGGCGATCGAGGTGGTCTCGAGCTCCGGAACGTCGGCGCTGGTATCGCCCTGGTCCACGGGCGGCAGGTCGGCGGTCTGCTGTTCGATCAGCGCGACCATCGCGTCGCCGTTGAGCGGCATCGGCTTGCCCGCCATGCCGGCCGTCACGAGGGTTCCGGGCACCGTGGTCGACGGCACCAGCATTCTGGGGGCAGGAACGGCCTGCATCGCGGTCGCCGTGACTGGAAGCGAGGCATTGTCGGGCCGCGAGCGCGGCAGCGGCGCGTTGGCGAACATGATCGATCCGCCCGTCGAGGCAAGGCGGATGTTCTTTTCGAGGATGTCGCGCATGTGCGCGTCACGGCTGGAACCGGTGCGGCCGCCCATGACGACGCCGATGATGTGGCGGCCGTCGCGGCGCATCGAGGAGACGAGGTTGAAGCCGGAGGCGCGGATATAGCCGGTCTTCATGCCGTCGACGCCCTTAACACGGCCGAGCAGCTTGTTGTGATTGCCGTAGGTGCGCCCCTTCCACGTAAAGGAGCGCGTCTGGAAATAGCTGTAGTACTGCGGAAAGCGGCGCTGGGTCTGGATCGCCAGCGTCGCCATGTCGCGCGCCGTCGTATACTGGCCGGAGTCCGGCAGGCCGTGCGGATTGCGGAAATTGGTGCTGCGCATGCCCATGGCGTGGGCGGTGCGCGTCATGCGCAGGGCGAAGGCGGCAACCGTGCCGCCGAGATTTTCCGCCACCACGACCGCGACGTCGTTGGCGGATTTGGTCACCAGGGCGCGGATCGCCTGATCCACGGTGATCGTCTCGCCGGGGCGGACACCGATCTTCGACGGCGCCTGGTTCGCGGCGTTCTGGGAAACCTTCAGCGGGGTGTCGAAGCGGATGCGTCCGGCTTCGACATCCTCGAGCATCAGGTAGATCGTCATGATCTTGGTGAGCGACGCGGGATAGCGCCGATTGTCGGCGTAGCGCGAGAAAAGCACATTGCCGTTCAAGGCATCGATGACGAATGCCGCGTAGCGTTCTTCCGCGCTGGCCGGCTGCGCCGAAAGCAGACCGGTCGCGACCGCCGCGACGCCGATACCCAATGTGAACAATTTGAACGTCGTCCGGATACGCCGGAGTACGCCGATCATCGATCGATCTCCATTCCGCTGAGCCGGCCTCTCCGCGCGAGGCTTGCTGCCACGCGACGCTGTCGCCCGGTTTCTGTCGGCCGACGCATACGACGGATACCTATTGCGGAATCCCCACGCCCACGCAATCGACCTGTTTACACCGTGCGAATGCAGCAATTCTGCGGCCGTCCCTGCTGTTGGTGCCTTTGTCGACCGCTAAGCTATGTACGATCGAGTTAGGAAACCGTAAAGCAAGATCGATCATGACGGTTACCGTTACGGCGGCCGGGGCTTTCCTGTTTTGTGCAGTGCAAAAAAATATTGACAAATATGCTGCGCTGCATATATCGTGATTGCAATGCACAAGGGCCGGACAAGTCCGGCCGTGAGGTCGTATCGAAGTTCTAGGAGATCCGCCCATGATCAACGGTTTTGATGACATTCAGAAACTCGGCAAGGACAACATGGACTATGCGATGAAGAGCTTCGGCTCGTTCTCCAAAGGCATGCAGTCGCTCGCCGTCGAGATGGCCGACTATTCGAAGAAGTCCTTCGAGGACAGCGCGGCCACCATGGAGAAGCTGATGGCTGCGAAGTCCATCGACAAGGCCATGGAAATCCAGACCGATTACGTGAAGTCGACCTACGAAGGCTTCGTCGCGCAGGCCACGAAAGTCGGTGAGCTTTATGCCGACCTGGCCAAAGACGCCTACAAGCCCTTCGAGGGCATGGTCGCCAAGGCGTCCAAGTAAGGCGTCCTCGACGCAAACCACTGCGTATTCAGTCAGCGCGTAGGGCCCGGCCGTTTGGTCGGGCCTTTTGCTTTTGTGCGCCCCCTCTGGAAACGTCGGCCGGCGGTTCCTAACTTAACCATCGAGCGTCTAGCCTGTCGCATCGGCAGCTTTTACAATGGGATTCGAAGGCACCTAACGCGATTTCCCGGATCGAGGGGATGCTGACAGTTGCGGGAGAGCGCACGGGAATGAAGGGTTTCACGCCATCTCTGGCCGAACGCGACTGGCCCCTCCGTATGGCCAAGCGCGACGGTGGGACGGACGACGAAAACGGTGACGAAAGCGGGACCGGCACCGCCACCAAGACACGGCCCAAGACCAAGCGGCCGAGCCTGTACCGGGTGCTGCTTCTGAATGACGACTACACGCCGATGGAGTTCGTCGTCCACGTTCTGGAGCGGTTCTTTCACAAGGGCCCGGAAGAGGCGACGACCATCATGCTGCACGTGCACCACAACGGCGTGGGCGAATGTGGCGTATATACGTACGAGGTGGCGGAGACCAAAGTGACACAGGTCATGGACTTTGCCCGAAAGCATCAGCATCCTTTGCAGTGCGTCATGGAGAAGAAGTAGGATCGCATCGTGCCATCGTTCTCGAGAAGTCTAGAGCAGGCCCTGCACCGCGCGCTCGCCATCGCCAACGAGCGGCGCCACGAATACGCGACGCTTGAGCATCTGCTGCTGGCGCTGGTCGACGACCAGGACGCGGCGGCCGTGATGCGCGCCTGCAACGTCGATATCGACGCGTTGCGGCAGAGCCTCGTCGACTACATCGACAACGAGCTCGACAACCTGATCAGCGAGAGCGGCGAGGATTCGAAGCCGACCGCAGGCTTCCAGCGCGTCATCCAGCGCGCCGTCATCCACGTGCAGTCCTCCGGCCGCGAGGAGGTGACCGGCGCCAACGTGCTGGTCGCGATCTTCGCCGAGCGCGAGAGCCACGCCGCCTTCTTCCTGCAGGAGCAGGACATGACCCGCTACGACGCGGTCAACTACATCAGCCATGGTATCGCCAAGCGGCCCGGATTCTCCGAGACGCGCACCGTGCGCGGCGCCGAGGACGAGGCCGGCGAGGGCGAGGAGGGCGACAAGAAGAAGTCCGACGCGCTCGAGGCCTACTGCGTCAACCTGAACCAGAAGGCCAAGGAAGGCCGCATCGATCCGCTGATCGGCCGCGAGGCCGAGCTGCAGCGCACGATCCAGGTCCTGTGCCGCCGCCAGAAGAACAACCCGCTGTTCGTCGGCGATCCCGGCGTCGGCAAGACGGCGATCGCCGAGGGTCTCGCCCGCCACATCGTCAACGGCGACGTGCCGGAGGTCCTGAAGAAGGCGACGATCTTCCAGCTCGACATGGGCACGCTGCTCGCCGGCACCCGCTATCGCGGCGACTTCGAGGAGCGGCTGAAGGCGGTTGTCAAGGAGATCGAGAAGTATCCCGGCGCCATCATGTTCATCGACGAGATCCACACGGTGATCGGCGCCGGCGCCACGTCCGGCGGCGCGATGGACGCCTCGAACCTGCTCAAGCCGGCGTTGCAGAGCGGCCAGCTGCGCTGCATCGGCTCGACCACCTACAAGGAGTACCGCCAGTACTTCGAGAAGGACCGCGCCCTGGTGCGCCGGTTCCAGAAGATCGACGTCACCGAGCCGACGGTTCCCGACGCCATCAAGATCCTCAAGGGGCTCAAGCCCTATTTCGAGGACTTCCACGGCGTCAAATACACCAACGACGCCATCAAGTCGGCGGTCGAGCTGTCGGCGCGCTACATCCATGACCGCAAGCTGCCCGACAAGGCGATCGACGTCATCGACGAGACCGGCGCCTCGCAGATGCTGCTGCCCGAATCCAAGCGTCGCCGCACGATCGGCGTGAAGGAGGTCGAGGCGACGGTCGCCACCATGGCCCGCATTCCGCCGAAGACCGTGTCGAAGACGGACTCCGAGGTGCTCGCCCATATCGACGGGAACCTGAAGCGCACCGTGTTCGGCCAGAACAAGGCGATCGAGGCGCTGTCGGCGGCGATCAAGCTCGCCCGCGCCGGCCTGCGCGAGCCCGAGAAGCCGATCGGCAGCTACCTGTTCTCCGGCCCCACCGGCGTCGGCAAGACCGAGGTCGCCAAGCAGCTCGCACAGTTGCTCGGCGTCGAGCTGCTGCGCTTCGACATGTCCGAGTACATGGAGCGGCACACGGTGTCCCGCCTGATCGGCGCGCCGCCCGGCTATGTCGGCTTCGACCAGGGCGGCCTCTTGACCGACGGCGTCGACCAGCATCCCCATTGCGTGCTGCTGCTCGACGAGATCGAGAAGGCCCATCCGGACCTGTTCAACATCCTTCTGCAGGTGATGGACCACGGCAAGCTGACCGATCACAACGGCAAGCACGTCGATTTCAGGAACGTCATCCTGATCATGACGACCAATGCTGGCGCCGCCGACATGGCCAAGGCGCCGATGGGCTTCGGCCGCACCAAGCGGGAAGGCGACGACGAGGAAGCGATCAATCGCATGTTCGCGCCGGAGTTCCGCAACCGGCTCGACGCGATCATCCCGTTCGACAACCTGCCGCCGGAAGTGGTGGCGATGGTGGTCGACAAGTTCGTCCTGCAGCTGGAGGCCCAGCTCGCCGATCGCAACATCACGATCGAGATGAGCCAGGAGGCGAACAAGTGGGTCGCCGATCGCGGCTACGACCCGCAGATGGGCGCCCGGCCGCTCGCGCGCATCATCCAGGAATACATCAAGAAGCCGCTCGCCGAAGAGGTGCTGTTCGGCAAGTTGAAGAACGGCGGTACGGTGAAGGTGATCGTCGAGACGCCGAAGGATGCCGAGCCGCGCCTGGGCTTCGAGTTCATCGAGCCGGCGCCGCGTCCCAGCCCGCCCAAGAAGGCGCGCAAGAAGAGCGCCAAACCCAAGAAGTCCGGTCCGTCCGGAGGCAAGACCGGCGGCGATCCGGGCGGCGAGGGATCGGGCACGGGAAAGCGCGGCGGTACTGTCGTGCCGAAGATCCCGCTGACCAGCCAGTAGCCGCCGGGCGGCCATGACCGGACATCTGTGGTGAGCGAGGCGTCGAACGGTCGACGTGCGGCGTTTCGAATGGGGGCGGGCAGGGCGATCGGCGTTCCCGGTATCGTTCTGTTCGCGTCGTTCTTCGGTTTCGGCGCCTTCGCCCGCGCCGCGGGCCTCGATGTCTTCCAGGCGACGATCATCACCGCCACCGTTTTCGCCCTGCCGGGGCAGGTCGTTCTCGTCGACCAGATCGCAACGGGCGCGAGCCTCGCCACCGCGACCGTCGCCGTGACCTTGACGGCCGTTCGGCTTCTGCCGATGACGGTCGCGATCCTTCCCGTTCTCCGCCAGCCCGGTCAGTCCGCCTGGAAACAGATCCCGCTGTCGCACTTCGTGGCGGTGACTGTCTGGATCGAGTCTATGCGCCGGCTGCCGGAGATCGAGCGCCACCTTCGCATTCCCTATTACCTCGGCATTGTCGCGTCGCTCTGGCCGATCTGTATCGTCGCGACCGTGCTGGGTTACGAAATCGCCGGAGGCGTGCCCGTGGCCATCGCCGCCGCGCTCCTGCTGCTGACGCCGTTCTATTTTCTGCTGTCGATGATGGCCGCGGCGCGCGAGCGGATCGATTGGATCGCCATCGTCGCGGGCTTCTGCCTGGGCCCGGTGTTCTACTGGTACATGCCGGGACTGGACCTGCTGTGGACCGGGCTGGTCGGCGGCACCGCGGCCTTCGTGCTCACGCGCGGATGGCGCCGATGACCGGGGTACCGACAGCCGGGGTGCCGATGGTCGGGGCGGCAAGATGAGTGGGGTCGCGGGGGGCTGGTGGCCATACGTCTTCATTGCCGTGGCCGGCTTCGCGGCAACCGATTTCTGGCGCCTCCTCGGCGTCGGCATGGCCGCTCGGATCGACGAGACCAGCCTTGTCCTGCGTTGGGTGAAGGCGGTTGCGACGGCGCTGATCGCGGGACTCGTCGCGCGGCTGATCGTCTTTCCCGTCGGCGATCTCGCCGCCACCAGCCCTGTCGCCCGGTTCGGCGCGGTCGCCGTCGGCGTGATTGTCTTCGCCCTGTTCAGGCGCAACATGCTGATCGGCATCCTCGCTGGCGAGGCGGCGCTGCTGGCGCTGATCTGGCTCGGGGCGGGGTGAGGCCGGCAACGGCAGAAACAGACGGCGGTCCCTCGCCAGGGTGCGCGACGCCACTATATGGCGTCCTTATCGAACCTCGCGATCACAACGGAGCATATTCATGAGCATCAAGCCGCTTTTCACCGCGACGGCGAGTGCCACCGGCGGCCGTAACGGCCATTCGGAGGCCGCCGACGGATCGGTATCGGTCGATCTTTCCGTGCCGAAGGAGATGGGCGGTCCCGGCAAGCCGGATACGACGACGCCGGAGCATCTGTTCGCCGCGGGCTACGCCGCCTGCTTCGGCGGGGCGCTCGACTTCATCGCGTCCCAGCACAAGAAGGACGCCACGGCGGCCGTGGTCACCTGCTCCGTCACGATCGGTCCGCGCGATGCGGGCGGCTTCGGCTTGATGGTGAAGCTGCACGTCAAGGACGACAGCCTGCCGACGGACGAGCTGCTGGCGCTCGCCAACGAGGCGCACGAGAAGATCTGCCCCTATTCGCACGCGACGCGCGGAAACGTACCGGTCGAGATCGAGGTGGACGGCGCCTGACGAGCGTGAGGGGCGTCATCGACGTCCCCACGTTTCGCGACCGCCCAATGGCCCCGGATCCACATCCGGGGCCAATATTTTTCGGGCCAATATTTTTCGGGGGCGATTCTTCAGTCAGCCAGCGCCGCGGCGACGATTTTCGCTGTTTCCGCCAGCTCGTCCTTATCGGCCATCGTCGTGCCGTGCGGCTTCAGGCTTTCGCCCTCCCAGCGCGGGATGATGTGGATGTGCAGGTGAAACACCGTCTGCCCCGCGGCGGCGCCATTGAACTGCTGGATCATGAAACCCTCTGCGCCGAGCGCGTCCCTAATCTTCGGTGAGAGTGCCTGCACGACGCTCATCAGGTTGGCGAGGTCGTCATGGCCGATGTCGGTGAGGTCGGTCGCCTTCACCTTGGGGATGACCAGCGTATGGCCGCGCGAGCGCGGCATGATGTCGAGGAACGCGAAGCTGCGGTCGTCCTCGTAGACTTTGAAGCTCGGAATCTCGCCACGGAGAATCTTGGCGAAGATGTTGTCGTCGTCGTAGGCGGCCATGGCGGTCTTCCTTTCTGCGGGCTCGCCGTTACAAGCCAGAGCCGCCGGGGCAGGTCAAGGCCGACCCGCCGAACGGTGCCGCCGCCGTGTTACGCCACCGAGACGAGTGCGACCGGATGCGACGGCTTGCCGGTCCCGGGATGCGCCTTGACGACCCGGTTTCGGCCGGTTCTCTTGGCCTGGTAGAGCGCGGCATCGGCGGATTCGATCAGGTCCTCGCTCGGCATGGCGTCCGGCTGTCGACAGGCGCAGCCGATGCTGACGGTGACGGTGATCGGCTCGGCGGCCCCGCAATCGAAGAGCTGCCGCTCGACGGCGCGACGTATTCGGTCGGCCGTTGCCACGGCTTCGCGCTCGTCGGTATCGGGAAGAATGACGGCGAACTCCTCGCCGCCATATCGCGCGACCACATCTCCCGGGCGGATGGTGTTTTCCATCAGGTCCACCACGCCCTGCAGGATCCGGTCACCGGTCTGGTGGCCGTGCATGTCGTTGACCCGTTTGAAGAAATCGATGTCGACCATCAGCAGCGACAGCGGCCGCTCGTGCCGGTCGGAACTCGCGCAGTCCGCCGACAGGCGCTCGGTGAAGGCGGCCCGGTTCAGCGCGCCGGTGAGGCCGTCGCGGGTCGAGCGGTGTTCGAGTTCCCGGTATAGCCGTTGCAGCGAGGCGGCGGCGACGTTGAACGCGCGGCCGAGCTGACCGAGCTCGTCGGCCTTGTTGTGCAGCCGGACGCGATGGGCGAAGTCGCGCTTGCCCAGCCGGCGCGCGCCTTCCTGCAGGCTTTCGATCGGATGGAGGATGGATCGGCAGACATAGAGGCTGGTGAGGATCAGGATCAGATAGCCGGCCAGGATCGCCGACATCATGACATAGCCCGCCCAACTGGAAACGGCCTGACCGTTGCTGAGGTGCCGCTCGATCTCGCTGACCGTCCGGCGATAGAAGTCCGAGGTCGCGGCGTAGGCGCTTTCGAGGCCTGTGGTCGTGTCGTGGAACGACGCGGAGAACGCGGGCGTCTCCGGATTGCGTGCAAAGAGACCGCTGGCCGCCTGACGCGCGCCTTGCCAGGCGTCGTAGGCCGAGACCATCAGATGGACGTCGATGTCGTCCTGATGTTCTTCGACGTTCGTCAGATGGCCGACGAACATCAGAAAGTTCGATTCGATCGCGCCTGCGGCCAGCTCGAATTCCGTCGCCAACGCCGGGCTCTGATCTTTTTCGTAGAGCCTTACCAGCCGCTCGGCCTCCAGCAGCGAAACGGCGATATTGTGCGAGGGGGTGATGTCCGTCCGTACCTCGTGCACCGTGTGTTCGAATGTCGACAGAAGCGCGTACTGCGATGCCTTCCAGACCGCCGCGGTGAGGGTAATGCCGAGGAGCGCGCAGGCCAGCGCGAAGACGAACCGAACGCGGATCGACCTGCGAAACCTACGCGTGATGGCGGTCCAGGTCGGCAGTGCGCGGCGCGATCCCGGGCGATCGCCGGAAGCAGGTCGGATTTTCCCGGCGTCCCCGTTTTCTGGGTATGAAATGGACATGAGCCCCCTTGTCGCGCGTCGCAGTCGATTTTTCGTTGTGTCGACCGGCTAACCTAGGGGCAATAGGTCGCGATCCGGTTAATCGGCGGGTGCGGTTTGGACACACCCGAACTGGGCGTGCTGTGTAGCGGGGCGTGCCGGGGACCGGATCGGGGCATTGTGCCTGCGGAGCCGGAGCCGCCGCCGCGGGCGGCGGATGGTTTCCGCCGCCCGCCGCTTCGCTTGTCGTGTCAGCGCCGGCCCCTGGACTGTCCCGCCTTGGTTGCGGAAGGCACCTCGACCAGCTTGCCGGTCTTCACGTCGTAGATGTAGCCGTGGATCGGGATGCGTCCCGGCACCAGCGGATGGCTTCGGATGCGCTTGACGTCCTCGACGACGCTTTCGGCGAGGTCCGAGATGGTCAGCCAGTCGATGTACTTTCCTTCGGACGAGCCGCGACCCTTTCCGATGTCGTGCCAGCCGTCTTCGTCGACCGTCGCCGTCTCCAGGCTCTTGCCGAGGAGGCCGCGCATGACGTCGTCGGTAAAGGTCTCCATGCCGCAGTCGGTGTGATGGATGACAAACCACTCGCGCGTGCCCAGCAGCTTGTAGGAGATCACCAGCGAACGGATGGCGTCGTCGCTGGCCCGGCCGCCGGCATTGCGGATGACATGGGCATCGCCTTCCGCCAGGCCCGCGTATTTCGCCGGATCGAGCCGTGCGTCCATGCAGGTCAGGATCGCGAAGGCGCGCGCGGGCGGCATCGGCAGGTGGCCCTTGTCGAAGCCCTTGGCGTATTTCTTGTTGGCCGACAGCACTTCCTTGAGAAGCTTGCTCATGGATTCCTCCTCTGTAGCGGTTGCCCGCTGCTGGTATTGCCGCGCGTTGGCGGCTCCTTTCATTGGTCGAAATATGTACGGGTCATCTGGCCGCCTGTTCCGGCGGCTTCGGTTTTCTACGCAACGCGTACGCGGGACGCCTGGCGATAGGGCGGACCGTGTCCGATCCGCGAAAACGACTTCAGGTCCAAAATGCGGGCAAAAGTGTCGCCTCCGCCATTGCGGCGGTCAAGATGAGGGCTTGAGGCTGTCCGGAAAATCGGTTTTTCCTGCCGCTGCGGTTGCACGCCTCCGGAACCGTTTTCTGGAAACACATTCTCAAATTATGATATGAACATATGAGAGGCGGGGGCACGGGGCCGGCAAGAGCCCGATCATGGTAGGAGACAAGCGGCGATGGACGAGATTTCCGTCAGGATTCTGGTGGCGGCGGCGGGTTTCGGTGCCGGCATCATCTTCGGTGCGACGGCGCAGCGGACCAATTTCTGCACGATGGGCTCCCTGTCCGACATCGTCTACATGGGCAGCTACACCCGCTTCCGGGCGTGGCTTCTGGCGATCGCGATCGCCATCCTCACGAGCCAGGCGATGGACGCTGCCGGCATGGTCGAGCTCGACGGCTCGATCTATCTGACCTCCAACTTCGGCTGGCTGACGTCGATCATCGGTGGCCTGCTGTTCGGCTTCGGCATGGTGCTGGCCGGCGGTTGCGGCAACAAGGTGCTGGTGCGCGTCGGCGGCGGCAACCTGAAATCGGTCGTCGCCGTGCTGTTCCTCGGCATCTTCGCCTACATGACCCTGCGCGGCCTGATCGGCCTGGCCCGGCTCGAGCTCGAACGCTCCAATATCGACCTGACGCAATACGGCCACGAGACCCAGGGCATTCCGGATCTCCTCGCCAACACGCTGGCCGTGGACGCCGGCACGATCCGCTGGGTGGTCGCGCTGGTGGTTGCGCTCGGCTTCCTGTGGTTCTGCTTCAAGGACCGGGATTTCCGGTCCTCGCCGCGCGACATCGCCGCCGGTGTCATCATCGGCCTGCTGATCCCGACCGGCTGGTGGATCACCGGCGTGCTCGGCTACGACGACTTCGAGCCGACGCAGCTCGCCTCCTTCACCTTCGTCGCGCCGATCGGCGAGAGCATGCAGTACCTGATGACCTTCACCGGCGCGACGATCAATTTCGGCATCGCCACGGTCGGCGGCGTCATCGTCGGCTCGTTCCTGGCGTCGATCCTGTCGCGCGAGTTCCAGGTGGAATCCTTCACCGATGCCGCCGACACCATGCGGCACATGCTCGGCGGCGCGATGATGGGCGTCGGCGGCGTGCTGGCGCTCGGCTGCACGATCGGGCAGGGGCTGACCGGGCTGTCGACATTGGCGCTCGGCTCGTTCATCGCCTGGCTGTCGATCATCGCCGGCGGCGTTCTCGCGCTGAAATATCTCGAGGAAGGCTCGATGAGCGGCGCCTTCAGGGCGCTGATCGTCCGCTCCTGACGCCGCCGATCTCGCCGGCGGCCGGTCTAGTCGACGGCGATCTCCCGGAGCGCCGCGCGCATCGGATCGGGCAGGGGCATCGGCCGGCGCGTGGTGCTGTCGACATAGACGTGGACGAAGCCGCCCTGCGCGGCCGCGGTCCCGGCGTCTTGGGCGAAGATGCCGATCCCGTATGCGACGCTGGACGAGCCGATGCGGTCGACCCGCAGGCCGCCTTCGATCGGCTCGGGAAACGCGAGCGGCGCGAAATAGTGGCAGTGCGAGTTGACGACGAGGCCGATCATGGCGCCGCCGAGCGGGTCGACGAGGCCGTTGTCGATCAGGAACCGGTTCACCACCGTGTCGAACAGCGAGTAATAGACCACGTTGTTGAGATGGCCGTACTGGTCGTTGTCCATCCAGCGCGTGGTGATCGGCTGGAACAGGCGGTAACGGTCGCGGCTCTCGGGCGTCGCCCTCGTCATTGGCTGTCTTTCTTGAACGGAGCGTGGTCTCTCAGCAGCCTGGCCTCCGCGTCGACATAGTGCCGCTCGCGATCGAGATAGTCGGCGATCGCGTCGCGCAGGCCCGCATCGGCGATGTAGTGGGCGGAATAGGTGGTGACCGGCAGATAGCCACGCGACAGCTTGTGCTCGCCCTGGGCGCCGGCCTCGACGAAGGCCATGCGGTTGTCGATCGCGTGCTCGATCGCCTGGTAGTAGCAGACCTCGAAATGCAGGAACGGGTGGTCCTCGACGCAGCCCCAGTGGCGGCCGTAGAGCGTCGTGTCGCCGGCGAAGTTGAGTGCGCCCGCGATCCAGCGGCCCGCGCGCCTGGCCATGACCAGGACGATGCGCTCGGCCATCGATGCGCCGATCTCCGAGAAGAACGCCCGGTTCAGATAGGGCCGGCCCCACTTGCGGCCGCCGGTATCCATGTAGAACGCGAAGAACGCGTCCCAATGGTCTTCCGTGATATCGGAGCCGGACAGGCGGACGATCTCGATGCCCTCGGAAAGGGCCTCGCGCCGCTCGCGGCGGATCGCCTTGCGCTTGCGCGACGACAGCGCGGCGAGAAATTCCTCGAAATCCGCATAGCCCTCGTTCGCCCAGTGGAACTGCCGGTCGGTGCGCTGCAGCGCGCCAACCTCCCCGAGCAGGTCCCACTCGTGCTTCGGCAGGAACGTCCAGTGGACCGACGACGCCTTGTGCCGTTTGCACAGTTCGACGGCGGCGGCGATCAGCGCATTGCGGTTGCGGTCGGCGTCGGGACCCGGCTGCGCCAACAGCCGAGGCCCCGTCACCGGTGTGAATGGCACGGACACCTGGAGCTTCGGATAATAGTGCCCGCCGGCCCGCTCGTAGGCGTCGGCCCAGCCGTGATCGAACACGTACTCGCCGTAGGAATGGTTCTTCAGATAGCAGGGCATCGCCGCGGCGATGACGCCGCCGTCCGTGCCGCCGTCCGTGCTGTCGTCCGTGCCGCGATCCTCGACCACGAGATGCTGCGGCAACCAGCCGGTCTTCGCTGCAACCGTTCCGGATGCTTCTAAGGAATTCAGAAAAGCATGTGAAACAAATGGGTTATAGGTTTCCTCTGAAGTGATTTCAGAGGGGGTGCGTGACGCAGCCTCGGGCTGCGCCCGGGGATTGGCGCAGGCATCCCAGTCCGCGGCTGGAATGTCGCCCAGCCGGTCCACGACGCGGACCGAAATGGTCCCGCCGCCGGGTTCGGACGATTTCGAACGCGCCATCGCTCAAGTCCCCGCCACGAGATGTTTCAGGCCCGGAACCCCTCGAAGGTGATCTGATCGGCCCAGGTATCGCTGCGCCGGCGCTGTTTTTCGGACCGGACCGTCCAGGTAATCAGCGGCAGGCCGAAGACCCAGCGCAGCGCCATCGGCGCCACCGCCGGCAGGTCGTCCACGCTATACGAAACGAAATGCGGTTTGGTTCGCCAGCCATGGAGAAGATGGCGCAGCCTGAACACGTCCCACCACGTCATTCCTTCGGGTTTGTCCTGCCGGAAGGATTCGGCGACGATCCCGCGCGGCAAAGCCGGAGCGATACGGCGAAACGCATCGACGGTCCCGGGGTCGAACGACATGACCGCGACGCGACCCTCGTAATCCTTCAGGACGTCGGCGATCCGGGCACAGAATTCGGGCATTCCCGTGAAGTCGGTCTTCACCTCGACGATAACCGGCACGTGATCGCTCACCACCGCGAGGAAGTCGCTGAGCGTCGGTATGCGGTCGTCCGTCCCCTTGAAGGCGATGCCGGCCAGTTCTTTGGCCGACAGGGCGGAAACAGGCCCGGAGCCCGTCGTCAGCCGGTCGAGCGTGAAGTCGTGGAAGACGACCGGGACCAAGTCCCGGTCGGGCTGGACGTCGAGCTCGATGGAATAGCCGGCCTCCATCGCCGCCCGCGCCGCCGAAAGCGTGTTCTCGATGACGCCGTTTTTGGCGTCATGCAGCCCGCGATGGGCGATGGGGCGGGCGGTGAGCCAGTCGAGGCCGGCCATGTGATCCCTTAGGCGACCTCGAAGATGCCTTCGACCTCGACGGCGACGCCGAGCGGCAGCGCCGAGGTTCCGACGGCGGCACGGGCGTGCTTGCCCTTGTCGCCGAGCGCCTCGGCGATCAGGTCGGACGCGCCGTTGACGACCTTGGGCTGGTCACGGAAATCGGGCGTGCAGTTGACGTAACCGTTGAGCTTCACGCAGCGCGTCACCTTTTCCAGGTCGCCGACCGCCATCTTCATCACCGCGAGCAGGTTGATGGCGCACAGCCGCGCGGCCGCCATGCCCTGTTCGATGCTGTAGTCGTCGCCGAGCTTGCCGACATGCTCGATCCCGTTCGGTCCCATCGGCACCTGGCCGGAGCAGTAGACGAGGTTGCCGGTCTTCACGAACGGCACGTAGTTGGCGGCAGGCGCCGGCGGCGTGGGCAGGGTGATGCCCATGGCGGCCAGGCGGGATTCGACGGTATCGGACATGCGTAAGTCTCCTAGAGTGTCGGCGCAGTGCCATCGTTGATCCCCGATTTCGCGACGGCATGCAAGGCGCCGCCCCGCGCGCCCTTGTAAAAACATCATGTGATGCGAGATTGTCGAAACATCGGAACGCTGAAGGGATTCGCCTAATGCTCATGCCGCGCCTCGGCCGGTTCGCCTTTGCCGCAACGCTGGTGCTGGTCGCGACACCGCTCCAGGCGGGTGTGCCGACCATCGCCTCGCACCGGGCCGTCTACGACCTCGAGATCGATCGCACCCAGGGCGGGGGCGGTTCGTCGGACATCGAGGGGCGGCTGGTCCTGGAGACGATGGGGTCGGCCTGCGAGGGGTTCACGGTGACGACGCGCTTCGTCACCCGTATCACCGGCACGCGGCGCAGCCTCGTCAACGACCTGCGCTCGACCACCTGGGAGGCCGGCGACGGCTCCAGCTACCGCTTCGTCACGAAGAACTATCTCGACCAGGACCTGGCGGACGAGACCGACGGTATCGCGACACGCGAGGATGGAACGATCACGGTCGACCTGAGCGTCCCCGAGGACGCGGAGTTCTCGCTCGACTCCGAGATCCTGTTCCCGACCCAGCATGTGATGCGCATTCTCCAGGCCGCGGAGTCGGGAGAGAAGATCGTCGCCGCCGACGTCTATGACGGCTCCGATACGGGCCGGAAGACCTATTCGACCACCACCGTGATCGGCGCGCGCCGGGAGCCCGCCGGCGACGAGGGCCAGACCGGAGACGAGGTGCTCGGTGAGCTGGCCAGCTGGCCGGTGACGGTCGCCTACTTCGACAACGATGCGGAGAACAAGGACCTGCCGTCCTACGAGTTCAGCTACGATCTGTTCTCGAACGGCGTCAGCCGCAAGATCGTGCTCGACTATGGCGACTTCACCCTGGTCGGCGACCTGTCCGCGATCGAGTTCCTCGACGCTGAGCCCTGCGAGCAGTAGGGCGGGGCCTGCCCGGGCCTACCCGGAGCTACTTCGACCGGTCCCGCGGCGCGGTCCCCGAAAACGCGATCCCGCGCGTCACGGCGTCGCGGCCGAACTTGTCGCGCACCGCGTCGACGGCGCGTTCCGCGGCCGCACGGCGGGCCGGTCCCGTATCGATGAGGTCGGTCAGGGCGTCGGCGTCCTCGGCACCGAACTCCGAGACGCCGATGCCGATCAGCCGGAACGCGGTGCCGTCGGCGGCGTCGGCGAGCAGCCGCTGGCCGCTTTCGAAGATGCGGTCGGCGAGCTGGGTCGGCGAGGACAGCGTGTGCGAGCGGGTCAGCGTGCGGAACCCGGCCGTCTTGAGCTTCAGCGTCACCGTGCGCCCGCTCAACTGCGCCGTCTTGAGCCGGCGCGAGACCGTTTCGCTCAGGCCCCACAGGATCGTCCTCAATCGGACCGGATCTGAAATGTCATCCTCGAACGTCGTTTCGGAGCTGACGCTCTTGGCCGGCCTGTCGGGTGAGACGCGCCGGTCGTCCTCGCCGCGCGCCAGATGCGCGAGCCGCATCCCCGTCGCGCCGTAGCGCCGCGCCAGGTCGGTTTCCGGTATCCGCTGCAGGTCTCCGATCCTGGTGATGCCGTCCCTGGCCAGCTTCGTTTGCATGGCCGCGCCGACGCCGAAGATCAGGCCGACCGGCTTGTCGCGCAGGAAGTCCAGCGTCTCCGCCTTGCCGATGACCGAGAAGCCGCGCGGCTTCTTCAGGTCGGAGGCGATCTTGGCGAGGAACTTGTTGTGGCTGAGGCCGACCGAGATGGTGATGCCGATCTCGGTCTCGACGCGGTGGGCGAAGCGGACCAGCGTGCTCGCCGGCGCCATGCGATGGACGGCCTGTGTGCCGGTTAGATCGAGGAAGGCCTCGTCGATCGACAGCGGCTCGACCAGCGGCGTCAGCTCCAGCATCAGCGCACGGACTTGGCGGCCGACGGCGGAATACTTCTCCATGTTCGGCTTGATGACGACGGCGTTCGGGCAGAGCTTCAGCGCCTTGAACATCGGCATCGCCGAGCGCACGCCGTCGATGCGGGCGATATAGCAGGCCGTCGACACGACGCCGCGCTTGCCGCCGCCGATGATCAGCGGCCTGTCGGCGAGGCTGGGGTCGTCGCGCTTCTCGATCGCCGCGTAGAAGGCATCGCAGTCCACATGGGCGACGGACAGGTCGAACAGCTCGGCGTGGCGCACGAGCCGGGGCCCGCCGCAGGACGGGCAGCGCGCCGCCCCGTCGGGCGGGCGCGTCGAACAATCGAGGCAGAGAGTGGGCAGTCCCGACATGGCCGTGCCTGGCGAGCGACGAGATCGGCCCGACTATAGCGCGTCGGGCCGTCGGCGGCATCCATCTCAGCGCGAGGGGGCCTCTCCGGTCCACAGCCGCGCCGCGCCGCGCACGCCGCTGGCATCGCCGTGCGCCGGCGGCCGGATGTCGATCTTCGGCTTGTCGGCGAAGACATAGGGCGCCATCGCCGGAGGCACCCGCGCGTAGAGATGGGGAAGTTGTGACAGCCCGCCGCCGAACACGATGACCGCCGGGTCGATGATGTTGGTGATCATCGCCAGCGCCCGGGCGAGCCGCGAAACGTGGCGCTCGAGCGCCGCCTCGCAGGCCGGATCGTCGGCGGCGCGGGCGGCGATCTCGGGACCCGACAGGGCGCGGCCCGTCGCCTGTGCGAAGTCCCGTTCCAGCCCGCTTCCCGACAGCCAGGTCTCCAGGCACCCCAGCCGGCCGCACCAGCAGCGCGGGCCTGGATGCTCCTCGGCGGTGGACCAGGGGAGGGGCGTGTGGCCCCATTCGCCGCCGCAGCGGTTCGGCCCCTCGACGATCCGCCCGCCGACGACCACGCCGCCGCCGCAGCCGGTGCCCATGATGACGCCGAACACGCTGTCCGCGCCCGCCGCGGCGCCGTCGGTGGCCTCGGACAGGGCAAAGCAGTTGGCGTCGTTGGAAAAGCGCGCGGGCCGGCCGAGCGCGGCCTGCACGTCCTCGGCGAAGGGCTTATCGTTGAGCCACACCGAATTGGAGTTCTGGACGCGGCCGGTCACCGGCGAGATCGAGCCGGGCATGCCGATGCCGACCGTGCCGGTTCCACCGGCTTGCGTCTCCAGCGCGCCGATCGCGTCCACCACTGCCGCGATCGTCGCGCGGTAGTCGTCGCGCGGCGCCGGCCCGCGCGTCTCGGCGACGACCGTATCGGCATCATCGAAGACGATCCCGGCGATCTTCGTGCCGCCGAGGTCAATTCCGATGCGCAGGCCGGTGCTGGATGTGTCCATTCGGGCCAGATCCGCTGTTTCAGAACATTTTGTCCGGCTCGCCGAGCGCCATCCGCGCCGCCGGCACGGATCGGGCCGAAATGCCGGAATCCTCGGCGAACATGAGCAGAAGTGGCTCGTCGGCAAGGAGATAGTCGAGAACGGCGGCCAGGAAGCCCGGTTCGCGGGCGACGTCGCGCAGCCGGTCCGGTCCGATTCCGGCATTCGCCAGAAAGCCGGAGACGCGATCGGGGTCCCGGGCCAGGAAAGAGAGGGCTTCGATCGCCACGGCCTGCGCCGCTTCGCGGCTGTTCAAGTTGGTCATGTCCAGTATCTGGTTTGCTTTTGCGTAAGGAATCCCCGGTAAGGTTACAGCGGATCACGGGAACACATAAACCCGCCACCGAGCCGGTACGGCAGATCCGTGAACGCACCGGCGCCGCCGCGCGCCGGCCCATTGGGGACGTCGGAACATTGGCCAAGAAGATACTGATCGTCGAAGACAACGAGCTCAACATGAAGCTCTTCAACGATCTGCTCGTCGCCAACGGCTACGAGACCATACAGACGCGCCATGGCACCGAGGCCATGAAGCTCGCCCGCGAGCATCGTCCCGACCTCATCCTGATGGACATTCAGCTCCCCGAGGTTTCGGGCCTCGACGTCACCCGCTGGATCAAGGAAGACGATGAACTGCACACCATACCGGTGATCGCGGTAACCGCTTTCGCGATGAAGGGCGACGAGGAACGCATCCGCAAGGGCGGCTGTGAGGCCTATATCTCCAAGCCGATCTCGGTCGCCAAGTTCATCGAGACCGTGAAGCACTATCTGGGCGACGGCGACGAGGCCGTCTGATGACCGCGCGTGTCCTCGTCGTCGATGACACCCCCGCGGCGTCGACCTTGCGTGCCGGTATGGCGGTGAGGAGTTCGTCGTGGGCGCGGGCCGCCACACGATCGATTTGACCGTGAGTATCGGCGTCGCGGCGCTGGAGCATCCCGACGATACGCCCGAACGCCTCCTCAAGCGCGCGGATCACGCCCTCTATGCGGCCAAAAAGACGGCCGCAATCGCATTACGGCAAGATCGGCATAAGACGCCTAATGAAAAATTTCGCGATCCGCCGGACGAAAACGCGGTTCGATCTTTACCTTAATAGCCTAATACGCCGCAATTATCGAAAATTAGATTGATTCTTTCGGCTGGCGGGCTACCCTCACGGCGAAGTTAGAACTGTCCGGCGGCAGGGGCGCAAACGGAGGCCACACGGACAGCGACCGAATACCCTACGGAATGCTCAGGTCCGCCGCATCTCCTGGGTCCGTGGGGTTAGGCCGGTCGGAGTGCGGTTAGAGTGGCCTCCTCGTATGACCCGCCTCCGGCCGGCCACCAATCTTTTTTAGAACGGGACGTGGTCTCGACGACGGCGAGGGCGCGCCAGATGGCGATGCCTTTGGATAGGCTGGGGTAGTCAGGCGGTGCCTTCGGGCGCCGCCTTTTTTTTTGGCGGCATCCCTCGACTCGCCGTGATCCGGATCGGCTTGAGCCGGGTACTTGTCGGCGACGCGGACCGACTTGAAAGTTTCCGGGACTTCGGGCGCGGTCGTCGCGCCATACCGCGCCTGCAAAGACGGACAATGCTTCGGCTTAAACCAAAAGAGGCACCGCAAAAAGCGATGCCTCCCAGTAGTCCAGCGAGAAACGAAGTCGCGGAAACCGCGATTATTTGATCTTCGCTTCCTTGAACTCGACGTGCTTGCGGACGACCGGGTCGTATTTCTTGACGGTCATCTTTTCCGTCATCGTCCGGGTGTTCTTCTTGGTCACGTAGAAATAGCCCGTGTCGGCGGTGCTCACGAGCCGGATCTTGACCGTTGTCGGCTTGGCCATTGTTCTCAATCCTTGCGAAAGGTCGCCGCACCTCCGCGGCCGGCGTTCGATATCGGGCGGCAACCTACGCCGCGCGCGCGAAAAGTCAAGGAATAGGGCGTCCGGATGCCGCTGGTGGCGCTAGCCACCAGCGCACGAACGCAAACGCCGCGTAGATGCCGAAGAAGGTGGCGATCACCATCGGCATGCCGTAGAGCGGCCAGAGGTCGAGGGCTATGCCGCCGACGCCCGGTCCGACAAGCATGCCGACCGCGTACAGCATGACGAACAGGCCGTTCGCAGCGGCCAGGTCGGCGCCCGAAAAGCGGGCCCCGAGCTGCGTCAGGCCGACGGTATAGAGGCCGGCGGCCATGCCGCCCCAGAAGAAGATGACGGTGAAGACGAGCCAGGGCGTGCCGACGGTCGCGGGGAGAAGCGCGGCGCCAATAAAGCCGAACGCGCCGCAAACGGCGAGAGCCAGCGTCTTGTTGGCACGGTCGGCGACGAGGCCGATGGGAATTTGCGAGAGCATGTTGCCGAGCCCCGCCATCGTAATCAGCAGCGCCGCGGTGGACTCGGTCAATCCGCCGCGGATGCCCCAAAGCGCCATGAAGGTGAACATCGTTGATTCCCCGCTGCCGTAGACGAAAGCGGCAAGCGTGGCGGCGGGGGCGACGAAGAGCAGAGCCAGGAGTCGGTAGTTGGCGCGCCCCTCGACCCGCGGCACGAGGGGGCCGGCGAAGGCGACGGGGACGGCGGCGAACAGGAACGCGGCGATCGCGATTCCCAGCGGCACGGTGCTGGCGCTGCCGAAGATCGCCAGTACCGCCGGGCCGAGGGCGAATCCCATCGAGAGCACCGTCGAGTATATGCCCATTACCAGTCCGCGCTTGTGGTCCGGCGCCGCCGCGTTGATCCAGAATTCGCTGATGACGAACAGGATCGTGATCGCGGCGGACAGGATGAAGCGGAGCGGGAACCAGAGCCAGAACGGCGCGGGAGCCAAGAGCAGCAGGCAGACGCAGCCGGCGAGGATCGCAAGGTAGATGAGGCGTGTCGTGCCGAACCTGCGCGCAAGGCCGGCGGTCAACGGCGAGACGATGAGGGCGGCGACGCCGGCGACCGCTGTGTTGAGGCCGATCCAGGTGTCGGATACGCCGCGCGCCTCCAGCATCAGCGACAAGAGCGGCAACGTCAGGCTGAGCGCGAAACCGACCACGGAAATGCAGACGATCGCCGCGGCCATGCTCCGCAAGCGGCCCTGCTGGCGGGATTCGGGCTTGTCCGCCGATCTCTCGACCGCGTTCTGAACCACCTGACGACCTCGTCCTGTTACGGGAAGGCCGTCAGTCCGCGGATTCTAGAGCAACTCGCGGTGGAATCGGCTTCCGACGGCGTAATAGTAGGGGACCGGATGCTTGGCCGCGAGCCCGTCGGGCGAGGCGAGGCGGGCGTGCAGCTCCTCCATCGCCACCTGGGTGATGTTGGGCAGATGCAGCGACTTGAGATCGGTCAGCGGGACCCACACCATATCGCCCAGTTCGTCTGTCGGCCGCTGCTCGCGCGGCAGATCGAGCGTGATCGCCGAGACGTCGACGGCGAAGAACCGGTTGTCGAATCGGCGCGGGCGGCGCGGCGGCGTCGTCGCGCGCATGAAGTAGATGAGCGGCGTGGGGTCGGGCAGCAGGCCGTGGTCGACGAAGCCCTGCCAGTCCTTCGGCACGGGCTTGTTCGGCTTGCCCGGCTTGCCGATCAGGATGCCGGCTTCCTCGAACGCCTCGCGGATGCCGGCAAGCGCAATGGCGCGCGCGCGGCGCTGGCTCGGCCGTCCGCGCATGCGCACCTTCAGGCGGTTGATCAGCTCGGGGTCCGGTTCGATCGCCGCCGACATCGATGCGTCGTCGGGATCGACGCGTCCACCCGGGAACACATAGGCGCCCGGATAGAAGACGTGGGCGTCGCTGCGCCGCCCCATCAGCACGTGCGGCTCTTTCCCGCGCGTGTCGACGATGACGAGCGAGGCGGAATCGGCGGGCTTCATGTTGGGCCCCGAGAGGCGCTTCTTGGCCTCCTTGGCGAGACCAGGGGCTATCGTCATGACTTGGCGGCAGGGGCCGGGGCTGGGGATGACAATGTGTCTCGGCTCATGCCGTCCCAGTCCTCGCGTCCGCCCGACCGCGGATCGAAGCCGTGCATGTAGTTGGCCCACTGCAGGCCAACCAACGCGCCCTTGATCGGCGGCAACAGCATCATGCACAGAGCGACCGTGATCAGGGTCCAGACGGAGGCCTGCAGCCAGATCGCCGGTGCGAACATCCGCTCCACGGTCAGCACCAGCGGAACGACGATGTGTCCCACGATGACGATGGTGAAATAGGGCGGGGCGTCGTCGGCACGGTGATGATGCAGGGCCTCGCCGCAGGTCGGGCAGGCATCGTTGACTTTCAGGTAGGCACGAAAGATCGAACCGCCGCCGCAGGCCGGGCAGCGCATCCTGAGGCCGCGCAGCATCGCGTCGGCAACCGGCCGGGGCGGCAGCGCGCTACCGTCCTGGGTCCACGTGGTGGGGTGGGCTTCGCTCATCGTTTTCCCTGTTTCCTCGCTCTTGCACCGCCCCCCGAACGGGCACGGCCGCCCGCCTTGCGGCCGGGTCTGATACTTACATACTTGCCTTCACTCACGATCTCAAACCGCAGCGCGCCGGCCAGCGGCACCGCCTCGACGAGCTTGACCTCGCAAGGATCGCCGAGTGTGAACGCCTCGCCGGTGCGCTCGCCGACCATTCGTCGGCCCGCTTCGTCGAAACGGAAATAGTCCGCGCCCAGCGTCGAGGCCGGTATAAAACCGTCCGCGCCGGTATCGTCGAGCCTCACGAACAGGCCCGATTTGGTGACGCCGGTGACCGTGCCGTGGAAGCGGGCGCCGACCCGATCGGCCAGGAAATCCGCGATCAGCCGGTCGACGGTTTCACGCTCGGCCGCCATGGCGCGGCGTTCTGTCGCGGAAATATGGGCGGATATTTCGTCGAGATCCGCGATCGTCCGGTCGCTCAGGCCGTCCTTGCCGAGATCGAGCGCCCGGATCAATGCCCGATGCACGATCAGGTCCGCGTATCGCCGGATCGGCGAGGTGAAATGCGCGTAGCGCCGCAGATTGAGGCCGAAATGGCCGAAGTTCTCCGGCGTGTACTCGGCCTGCGCCTGACTGCGCAGCACCACTTCGTGGACGAGCCGCTCGTTCTCGGTGCCTTCGACCTTCGCCAGGATGCCGTTGAAATGGTGCGGCAGCAGGACGCCCGCCTTGGGTAGCTTCAGGCCGATCGTCGCCAGGAAGTCGGCGAGGGCGGCGAGCTTCTCCGGCGACGGCGAGTCGTGCACGCGGTAGATCAGCGGCGTGTGCTTCTTTTCCAGCGTCTCGGCTGCGGCCACGTTGGCGAGGATCATGAAGACCTCGATCAGCTTGTGGCTTTCCAGACGCTCGGGAACGAGCACGCGGGCGACATGACCGGTCTTGTCGAGGATCAGCTTGCGCTCGGGGATCTCGAGCTCCAGCGGCGCGCGCGCGTCCCGCGCCTTGGCGACGGCCCGATAGGCGTCCCACAGGGGCTTCAGAACGGTATCGAGAAGCGGACCGGTTTGTTCGTCCGTCTGGCCGTCGATCGCCGCCTGGGTCTGCCGGTAGTCGATATTGGCGGCGACGCGGACCATCGCCCGGAGGAAGCGATGCCGCCTGACCCGGCCATCGGGCGCGATCGCCATTTCGCAGGCGAGCACGGGCCGGTCCTGGTTTTCCTTCAGCGAGCACAGGTCGGCCGACAGCTGCTCGGGCAGCATCGGCACCACCCGGTCGGGAAAATAGACCGAGTTGCCGCGTTCGCGCGCCGACCGGTCGAGCGCGCCGTTGGGTCGCACGTACCAGGCGACATCGGCGATCGCGACGGTGACGACGAAGCCGCCCTTGTTGTCGGGATCGGCGTCGGGGGCCGCGTGCACCGCGTCGTCGTGGTCCTTGGCGTCGGCCGGATCGATGGTAACGAGGGGAAGACTACGCAGGTCCTCGCGTCCGGCCATCGCCGCCGGTGTGGCGGCCTCGGCTTCGGCGATGACGTCGTCGGCGAAGGGCTGGGGAATGCCATGCGTCAGGAGGGCGATCTGGCTGACGGCCTTCTCGCTCTTCATGTCGCCGACGACCTCGCGCACCACCGCCCGTGGCGGCCCGAAGCGCGTGCTCTTGCGGATCTCCACGGCGACCAGGTCGTCCTTGCGGGCGTCGCCGGTATCCTCCGGGGCGACGGTCAGGTCGCGCCGCTCCTTCTTGTCGACCGAATGGACGACGCCGCCGCCACCCGGGCGCGGCGTGAACACGCCGATCACCGTGCGCGGCCGCCGGTCGAGGATGCGAACGACCTTGCCCTCGTGGTGCGTGGCGCCGGTCTCGTCGACGACCTCGCGCACGCGCGCCATCACCCGGTCGCCGACGCCGGGCACCGGCATGCGTGACTTGCGGCTGCGGTCGGGCAGGATCAGGACCGACGGCGCGGCGCCGTGCAGCGCCTCGTCCCAGTCGGTCGGGGCGGCGATCAGCTCGCCGTCCCGGTCGCGGCCGGTGATCTCCAGTTCCTCGACCGGCGCCATGTGGCCGGCCCGCTGGACGCGCTTGCGGCGGCCCTCGATCTGGCCGTCGTCTTCCATGTCCCTGAGCAGGCGCTTCAGGGCGATGCGATCGGCCGACTTGACGCCGAAGGCGCGCGCAATCTCACGCTTGCCAGCCCGTCCGGGATGGTCGCGCAGGAACTCGAGGATCGCCTCGCGGCTCGGCAGTCCTTGATCGGACGCGCCGCCACGGCGTTTTGCCATCAGCTTTGTCCGCCCCTAGCTTTTCGGGGATGCCTTCTTCTTGGCCCGTTTGGGTTTCTTGCCGCCGCCCTTTTCAGCCTTGGCAGCGAGCAATTCGGCGGCAAGCTCCATCGTCACGCCTTCCGGGTCGGTGCCCTTGGGCAGCGTCGCGTTGATCTTGCCGTTGGTTACATATGGGCCGTAGCGGCCGGCTTTCACCTCTACCGCGCCGAAATCGGCGTTGTCGCCGAGCGCCTTGATCGTGGCCGCGGCGCCGCGTCGCCCGCCGCGCTGCTGCTTCTCGGCGATCAGCGTCACCGCCCGGTTGAGCCCGACGGTGAACACCTCGTCCGCCGATTCCAGATTGGCGTAGGTGCCGTCGTGCAGGACGAAGGGACCGTAGCGGCCGATGCCGGCGGTGATCGGCTTGCCCGATTCCGGATGAATGCCGACTTCGCGCGGCAGCGACAGGTAGGACAGCGCCCGCTCCAGATCGACGGATGCCGCATCGACGCCCTTCGGCAGGCTGGCCCGCTTCGGCTTCTCGCCGTCGGGCGCCTCGCCGAGCTGAACGTAGGGACCGAACCGCCCGGTGCGGAGGGAAACCTCCTGATTCGTTTCCGGATCGACGCCGAGGACCCGCTGTCCGTTGACCAGCGCCTCGGCGCCATCGCCGTCGCCCGGCGTCGTGAGATCGCGGGTATAGCGGCAGTCGGGATAGTTCGAGCAGCCGATGAACGGGCCGTTCTTGCCGCGCTTGATCGACAGCCGGCCGCCCTCGCAGGACGGGCAGGCGCGTGCGTCGGAGCCGTCTTCCTTCGGCGGGAAGACATAGGGACCGAGAATGTCGTTGAGCGCCTCGAAGACCTCGGAGGTCTTCAGCTCGCTCGTCGCCTCGATCTCGGTGGCGAAATCGCGCCAGAATTCGCGCAACACGTCGCGCCAGCCGATCTCGCCGTTGGAGATGCGGTCGAGCTTCTCCTCCAGGCTCGCGGTGAAGTCGTACTCGACGTAGCGCTTGAAGAAGCCTTCGAGGAACGCCGTGACGATGCGGCCCTTCGGCTCGGGGATCAACCGGCGCTTGTCGAGGCGCACGTATTCGCGGTCGCCCAGGACTTTGAGCGTCGCCGCATAGGTCGACGGCCGCCCGATACCCAGCTCCTCGAGCCGCTTGATCAGCGTCGCCTCGGTGAAGCGCGGCGGCGGCTCGGTGAAATGCTGGGTCGCCGATATCTTCTCGAGGTCGAGGCTTTCGCCGTCCTTCATGGCCGGCAGGCGACGGTCTTCCTCGTTATCGGAGTCGTCGTCGGCGGTCTCCTGATAGAGCGTGAGGAAGCCGTCGAACCGCTGCACCGTGCCCACCGCGCGCAGGCCGTAGCGCTTTCCGTCCGGCGCGGTCGCCTCGATGTCGACGGTGGTGCGTTCCAGTTCCGCCGATTCCATCTGGCTGGCCAGGGTCCGCTTCCAGATCAGCTCGTAGAGGCGGGCCTGGTCCTCGTCGAGTGCGCGGCGCACGTCGGCCGGGCGTCGGTTCAGGTCGGTCGGCCGGATCGCCTCGTGGGCCTCCTGTGCGTTCTTCGCCTTGGTCTTGTAGATGCGCGGCGAGGCGGGCAGGTAGCGGTCGCCGTAATCCTGGGCGATGACGCCGCGCGCCGCGTTGATTGCCTCCGGCACGATCTCGACGCCGTCGGTACGCATGTAGGTGATCAGGCCGACGGTCTCGCCGCCCAGGTTGATGCCCTCGTACAGCCGCTGGGCGGTGCGCATGGTGCGGTCGGCGGTGAAGCCGAGCTTGCGGGAGGCTTCCTGCTGCAGCGTCGAGGTCGTGAACGGCGCGTAGGGATGGCGCTTGACCGGCTTCTTCTCGACCGAGCGGACCGCGTAGCCTGACTGCTCCAGCGCCGCCTTCAGCGCTTCGGCTTCGGCGCCGGTCCCGATCGTCAGCCGCTCGATCTTCTTGCCGTCGGCGGTGACGAGCCGGGCGTCGAAGGCGTTGCCCTGCGAATTCAGGCCGGCGATGACGGTCCAGTATTCCCGCGGGACGAACGATTCGATCTCGGCTTCGCGGTCGCAGACGATCCGCAGCGCGACCGACTGAACGCGCCCGGCCGAGCGCGCGCCGGGAACCTTCCGCCACAGCACCGGCGACAGGGTGAAGCCGACGAGATAGTCGAGCGCGCGCCGGGCGAGATAGGCCTCGACGAGCGGCCCGTCGATCTCCCTGGGATGGGCGATGGCATCGAGCACCGCCTGCTTGGTGACGGCGTTGAAAACCACCCGGTCGACGGGTTTGTCCTTCAAGACGCCCCTTCGGCGCAGGACCTCCAGCACGTGCCAGGAAATCGCCTCGCCCTCGCGATCCGGGTCGGTGGCGAGGATGACGCGATCGGCCGACTTCACGGCGCTTGCGATCTCGGAGACCTGCTTGGACTTCTTCGGATCGACCTCCCAGGTCATTTCGAAGTCCTGATCCGGCTGAACCGAGCCGTCTTTCGACGGCAGGTCGCGGATATGTCCGAAGGACGCCAGGACGTGGTAGTCGCCGCCGAGATACTTGTTGATCGTTTTTGCTTTCGCCGGGGACTCGACGATGACAACCTGCATGCTTGAACCAATGGCCTCGATGTGGGGAGCGCCGGTACCGGACCGCGCTTATTCGGGCGCGAAGATGGGGAATGCCGCACACCAAGTCAAACGGGCAGTCCGGGAAAGCGTACCGAGCACCGCTTCAATACACGCATAACGTGTAAATATCTGTTATTTCAATTATTTATAGAAACGTGCTATCTCTAGACCTACCGAACGCGGCGTACGGGGGAGCGGCCTCACGCACAGGCGACCCTTCTGCGGCAAGAGTATTCGGTGGCGAAGAGGGGCTCGAATTGTCTGGGCGAGAAAGCCGGGATAGCGAGAGGAATGCGCCGGTGATAGGGCCTCCGTCCGACCTGGCGGCGGCCGACTATCTGGCGGGCATTCTTCCGGAACTCGTGCAGATAGCCGACCGGGCCGGCCTGGACCTGACTGCCTATCTCCTGGAAATGGCGCGAATCGAGGCGACGAGCAAAGCCATGAATTCCGCGGCCCGAAAGCCGCGTTGATCACCCGCGCCGGTATGCCGGGGCAAGACGCACGCATTCGGCGACCGGTTCAGGTCCGGATCTCGCGTCCCTTGATCGGTTCGCGGTCGTCTATGAACAAGAGCCCGTCCGGCTTGAGGGCGGCCTTCAGCCGCACCATCGCGAGTTTTCCGGCCGCCGGATGACGACCGTCCAGCGCGCCGACCCGCATGGCAAAGGCCAGATCGAATGGCTCTTCGCCGTCTTCAAGCGCGAAATGCTCGATCGCGACGGTTCGCAATTCCAGTCGCCCGGCCTCGATTTCGGTTGCTGACGATTGGGTCGCGATCCCGATGGCCTTGGCGGAGCGATCTATCGCCACGACCTTGCCGTCGCCGATCCGCCGGGCGACTTCGCGCGCGGCAACGCCCGGGCCGCAGCCGATCTCAAGCACGCGAAGTCCCGGATCCAGCGGGAGGTCCGCGACGTAGTTAGCGATTCTGTCGGATGGTCTGCTGTTCATGCCCGCAGCAATCGTTGTGGAACCGCAACGTTTTCCCATCTTTGGTTGCATTTTGTAAAGTTCGCACGTGAGGCGTCGGCGACGTAAACAATGTCAGGAATGCCCGGCGTCGCGAGGGGGCTCCACCCCATGGCATGTTCGTTGTCTAGAGCAGCGACACCCGTTGCCCGGCGTGCCGCTCGATGCGGCCGGCGAGTTCCAGCTCGATCAGCGCCAGCATCAATTGTCCGTGTGAGAGCCCGGTCAGCCGCAGGATATCGTCGATGGCGACCGGACTCGGACCGATCGCGTCGATGACCCGGCGCCGGTCGGAATCATCGATATCGGCGGAGACCGGCCGACCGTCCTCCGGTTCGCCGAGCGGGGCGACCGGCGGGGCGAACAGCCCGAGCATTGGGCGCAGCACCTCCAGGACGTCCTCGGCGTTGCGCGTCAATGTGGCGCCGTCGCGGATCAGCCTGTTGGTTCCGTCCGCCCGCGGGTCCAGCGGCGAGCCGGGTACCGCGAAGACCTCGCGGCCCTGCTCCAGCGCGAATCGCGCCGTGATTAGCGACCCCGAGCGCGCCGCGGCCTCGACGATGACGACGCCGTATGAGGCGCCGGAGATGATCCGGTTGCGGCGGGGAAAATCCTTTGCGCGCGCGATCCAGTAAGGCGGCATCTCGGTGATCAGCGCGCCGTCGGCCTTGATCGCGTTGGCGAGATCGCCGTGTTCGGCTGGATAGATGTGGCCGTGCCCGCCGGCGAGGATCGCGATCGTGCCGGTCCTGACCGAGGCCTGGTGCGCGGCGGCATCGATGCCGCGGGCAAGGCCGGAGACGACCGCGAAGCCTTCCGCGCCGAGATCGTGCGCCAGGGTAGAGACGAGGCGCCGGCCGAGCGCCGAGCAATTGCGCGATCCCACGATCGCCACCGTCGGCATGTGGGTGACGTCGAGGCGCCCTGCCGCGTAGAGCAGCGGCGGTCCGCCCTCGGTATCGGAGAGCCGTTTCGGATAGCCCGGCTCGCCCCAGGCCACCAGCGTCGCGCCGAGACGTGCCGCCGTCTCTATCTCCCGCTCGGCATCGGCGCGCGAGCACACCTTGATGCGGCGCCTCAGCCCGCCGCGGGCGGACAGGTCGGGTAGGGCGTCAATTGCCGCAGCGGCGCTGCCGAAGCGGTTGACGAGGGCCCGGAACGTCGCCGGGCCGACATTTTCGGAGCGAAGGAGACGCAGCCAGTCGAGCTTCTGCGCGTCAGTCAGCGTTGCCTGCCGACTGCCGCCCGTGCCGGTCACGACTTGGCGCCGCCGATCCGGCCCTCTGTGCCGCTGACCAGCCGCTGGATATTGGCGCGATGGGCGATGAACAGCAGCGCGGTCAGGACGGCGAACAGCTCCGCTGCCTGCCACTCGCCCGACAGGACGAGCACGAACGGCGTCAGCGCGCTGGCGACCAGCGCCGACAGGGACGAATAGCGCGAGACGAATGCGGTCACGAGCCACATGGCGGCGAAGATCAGCATGGCCGGCCAGTAGAGGCCAAGCAGCACGCCGAGATAGGTCGCGACGCCCTTGCCGCCCTTGAACTTGAGCCAGACCGGGAATAGATGGCCGACGAAAGCGCCGAAACCGGCCAAAATCGCCGTATCCGGCCCCCATTGGGCGGCGACCAGCACCGCGACGGTGCCTTTCAGCGCATCCGCCAGCAGCGTTGCCGCCGCTAGCCCCTTGCGCCCGGTGCGCAGCACGTTGGTCGCCCCGATATTGCCGGACCCGATCGCGCGTACATCGCCGAGCCCCGCCATGCGGGTGAAGATCAGCCCGAACGGGATAGAGCCCAGCAGGTAGCCGAACAGCAGGGCCGCCAGCAAATAGGGCAGGGCGAGGCTCCAACTGATCGGATCGGGCATGGCGTCGGCCGGTGTCTGGTTCGGTTCAGTCCGAACCGTAGTCGTAGACCGTGCGTCCGGCAACGATGGTGCGCAGGACGCGGCCCTGCATGCGCGCATCCTCGAACGGCGTGTTCTTCGAGCGCGACGACAGCGCGCCGGCATCGACGATCCACGGCTCGTCCGGATCGAAGAACACGAGATCGGCCGGCCGCCCCATTTCCAGGCTGCCGCCTTCCAGACCGAGGATCGCCGCCGGCCGCGTCGACATGGCGTCGATCAGGCGCATGAGCGGGACGTCGCCGGAATGGTGCAAGCGCAGGGCCGCCGACAGGAGCGTCTCCAGGCCGATCGCGCCGACCTCGGCCTCCGCGAACGGATGCCGCTTTGTCTCGACGTCGTGCGGATCGTGGCTGGAAACGATGACGTCGATCAGCCCTTCGGCCAGCGCCGCGACGAGCGCCATGCGGTCGTCCTCGGAGCGCAGCGGCGGCGACAGCCTGACGAAGGTGCGGTAGGTGCCGATGTCGTTTTCGTTCAGCGCCAGATTGTTGATCGACACGCCTGCGGTGACCTTGATGCCGCGCTCCTTGGCGCGGCGCAGCGTCGTCAGCGAGCGGCCGGCGGACAGCTGGGCGGCGTGATAGCGCCCGCCCGCGAGGCCGACGAGCTTGAGATCGCGCGACAGCATCACCGTTTCGGCCTCGACCGGAATGCCCTTCAGGCCGAGGCGCGTCGCCATCTCGCCCTCGTGCATGACACCTTCGCCGACGAGATCGGGATCTTCGGGGTGATGGACGATGAGCGCGTCGAAATCGCCCGCGTAGGTGAGCACCCGGCGCATGGTCTGGGCGTTGGTGATCGCCCGCCGCCCGTTGGTGAAGGCGACCGCGCCGGCCGCCGACATCAGGCCGATCTCGGTCATCTCGGTGCCTGCGAGATCCCTGGTCAGCGCACCCATCGGCAGCAGCCGGACGATGGCGGTATCCCGCGCCAGCCGCTGGACGTAGTCCACCATGGCGACATCGTGGATCACCGGATCGGTGTCCGGCATGCAGATCATCGTGGTGACGCCGCCGGCCGCGGCGGCCCGGCTCGCCGAAGCGATCGTCTCGCGGTGCTCGAAACCCGGCTCGCCGGTAAAGACCTGCATGTCGATGAGGCCGGGCGCCAGCACCTTGGCCCCGCCGTCGATCACCTCGGTGCCGTCGAGAAAGGAACCGGCCTTCAGATGCGGCCCCACATCGGCGATGCGACCGCCGTCGATCAGCAGGCCGCCGATCTCGTCACGGCCGATTGACGGATCGATCAGGCGCACGTTGTGGAATCCGGTCGGACGGACCTTTTCCGGCTCGAAGCGTTCCGGCGACCCCCAGACTGGCATCGGTTTCCTCACGCGTTCGGAAGGTTGCTGGCGAGCGCCTCGAGCACCGCCATGCGGACCGCCACGCCCATCTCGACCTGCTCGCGGATGACGCTCTGCGGGCCGTCGGCGACGTCGCTGTCGATCTCGACACCGCGGTTCATCGGTCCGGGATGCATCACCAGCGCGTCCGGCCTGGCGAGCGTCAGCTTGGCGGCGTCGAGGCCGAAATAGTGGAAATACTCGCGCACCGACGGCACGAAGGCGCCGCTCATGCGCTCACGCTGGAGCCGCAGCATCATCACCACGTCCGCGTCCCTGATGCCGGAACGGATGTCGCGATGGACCTCGACGCCGATCCGGTCGATCGCCGCCGGCAGCAGGGTCGACGGGGCGACGACGCGCACCCGGGCGCCCATGGCATTGAGCAGCAGGATGTTCGAGCGGGCGACCCGGCTGTGCAGGACATCGCCGCAGATGGCTACGATCAAGCCCTGGAGGGCACCCTTGTGGCGTCGGATGGTCAGGGCGTCGAGCAGAGCCTGCGTCGGATGCTCGTGCGCGCCGTCGCCGGCATTGACGACGGAGCACCCGACCTTCCGGGCCAGCAACTCCACCGCGCCGGCGGCGTGATGGCGCACGACGATCAGGTCGGGATGCATGGCGTGCAGCGTCACCGCCGTATCCAGCAGCGTTTCGCCCTTCTTCACCGAAGACGAGCCGACCGACATGTTCATGACGTCGGCGCCAAGCCGCTTGCCCGCGAGCTCGAACGAGCTCTGCGTCCGGGTGGAGGCTTCGAAGAACAAGTTGATCTGGGTGCGCCCGCGCAACGTCGACAGCTTCTTTTCCACCTGCCGGTTGATATCGACGAAGCCGTCGGCGAGATCGAGCAGGCCCGAGATCTCGACCGGCGAAAGCTGGTCGATGCCAAGCAGGTGGCGATGCGGAAACGCGATCGGGCGGGGTTGGTGCGTGGTGGCCATTAAAAGCGTCCCTATAGGGGGAGTCCGGCGGTCCGGCAAGCGCGACCCCGGCGTTTGTCGGCGCTATCCACGGTTCGATGTGTCGCGATCAGGTCGGCCGGACGAGTTCGGGGTGGCCCTCGCCGTGTCTGTCATCGCCCGTGATCACCCGGTCGCGGCCGCTGCCCTTGGCGGCGTAGAGACGCTTGTCGGCCCGCGACAGCAGGGCCAGAAAATCATTTCCGTCTTCCGGCGAATGCGCGGCGCCGATGCTCACGGTCAGTGGGGCGTTCAGGTTCGGAATATCCAGCTTGCCCGCAAGCCGATGCAAACGCCGGGCGAGGTTGGACGCGTCCTCGCGCGCCCGGCCGGAGGTGATCACGACGAATTCGTCGCCGCCAAAGCGATAGATCCGGTCGACCTCGCGCAGGTCGCGCGTCAGCAGCTCGGCCAGGCCACGCAGCGCGGCATCGCCGACGAGGTGGCCCGAATCGTCGTTGAGCTGCTTGAAGTTGTCGATGTCGATGACCAGGACGCTGGCGATATCGCCGCTGGCGATGATCCGCGCCGTGCATTGCTCGGCCTCGGCCTCCATGCGGCTGCGGTCGGCGATACCGGTCAGGCCGTCGCGTCCGCTGCGTTCGAGCAGGGTTTCGTACCGCTCGCGGTAGGTCAGCGCGTCGAAGACGTCGGCAAGGCGGGGATGGGCGAGGCCGTCGAACATACGTCGTTCGAAATGGCGCAAATAGATGCCGGCAAGTACGGCATAGGCCACGGCCGCGATCGACTTGGCGATCAGGCCGCCATACAGGATTTCGACCGGGATGCCGGCGACCGCATGCAACACCGGCCAGAACGCCAGCTGGTCGAAGGCAAGGACGGCGACGCCGCTTATCGCGATCCGCAGCGTCATGTGCGGGCCGAGCCAGCGGCCGACCTGCTCGTAGATCAGGATGATCAGGATCCCGTCGATCAGCAGCAGGACCGTGCCCCAGATCATCAACAGGCCCATCTGGTCCAAGAACGGGAAGTCCGGCGACTGGTCCGCGCCGGGCAGCAGCGTGTTGGCGCCGAGGATCGCGACGAGGCCGATCGTCAGGACGTTTCCCGCGAATAGGCCGTAGATCGGCTGTCGCACGGCGATCGCGTCCTCGCGGATATAGACCAGCAGGAGCAGGATGATCTTTCCGGGAAACAGGATCGTGGAGCCGGGCGAGACGACGATGCCGAACGGCACGGCCACGTAGAAGGTGGCGGCGAGATAGGTTTCGAGGAAATGCATTGCGCCGAGCGCGCAGAAGAAGATGCCGATGCCGTAGCGGTGCCGAAGCCCGAACAGCGTCGCAAGGACGGAGAAGTACAAAACGAGCTGACACCCAAGCAGCCCGAGATCCCACAGTCCCACGAGGGCCCCCCGGAAAAGGCGAGTGCGCGAAAAAATCAGCGTGTCAGAATCACCCGACACGAGGATCGACGAGGTCGAACGCCTGAATAAGCGAGTGCCTTACGCTTGGGGAGTCCTGCCTTTGATTAAACAATAGGCAGATCCAAACCTCAGGCGAGCGCCATCAGCGCGAGCCACAGGGGCAGGGTGATCGCCGCCGCCATCGTCTGCAATGTGATGATCTCGGCCATCAGCTTGGCGTCGCCGCCCATCTGGCGCGCCAGCAGATACCCGTTCGACGCCGTCGGCACCGCCAGGGCGACCACCGCGGTGCCGAGCGCGGTGCCGGTGAGCCCGAACAGCGATGCATAGACCAGACCGATCGCCGGCATCACGATCAGCCTCAGCCCGGTTCCGAAGAGATGGGCGGGCCCCGGACGGCGCAGTGATGACAGATCGAGACCGAGGCCGACGGCAACCAGCGCCACGGCCAGGCCGGCGCGCCCGAAAATGTCGAGGCTCGCCGCGATCGGCCCGGGGATCGAGAGGCCGGCAATGCTCAGCGCCAGGCCGACGACGCAGGCGATGATCAGCGGGTTCTTCGCGATCTCCCGGAGCAGGATCCGCGCCGGCGGGCGTGTCGTCCCGCCGTGATGCGCCAGAACGACGACGGATATCAGGTTGAGGATCGGCACCATGGCGACGATCGCCACGGCGACCAGCGTCAGCCCCTCCTTGCCGAACAGGCTTCCCGACAGCGCCAGTGCGATGAACGTATTCCACCGGGCCGCGCCCTGGAACACCGAGGTGAAGGCGGGACCGTCCACGCGGAACCGGTTCTTCAGGATGGGATAGAGGGCGAGGCACAGCGCCGTCATCGTCAGCACCGAGAGCAACAGCGTCGCGCCCAGCGCCTGCCAGGGCAGGGCGCCGTAATCGGCACTGGCCAGCGTCAGCACGATCAGGCAGGGAAACAGAACGTAGTAGGCGAGCCGCTCGATGCCCGCCCGGCCGGCGTCGTCGATGATGCCGAAACGATGGATGGCCCAGCCCGTCGCGATGACGATGAGGACGGGCAGGATACTGTACAGGGCTGCATGCATGGCGGACCTGGCTAAAGGGAGGTGAGGCGGTCGAGCGCGCCTTGCAGGATGTAGGCGGCGGCGACCTTGTCGACGATCTCGGCGCGTTTCTTGCGGCTCGTGTCCGCCTCGATCATCGCCCGTGTGACAGCAACCGTCGACAGCCGTTCGTCCCACAGGAGGATCGGCAGTTCGACGACGCCGGCCAGGTTGCGGGCGAAGGCGCGCGCCGCCTGCGCCTTGGGCCCGGCGGTGCCGTCCATGTTGAGCGGCAGGCCGATGACGATGCCGGTGACCTTGTTGTCCGTGCACAGCTTGCCGATGGCCGGCCCGTTTTCCTTGAACTTCGCTTTCTTCAGGCCGAGCAGCGGCGAGGCGATCCGCCATCCGGCGTCGCAGATTGCGATGCCGATGGTCTTTTCGCCGGGGTCGATCCCGAGCAGCGCCCCCTGTGTCGGCAGGGTGGCGGCGAACTCTTCGGCGTTTTCGGTGGGCGCGGTCATGGGCGCCTCCTAGCAGATACCGCGGCGCCTGGCAGCGGTTGTTGGCGGGAAATGGCCGTGTATAACCTCAAGACGAGATAAACGCGGCGTCGCGGCCGCCAATACGGAGGCGATTTCCATGAAGGTAACCTGGTTCGGCCACTCGGCCTTCCGTGTCGAGACCGGCAACGCCGTCATCATGATCGACCCGTTCCTGAGCGGCAATCCGACCTGGGACGGCTCCGTGGAGGAGGCAAGCGCCGGCGCCACCCACGTGGTGCTCACCCACGGCCACAGCGATCACATCGGCGACACGGTCGATATCTGCAAGGCGACGGGCGCGGTGCTGATCGCCAATTTCGAGATCTGCATGTACCTGGCGGCCAGGGGCGTCGAGAATTTCAGTCCCGGCAACCACGGCGGCACGCAGTCCTTCGATAACTTCGACGTCTCCTTCGTCCAGGCATGGCATTCCTCCTCGGAGATCGAGGACGGTGGCAGGCCGCTCTATCTCGGCAATCCGGCCGGCGTCGTCGTCGCCTCCAAGGCGGAGCAGGGCAAGGTGCTCTACCACATGGGGGATACCGACATTTTCTCCGACATGGGCCTGATCAACGAGATCTACCGACCGACCGTCGGCATCGTTCCGATCGGCGACCGCTTCACCATGGGCGCGAAGCTCGCCGCGATGGCCTGCACCAAGTACTTCGCGTTCGACACGATCATCCCCTGCCACTACGGCACCTTCCCGATCATCGACCAGACGGCCGACAAGTTCGTCGCCGAGGCGGCGGGGCTGAACGTGGTGGTGCCGGACCGGGGCGTCGCCGTCGATCTCTAGGTCCGGGGACTGACCTGCGCCCCGCGCGCGAGGCGTCGGGTTGCCGGGCCGCCCGCGCCGGTGATATAGCCGGCGCGACCTTTCTCATACTCTGTCCATCGGAAGCTGTCCCATGTCGGTCGACATCGACACCGTGAAGCGCATCGCGCGACTGGCCCGCATCGCCGTGAGCGAGGAGGAGGCCCAGGGCCTCCAGGGTGAGCTCAACTCGATCCTCGGCTGGGTGGAGCAACTGAGCGAGCTCGACGTCGACGACGTCGAGCCCATGACCTCCGTCGTCCAGGTTGCGATGAAGAAGCGCGAGGATGAAGTGACCGACGGCGATATCGCCGCCGACATCGTCGCCAACGCGCCGGAGACCGAGGACAACTATTTCGTCGTGCCCAAGGTCGTCGAGTAGGACGCCTGCGGGGCTTCTTGAAGAAAACCGCTGAACCGCTGACCACGCACTGACGAACATGACCGATCTCACCGAACTGACCATCGCCGAAGCCCGTGACGGCCTGAAGGCGAAGACACTCTCCGCCGTCGAGCTGACCGACGCCTATCTGAAGGCGATGGAAGCGGCGCGCGGCCTGAACGCCTATGTCGCCGAAACCCCGGAAAAGGCGCGCGAGATGGCCGCCGCTTCCGACGCCCGTATCGCGACGGGCGAGGCGCGGCCGCTGGAAGGCATTCCGCTCGGCATCAAGGACCTGTTCTGCACCGAGGGCGTGCACAGCCAGGCCGGCAGCCACGTGCTCGATGGCTTCAAGCCGACCTACGAATCGACCGTCACCGCCAATCTTTGGGCCGACGGCGCGGTGATGCTCGGCAAGCTCAACATGGACGAGTTCGCCATGGGCTCGTCCAACGAGACCTCCTACTACGGCCCGGTGATCAGCCCGTGGCGGTCGAACGCCAACAATGCCGATCTGGTGCCGGGCGGGTCGTCCGGCGGCTCTGCGGCCGCGGTCGCCGCGCGGCTCTGCGCCGGCGCCACGGCCACCGACACCGGCGGATCGATCCGCCAGCCGGCCGCCTTCACCGGCACGGTCGGCATCAAGCCGACCTACGGGCGCTGCTCGCGCTGGGGGACGGTCGCCTTTGCGTCCTCGCTGGACCAGGCAGGGCCGATCGCCCGCGATGTCCGCGACGCGGCGATCATGCTGAAGTCGATGGCCTCGGTCGATCCAAAGGACACCACGTCCGTGGATATCGAGGTGCCGGACTACGAGGCGGCGATCGGCAAGTCGATCAAGGGCATGCGCATCGGCATCCCGAAGGAGTACCGAATCGACGGCATGCCCGCCGAGATCGAGGAGATGTGGCAGAAGGGCGCCGCCTGGCTGAAGGATGCCGGCGCCGAACTCGTCGATATCTCGCTGCCGCACACGAAATATGCGCTGCCGGCCTATTACATCGTGGCGCCGGCCGAGGCCTCGTCCAACCTCGCCCGCTACGACGGCGTGCGCTACGGGTTGCGCGTCGACGGCGACGATATCGTCGACATGTACGAGAAATCCCGGTCTGCGGGATTCGGCGCAGAGGTGAAGCGCCGCGTGCTGATCGGCACCTACGTGCTCTCGGCGGGCTACTACGACGCCTATTACCTGCGCGCCCAGAAGGTCCGCACCCTGATCAAGCGCGATTTCGAGACCGTCTTCGCCGACGGAATCGACACGATCCTGACGCCCGCCACGCCGTCCGCCGCCTTCGGCGTCGCGGCGATGTCGACGGCCTCGCCGATCGAGATGTACCTGAACGACGTCTTCACCGTGACGGTCAACATGGCCGGCCTGCCGGGTATCGCCGTTCCCGCCGGCCTCAATGCCGAAGGTCTGCCGCTGGGGCTGCAACTGATCGGCCGTCCGTTCGACGAATCGACACTGTTCCAGGCCGCCAAGGTTGTCGAAGACGCCGCCGGCTCGTTCGCGCCGAAGCGCTGGTGGGCCTGAGTTCCGGACCGCACACGCGGTTTATCCGGGCGCGACGCGGACCGCTCCGCGTCGGGTTAGCCTTGATATCGGCTCAATGAGCCCTTAATCACGGGCGCCGAACGATGGTTCGCATGTCTGTTTGCGCCGGGGATTGCAGACGGGCAGGCGGCCGCGATATTTTGTCGGCCCGGACGGGCCCGCCGATTGTACGGCGTCGAGAAAAGAGAGCGCGGGCGGAACTGAATGTCCGACATTTTTCGCGAAGTCGAAGAAGATGTCCGCCGGGAACAGGCCAAGGAGCTCTGGGACCGGTTCGGGGCCTATGTGATTGGCGTTGCCGTCTTGATCGTCGTGGTCACGGCGGGCTGGCGCGGCTGGGAATGGTATTCCGCCCAGCAGGCTGCGCAGGCCGGTGCCGAGTACTACGAGGCGATGCAGCTTGCCGATGATGGCAAGTCCGAAGAAGCCCAGGCCGCGTTCGAGGCGATCGCCAAGGAAGGCGGCGGCTTCGGTACGCTTGCCCGTCTGCGCGCCGCGGCCGGCAAGGCGGCGGCAGGCGACGCGCAGGGCGCGCTCGCCGATTACGACGCCATCGCCTCCAATTCGGCGCTCCCAGTCGATCTGCGCAACGTCGCCCGCGTGCGCGCCGCCTATCTCCAGCTCGAAGCCAATGATCGCGCCGGCGTCGAGCAGCGCGTCGGTCAGATGGCCGTTGAAGGCAATCCATGGCGGGCGTCGGCGCGGGAGCTTCTCGGCCTTGCCGCCTATCAGGCCGGCGACTACGAGGTCGCGACCCAGCGCTTCGAAGAACTTCTCGGTGACAATGAAACACCGCAGGAGATGCGCGCGCGCGCTCAGTTGATGATCGCGCTTCTCGCCGCCGACCGTGCCCCGGCCCCGGCCCCGACCGAGGCCGACGCTGCGACGGATGCTCAGTGATGGCGGTATTTCGTACGCGATCGGCCCGGATCCTGCCGGCCGTCCTCATGGTCGGCGCCTTTGCCCTGTCGGCTTGCGACAGCGCGCCGTCGCTTGAGGACCTGAGCCTCGTCGCCAACCCCTTCGCGGAGAAGGAGAAGCGTCTCCCGGGCGAGCGCCGCGCCGTGATCCAGTCCACTGACGGCCTAGTGATCGATGAATCCGCCGCCGCCGCGCCGGTCAGTCTGCCGGCTGCCAAGGATATCGGCGACTGGTCGCAGCCTGGCGGCAACGCCGCCAACGCGCCCGGCAACGTCGCCGTCGGCAGCGGCGGGTCCACCTGGGCGGCATCGGTCGCCAAGGTCGACCGCAAGGGACGCCTGTCGTCGCGGCCGATCGTCTATCGCGGCCTTGTCATCGTCATGGATCAGAAGGCCAGCGTTTCGGCCTATAGTCTGAACGGCGGCGGCCGCGGCTGGACGGTTTCGCTCAGGCCCGAGAAGGAAGACAGCCCGAGCTTCAATGGCGGGGTCGCCGCGGAGGGTGGTTTCGTCATCGCCGCAACGGGGTATGGCACCGTCGCCGGCATCAGCGCGAACGACGGCGGAATCCTCTGGTCGGTCGAGCTCGGCGCGCCCGCGCGCAGCGCCCCGACGATCGCCAACGGCAAGGCCTACGTCGTTTCCTCGGACAACATCGTCTACGCGATCGCCATCGATACCGGCGAGACCGTATGGACCTATTCGGGAATCGGCTCCTCGGCCGGTGTGCTGGGCAATGCGAGCCCGGCCGTCGTCGGCAATCAGGTGATCGTGCCCTATTCGTCCGGCGAAATCCTGTCCTTCGACACCGAGAACGGCGAGCCGAAGTGGCTCGACGCGCTGACCGGCGCCAGCCGCTTCACCGCCGTCTCCGGTCTGACCGATGTCGCCGCGTCTCCGGTCGTCTACGAGGGCTCCGTCTACGCGGTGTCCGTCTCGGGACGGATGATCGGCGTCAGTGTGAAGGACGGCAACCGCCTGTGGGCGCAGAACGTCGCCAGCGCCCATACGCCCGCGGTCGCCGGCAACGCGATCTTCGCGACCACGCTCGGCGGGACCGTTGTCGCGCTCGACCGCAAGAACGGTGCGGTGCGCTGGATATCGGACCTGACGCCGGAGACCGGAGACAAGAAAAAGAAGAAGAACGACGTGTTCAGCCTTGCCGGTCCGCTGCTGGCCGGCGGCCAGCTCTGGGTCGGCACCTCCGACGGGCGGATCATCACGCTCGATCCCTCGAGCGGGTCGGTCGTATCCGCCCAGACCGTCGGCAGCCCCGTCTATGTCAACCCGATCGCCGCCGGTGGCCGCATTCTGGTCCTCGACAATTCGGGCAAGCTCACCGCCTATAACTAGGCGAACGAGCGAAAGGGCAGGGCGATGGCGCCTCCGCTACGGCCCCTCAAGGTCGCGATCATCGGCCGTCCCAACGTCGGCAAGTCGACGCTGTTCAATCGGCTCGTCGGCCGCAAGATCGCGCTCGTCGACGACCGGCCGGGCGTGACCCGGGACCGTCGCGAGGGCACCGCCGAACTCGGCGATCTCCTGATCACCCTGATCGATACCGCCGGTCTCGAGGAGGCCGATCCGGGAAGCCTGGAAGGCCGCATGCGCGCCCAGACCGAGCGCGCCGTCGACGAGGCCGACGTGTCGCTGTTCCTGATCGACGCGCGCGCCGGCCTGACGCCGACCGACCGCCATTTCGCCGACATGCTGCGCAAGACCGGCAAGCCGGTCGTCCTCGTCGCCAACAAGTGCGAGGGCGCAGCGGGCGATCCCGGTTTCTACGAGTCCTTCGCGCTCGGCTTCGGCGAGCCGGTCGCCTTTTCCGCCGAGCACGGGCTCGGCCTTGCCGACCTGCACGAGGCCCTGCGGGCGCATCTGCCGGACGAGCAGCCGGAAGACGAGGCCGCGGCGCCGGAGGACGACGGTACGGTCCGCATCGCCGTCGTCGGACGTCCGAACGCGGGCAAGTCGACGCTCGTCAATCGGCTGATCGGCGAAGATCGCATGCTGACCGGCCCGGAAGCCGGCATCACCCGCGACGCGATCGCGGTCGACTGGGAATGGAAAGGCCGGCCGGTCCGCCTGGTCGATACCGCCGGCCTGCGCCGCAAGGCGCGGGTGCAGGAGAAGCTGGAGAAGCTGTCCGTCGGGGATGCGCTACGCGCGATCCGGGCCGCCGAGGTGGTGATCCTCGTCGTCGACGAGCAGATGCCCTTCGAGAAGCAGGATCTGCAGATCGCCGATCTGGTGACGCGTGAGGGCCGTGCGCTTGTCATCGCCGTTAACAAGTGGGACCGCTGCGAGGAGCCCGACACCCGCATCCGCGAGCTGCGCGAGATGGCCGACCGTCTGCTGCCGCAGGTGCGCGGCATGCCGCTTGTCCCGGTCTCGGCGCTGACCGGCTACGGTCTGCCGAAGCTCATGCAGGCGGTCTTCAAGGTGCGCGAGCGCTGGGAGCGGCGTGTGCCGACATCGGAGCTGAACCGCTGGTTCGCGGCCTTGATCGAGCACCATCCCCCGCCGGCGGTCGCCGGCCGGCGCATCAAGCTGCGCTACGTGACCCAGGGCGCGAGCCGTCCGCCGACCTTCATCACGTTTGGAACGCGCGTCGACGCGCTTCCCGAATCCTACCGGCGCTATCTGCTGAATGGCCTGCGTGAGGCGTTCGATCTCGTCGGCGTGCCGGTGCGCCTGTACCTGCGCAAGACCGAGAACCCGTACGAGAAGAGCTAGCCGTCGATCGGCGCCGGCGGCTGCGGCCTGAGCCAGGTCTTCTGCGGGAAGCTGTAGATCAGCCCGTTATGGGTCTGGGCGGGCAGCACCATCTCGACGATCGCGGGCGCCACGTCCTCGGGCTTCGGCAGGTCGGAGAGATCCTGGCCGCGGAACAGCATCTGCTGCATGCGGGTGAACACCCGGCCGGGCCCGAACAGGTTCACCTTGATGCCGAACTGCTCGACCTCGGCGGCATAGGTCCGCGCCAGAAGCTCCAGCCCCGCCTTCGAGGCCGCATAGGCCGAATGGTAGGGCTGGCCCATATGGGCGAGGCCCGAGGTCACGAACACCGCGCGGGCGGCGTCCGACTGGCGCATCAACGGATCGAGCGAGCGGATCAGCCGCCAGTTGGCGGTCAGATTGACGGCGATGGCCTCGTCCCAGTCCTTGGCGCGGATATGGCCGACAGGCGTGAGCGCGCCGGCGATGCCGGCGTTGCCGACGAGAATGTCGAGCTTGCCCCAGCGCTTGTGGATTGCGCCGCCCAGCCGGTCGATCGCCGCCATATCGGCAAGCGAGAACGGCACGAGGGTGGCGCTCGATCCGGCTTTCCGGATCTCGTCGTCGAGCTCCTCAAGCGCGCCGGTGGTGCGGGCTATGGCGATGATGTGCGCGCCCTCGCGGGCAAGGGCGATGGCGGCGGCGCGGCCGATGCCGCGCGACGCACCGGTGACGACCGCGATGCGGTTTTCCAGACGACGTTCCATGGCGCTGCGAACTATCCGGTTTCGGCCAGAAGCGAAAGGTGCTCGTCGCGTTCGGAGGCGCTCTTGTCGGTCAGCGTCGTCGGATAGTCGCCGGTGAAGCAGTGGTCGGTGTACTGCGGCTCGTCGGCGTCGCGATGGTTATGCCCCATGGCGCGATAGATGCCATCGACCGACAGGAAGTCCAGCGTGTCCGCGCCGATGAACTTGCACATCTCCTCCAGGCTCATCTGAGAGGCGAGCAGGTTTTCCTTTTCCGGCGTGTCGATGCCGTAATAGTCGGGATGGGTGATCGGCGGGCTGGCGATGCGCATATGCACTTCCTTCGCGCCCGCCTCGCGGATCATCTGCACGATACGCGCCGAGGTCGTGCCGCGCACCAGGCTGTCGTCGATGAGGACGACGCGCTTGCCGGCGATCTGGCTGCGGTTGGCGCTGTGCTTCAGGCGCACGCCGAGCGCGCGGATCTGCTGGGTCGGCTCGATGAAGGTGCGGCCGACATAATGGTTCCGGATGATTCCGAGCTCGAAGGGGATGCCGGACGCTTGCGAATAGCCGATCGCCGCCGGCACGCCGGAATCGGGCACCGGCACGACGACATCGGCGGGCACGGGCCGGTCGCTGGCCAGCTCCTGGCCCATGCGCTTGCGCACCTCATAGACGCTCTTGCCGCCGACGACCGAGTCGGGCCGCGCGAAATAGATGTATTCGAAGATGCAGGGACGCACCTTCTGCGGCGGAAACGGCTTGTGCGATTCGATGCCGTCCTTCGAGATCACGACGACCTCGCCGTTCTCGACGTCGCGGACGTAGCGCGCGCCGATGATGTCGAGCGCGCAGGTTTCCGACGCGAGGATCGGCGTACCGTCGAGGTCGCCGAGCACCAGCGGGCGGATTCCAAGCGGGTCCCGCGCGCCGATCAGCTTCTTGTTGGTCAGCGCCACCAGCGAATAGGCGCCTTCGATCTGGCGCAGGGCGTCGATGAACTTGTCGACGAGGCGCGGTTTCGTGCTGCGTGCTATGAGGTGAAGCATCACCTCGGTGTCCGACGTCGACTGACAGATCGCGCCGTCGCGGATGAGCTGGCGGCGCAAAGACAGCGCATTGGTCAGGTTGCCGTTATGGCAGACCGCGATGCCGCCGCCGGCCAGGTCGGCATAGAGCGGCTGGACGTTGCGCATGATCGTGTCGCCGGTGGTGGCGTAGCGGCAGTGCCCGATGGCGGCCTCGCCGGCAAGCCGATCGATCACCGAGGCCTTGGAGAAGTGGTCGCCGACCAGTCCCATCCGCCGCTCGGAATGAAAGTGCCGGCCGTCGAAGGTGACGATTCCGGCCGCTTCCTGTCCGCGATGCTGCAGGGCGTGCAGGCCGAGCGCGGTGAAAGCGGCGGCGTCGGGATGGCCGAAGACGCCGAAGACGCCGCATTTCTCACGCAGAAAATCGCCCTCGACGTCATTAGCCACGTCACCTGGGCAGGTATTTTGACCCTCGTCGGGGTGTGTCATCGGGTGCTCCGGGTCGGCGCCGCGCAGTCCGCGCGGAGCCGGGGACCATTACTGGTTGGCGCCGCGCGTACTGTCGAGCAACTGGTTGAGGCCCTGCCTTTCGGTGGGCTGGTAACTCTGATCCGTCTGGTCGCCGTTTCCTGCTGCGTCGTCCCCTTCGGGGGCGGGCGCTTCCTCGCCTGGACCGCCGCGATTGCGCAGCTTCTCGAGGATCGCCTTTTCCGGGTCCTCGGGCAGAAGCGCGATGATCGCATCGCCGGTCTGTTTCAGGATCGGCGCCGAACGGGCGTCGCGGATCCAGTTTGGCTGGTTCTCGACCGGCACGAGCCAGACGAGGAACATATAGGCGATCACGACGAGAAGTAGACCCCTGAAAAGGCCGAAAATGAATCCGAGCGTGCGGTCGAGCGCGCCGATCCGGCTGTCCAGGATGAAGTCGGAGATGCGCATCGTGATGAATGACACGACGATGAGCGTGATCACGAAGATGCCGACGGCGAGCGAGATGTCGGCCAGCCAGTTCGGCTCCACCATCGCCCGTACGTCCGCCTGGAAGCGCGGAAAGAAGTAGAGCGTCGCGCCGGCGGCGACGACCCATGAGGCGATCGACAGCACCTCCCGCGTCAGCCCGCGCACCATGGCGAGCAGCGCCGAGATCAGCATGATCGCTACGACTATGAAATCGAGCCCCGTAATCACCATTTTCGCGGGGAGCCTCCGTTGCGCGAGCCGAGGTTAATTACGCCGAATTTCCAGATGGCGCAAACGCATCGCAGCCAAAATCCCCAGACTCGGGCTCAATCCTGGTCGCGTTTGGGCGCTTCGGCAGCGATCCGCGCCACCAGGCCGGCGAGAGACTCGATCGGATCGATCGGGATCGGCGGCGCGTCACCGGCCTCGGCGATATTGCCGGCAGGAGCCAATGCCTTGGAAAACCCCAGCTTTTGGGCCTCGCGCAGCCGCGCCGAGGCATGCGCGACGGAGCGCACCGCGCCCGACAGGCTGATCTCGCCGAAAAACACCGCATCGGCGGGCAGCGGCGCCTGTGCCAGGGAAGAAACCAGCGCCGCCGCGGCGGCGAGATCGGCGGCCGGCTCGATGATTCGCAGGCCGCCGGCGACATTGAGATAGATGTCGTGCCCGCCGAGCTTCAGGCCGCAATGGGCGTCGAGCACGGCCAGCACCATCGAAAGACGGCTCGAATCCCAGCCGACGACGGCGCGCCGCGGCGTGCCGAGCGGGGAGGGCGCGACGAGCGCCTGCATCTCGACGAGGAGCGGCCGCGTGCCCTCCATGCCGGCGAAGACGGCGGCTCCGGGGCTTGCCGCATCCCGGTCGCCGAGGAACAGGGCCGACGGGTTGGGGACCTCGATCAGGCCCTTGCCGGACATCTCGAAGACGCCGATCTCGTCCGTTGGCCCGAATCGGTTCTTGACCGAACGCAGGATGCGGAAGCGGTGTGCCCCGTCGCCCTCGAAGTAGAGCACCGCGTCGACCATGTGTTCGACCACGCGCGGCCCGGCGATCTGGCCGTCCTTGGTGACGTGCCCGACGAGGATGACCGTGGTGCCGCTCCGTTTGGCGAACCGGATCAGTGCCTGTGAGGTTGCGCGGATCTGGGTGACGGTCCCCGGCGTCGAATCGACCGTTTCCGTCCACATGGTCTGGATCGAATCGATGATCAGCACGTCCGGGGGCGTACCGGTCGAGACGGTTGCCAGGATATCCTCGATCCTGGTCTCCGCGGCGAGCGCGACGGCGGCCTCGCCAAGCGCCAGCCGTTCGGCGCGAAGGCGGATCTGGCCGATCGCCTCTTCGCCCGAGACGTAGACCACACGTCGTCCGCTTTCGGCGACGGCCGCCGCCGTCTGGATCAGCAGGGTCGACTTGCCGATGCCGGGATCGCCGCCGATCAGGATCGCCGATCCGCGCACGAAGCCCCCGCCGGTGACCCGGTCCAGTTCCTCCATGCCGCTGGGCGTACGCGGCGCATCCTCGGTGGTGCCGGCGAGCGGCTGCAGGTCGATGACCCGGCCCTTGCCGGGCTTCAGGCCGGGCGACGCGAGCGGCCCGCCGTCGGAATCCTCGATAAGCGAGTTCCAGGTGCCGCAGGATTCGCAGCGGCCGGCCCACTTGGAGCTGACCGCGCCGCAGGTCTGGCAGACATACTGGGTGGTTCGCCGGGCCACCTCAGCCGTCCTTGACGATATGCCGGAAGCGGCGGCCCAGGTTCGTCAGGATCTCGTAGCCGATTGTGCCGGCCTTGTCGGCGAGATCGTCGACGGTGAATCGATTTCCAAGAAGTTCGACGTAATCGCCTGTTTTGACGGCGTTTTCGTCGAAATCGGTGATGTCCACGGCGATCATGTCCATGGAGACGCGGCCGACCACCGGCGCGGCCTGGCCATTGATGGTGACCTCGGCGCCGGGCCGCCCGTCGGCGGAGCCGCCGGCGCGCAGGTAGCCGTCTGCGTAGCCGGCCGACAGGATCGCGAGCCGGCTGTCGCGCATCAGCCGTTCGGCCCCGCTGTAGCCGACCGGCGTGCCGGCAGTGGCCTCGCGAATGCGGATGACGCGCGCCTCGACGGTGATGACCGGGCGCATGGGATTGGGAATGCCGCCGACGGCGCGACCGCCGTAGATCGCCACGCCCGGGCGCACCAGATCGAAAAGGAAGTCTCCGCCGATGATTGTTCCCGCAGAATTGGCGAGGGACGCCGGCGCGTCGGGCAGGCGCTTGCGCAGGTCGGTGAACCGCCTCAGCTGCTCGCGGTTCAGCGGATGGTCCGGCGTATCGGCGCAGGCGAGATGGCTCATCACCAGGGCGAGCCGGAAATGATCGAAATGCGAGGGATCCTCGGCCAGCGCGTCGGCTTCGGCCAGCGTCAGGCCGAGCCGGGTCATGCCGGTATCGACGTGGACGGCCGCGGGCAGGGACTGGCCCCATTGCCGGCAATGGCCGGCCCAATGGTCGATTTCCTCGAGGCTGCCCAGAACCGGGCGAACGGCATAGTCGCGGAAGACGGACGCGGCGCCGTAGGCCAGGCCCTCCAGCACGTAGATCGTCGCATCCGGGGCGGCCATGCGCACCCGACGCGCTTCCGACAGGATCGCCACGAAGAAGGTCTTGCAGCCGGCTTCGGCCAGCGCGGGGACGACGCGTTCGATGCCCAGCCCGTAGGCGTCCGCCTTGACGACGGCGGCCGCTTCGGCGGGCTCGGCGCGCCGGGCCAGGGCCTTCCAGTTCGCCTTCAGAGCCGAAAGATCAATGGTGAGGCGACCGGCGACTTCGAAATCCTGAAGGTCGTCGGGAAAATCGTGCTTTCGGCCTGTCATTCGATCCGTTCCGGCAACCTTGCATCGGAGGCCAGGTTCTCGAAGCGGGTGAATTCGGCCTGGAAGGACAGGTTCACCGTGCCGGTCGGACCATGGCGCTGCTTGGCGATGATAACCTCGGCGAGCCCGTGCGCCAGCGCCATCTCGTCCTGCCACGTCTCGAATTCCGGCGTGCCTTCGCGCGGCTTCTTGCCCTTGAGGTAGTATTCTTCGCGATAGACGAACATCACCACGTCGGCGTCCTGCTCGATCGAGCCGGATTCACGAAGGTCGGCGAGTTGCGGGCGCTTGTCCTCCCGCGCTTCGACCTGACGCGAAAGCTGCGACAGTGCCAGAATCGGCACGTTCAGTTCCTTGGCTAACGCCTTGAGGCCCGTGGTGATTTCGGTGATCTCCTGCACGCGGCTGTCCTGTGACCGCCGGCTCGAGCCCTGCAGCAGCTGCAGGTAGTCGATCACCAGCATGTCGAGCCCCTTCTGCCGCTTGAGCCGGCGGGCGCGGGCGGCGAGCTGGGCGATCGACAGGCCGCCGGTGGCGTCGATGTAGAACGGGATCGACTGAAGCTGCGTGGCGACATCCACCAGCCGGTCGAATTCCTCCCGGGTCGTCTTGCCGCGCCGGATCGTCTCGGAGGCGACAGCCGCCTGCTCGGATATGATACGGGTGGCGAGCTGCTCGGGCGACATTTCCAGCGAGAAGAAGCCGACGATGCCGCCGTCGAGGGCCTCGACCCGCCCGTCGGGCAGCGTCTGGGCCTTGTAGCGGGCGGCGATATGGAAGGCGATGTTGGTCGCAAGCGCGGTCTTACCCATGGCGGGGCGGCCGGCCAGAATGACCAGGTCGGAGGGCTGCAGACCGCCGAGCGTTTCGTCGAGGTCGCGCAGGCCCGACGAGATGCCGGACAAGTGCCCGTCGCGCTGATAGGCCTTGCTGGCCATATCGATGGCATCCTTGAGCGCCTCGGCGAACCGCAGGAAGCCGGACCCGTACTTGCCCGTCTCGGCGAGTTCGAACAGCCGCTGCTCGGTCTGCGCGATCTGCTGGGCCGGCGGCATGTCGACCGGGGCGTCGTAGGCCAGGTTGACCATGTCCTCGCCGATCGAAATCAGCCGCCGGCGGGTGGCGAGCTCGTAGATCGTGCGCCCGTAGTCTTCGGCGTTGATGACCGTGGTCGCGGCGGCGGCGAGGCGGGCGAGATACTGGGTGACCGGAATCTCGCCAATCGGCTCGTCGCGTTCCAGGAAGGTCTTCAGCGTGACCGGCGTGGCCGTCTTGTTGCCGCGAATCAGCTGGCTGATGACATCGAAGATGCGCTGGTGCACCGACTCGAAGAAGTGCTCGGGCGCCAGGAAATCCGAGACCCGGTAGAACGCCTCGTTGTTGACGAGGATCGCGCCCAAAAGCGCCTGTTCAGCCTCGATGTTGTGCGGGGCCGCGCGGTATTCACTGTCTTGCCGCTCGTCGAGCGGCCGGGGGAGGGCCTGGATCGTCATGGCTCGTTAGTGGCAGATTCGCGATGCGCTGGCCTGCCCGAATCGGCGCGCACTCGAGGCAATAGGCTAACGCATTCACGCTATCCAATTAGTTAACAGATTCTAAACTTGGAATCGCGAAGCCACTTGACGACTCACTCCGCCGCTTCCTTGCGGGGAATCAGCGCGCTGTCGCGCTTGCGCAGCGCCTCTTCGGCATCGCCGATATAGCCGCGTGTCAGCGGCACGGTCTCCAGCGTCTTGGAGAGCTGGATCTGGAAGTTCATCATGCCCTGATTGCGGAACGAGACTTCCGATCCGGCCAGGTAGAACTCCCACATCCGGCAGAAGCGCTCGTCGTAGAGCCCGGCCGCCTGCTCGCAATTGGCCAGGAAGCGGCGGCGCCACTCCCTCAGCGTCTCCGCATAGTGCAGTCGAAGGATCTCGATATCGGTGACGAACAAGCCGGTCTTCTCGATCACCGGCAGCACTTCCGACAGCGAGGGGATATAGCCGCCGGGGAAGATGTACTTCTGGATCCAGGAATTTGTCTCCCCGGGCGGGCCGAAGCGGCCGATGGAGTGCAGAACCATCACGCCGTCGTCGGTGAGGAGATCGCGGACCTTGGCGAAGAATTCCGGATAGTGGCCGACACCGACATGCTCGAACATGCCCACCGAGACGATACGGTCGAACTTGCCCTCGAGCGTACGATAGTCCTGCAGGCGGAAATCGACGCGGTCGTCCAGTTCCTTCTTCTCGGCGCGCGACCGGCTCAGCGCGTGTTGTTCCTCGCTGAGTGTCACGCCGACGACGGAAACGGGGTTGGTCTCGGCGATATAGAGGCCCAACCCGCCCCAGCCCGAACCGATGTCGAGCACGCGCTGGCCCTTCTCGATCTGCAACTTGGCGGCCAGATGCCGCTTCTTGGCGAGCTGGGCCTGCTCCAGCGTCGCGGTCGGGGTCTCGAAATAGGCGCAGGAATATTGCCTGTCGGAATCGAGGAACAAGTCGTACATGCGCCCGTCGAGATCGTAGTGATGGGCGACGTTGTCCTTGGCCTTGCCGATCGGATTGAACTGCCGGACGCGGCGGGTGAGGTAGCGGTAGACGCGCTCGGCGATGATCCACCACGGCAGGTGCGTGGGATCGTCGCGGCGCAGGACGATGTCGAGGAAATCGTAGATCGAGCCTTTTTCGACGACGAAGGTGCCGTCCATATAGGCTTCGCCGAGCTTGAGCTCGGGATTGGAGACCACCGCCCGTTCCACCGCCGCCGTCGTAAAGCGAACATGGACGGGTTCGCCCGTGCCGTCCCCGTAGACCCGGGTGACGCCCCTGTGGTCGGTGACGTGCAGGTCGCCTTCCCTGGCGACCTTCGACAGAGCGTAGTGAAGCAGACCGTTCATTTCCCCCGGTCAACCCAATGCAGACTGCGACGCTGATGGAAATTAAAACATCAAGCGGCGGTCGGGTTCAATCGGGGGAATAGGGGCGACGGCCGGAAATTTCCGGCCGTCGTACTGTTGGTTTAGAGTTTTTCGGCGTCCGAGGCCTCGTCGACACCCGTCTCGGCGGTCTCTTCCGCCTCGGCTTCGGCGTCTTCCTCGAAGAACTCTTCGGCTTCCAGCTCTTCTTCTTCCTCGGCCTCGATCGTCACATCCTCGCCGCGCGCCTGACGCTCGGCTTCTTCTTCCGAGCGGGCCGCATTGACGGTGACGGTCGCGTCGACTTCCGGATGCAGGCGGACCGGGACCTCGGTCAGGCCCAAGGTCTTGATCGGCGAATTGAGAACCACCTGGCCGCGGGTGACCGAGAGACCGGCTTCGGTCAGCGCATCGGCGATATCGCGGCTGGACACGGAACCGTAGAGCTGGCCGCGCTCGCTGGCCTGACGGATCAGCACCACGGCAAAGCCGTTCATCTTGGACGCGACGGCCTCGGCTTCCGACCTGAGCTCGAGGTTACGGGCCTCAAGTTGGGCGCGCTGCTGCTCGAAGAGCTGGCGGTTGGTCTCGGTGGCGCGCAGCGCCTTCTTCTGCGGCAGCAGGAAATTGCGCGCGAATCCGTCGCGCACTCGCACGACGTCGCCCATCTGGCCAAGTTTTGCGATGCGTTCGAGAAGGATGACTTCCATCACTTTTACTCCCGGAATGGATTAGTGGATCCTGGTTCCGGCAGGACGCATGCTGACCAGCTTGCAGGCGCGCGAGCGCCCGAAACGCGTGATCGGCATGTGCGGTACGATGGTGTTTGTCATCGTCTCAGCTGTCCCGCCGGTTCGGCGGTTAGAGCCGGCTATTCGATGGAATGCCAACCCAACCAGAAAGCGCCGCGGGCAGGGCCCGCGGCGCGGTGAAATCGATACTTACTTCACGATATAGGGCAGAAGGCCCAGGAAGCGGGCGCGCTTGATCGCCTTGGCGAGCTCGCGCTGCTTCTTCTGCGACACCGCCGTGATGCGGCTCGGAACGATCTTGCCGCGCTCCGAAATGTAGCGCTGCAGCAGCTTCACGTCCTTGTAATCGATCTTCGGGGCGTCGGCGCCGGAGAACGGGCAGGTCTTGCGACGGCGGTGAAACGGCCGACGGACCGGCAGCTGTGCGATATTCGGAATGGACATTACTCTTTACCCCCCTCGCTGGCGGAGCCTTCGCTGGTTCGCGGACGGCGCTCGCCCCGATCGCCGCGGTCACCTCTGTCGCCCCGGTCACCTCTGTCACCGCGGTCACCTCTGTCACCGCGGTCGCCCCGGTCACGCGGACCACGGCGGTCGTCGCGTTCGCGCCGAACCAGGATCGCCGACTGGCCTTCTTCGTGCTCTTCGACACGGATGGTCATGAAGCGCAGGATGTCGTCGCTGATGCGCATCTGACGCTCCATCTCGGCCACCGCCGCGTGCGGGGCGTCGATATTCATGAGCGAGTAATGCGCCTTCCGGTTCTTCTTGATCCGGAACGACAGCGGGCGGACGCCCCAGTATTCGGTCTTTGCGATGGTACCGCCATTTTGCTCGATGACGGCCTTGTACTGTTCGGTCAGCGTCTCGACCTGCTGCGCTGACACGTCCTGGCGGGCCAGGAACACGTGCTCGTAGAGTGGCATTGATATTTGCCTTTCCGTTTCAACGATGGTCGCCTTCGGCGCAAAGCCTCTTCGAAGCCTTAAAGGAAAGGCGTTCGAAACAAGGTCTCGAGAGCGGAGACACGGGAAGTCGGGCAACGCGCCCTGCCGGTCTTGAAATCCGGCCTTCCGTTCAGCCTCCGGCCAAAGCACGACCGGAACCGGGCTCATATACTCGATCGGTCCGAAAACGCAAGCATGACGGTGCGTGCCGGCAACCTGTCGACGGTCGCGTCCGGCTGACCCGGCGCCACCCTGAAAGCGGGGCGCCAGTGTGTTTTCGCTGGCGATAAGCACCCGAGGGTATACACAGGTACGCGGCGGCACGTCTTGACATACCGGGCGCCAGCGTGTCTGTGCGGGCCGCGATCCGGCGCGGAGTGCCGGCAAGAGATATTTCAGGCAAGCGACATGACTACGGCATTCGTGTTTCCGGGGCAGGGCAGTCAGGCCGTCGGTATGGGCAAGGCCCTGGCCGACGCCTATCCGGCCGCGCGCGCCGTATTCGAAGAGGTTGACGACGCGCTCGGCGACAAGCTGTCTGAGGTGATCTGGGACGGCCCGGACGACCGCCTGACGCTGACCGAGAACGCTCAGCCGGCGCTGATGGCGGTCTCGATGGCCGTTGTCCGCGCGCTGGAAGCCGAGGGAATTTCGGTCGCGTCGGCAGCGCGTTACGTCGCTGGCCACTCGCTCGGCGAATATTCCGCGCTTGCCGCCGCCGGCGCGCTCACGCTTTCCGACACCGCGAAGCTGCTCCGGACCCGCGGCAAGGCGATGCAGGCCGCCGTTCCGGTCGGCGAGGGCGCCATGGCCGCGCTGCTCGGCCTCGACTATCAGGCGGCGCTCGAGGTGGCGCAGGAGGCCGCCCAGGGCGAGGTCTGCCAGGCCGCCAACGACAATGCCCCCGGCCAGGTCGTCGTCAGCGGCGCGAAGGCCGCGGTCGAGCGGGCCTGTGAAATCGCGACCGCCAAGGGCGCGATGAAGGCGATCATGTTGCCGGTAAGCGCGCCGTTCCATTGCGCTATGATGGCGCCGGCCGCCGAGGTGATGCAGGCGGCACTGGCCGAAACCGAGGTGAAGGCCCCGGTCGTTCCGGTGGTCGCCAACGTCGTCGCGGGCCCCGTGTCCGACCCCGACGAGATCCGCAAGCGGCTCGTCGAGCAGGTCACCGGCACGGTTCGCTGGCGCGAATGCGTTGAGTGGATGGCCGGGCAAGGCGTGACCGACTTCAAGGAGGTCGGCGCCGGCAAGGTGCTGACTGGCCTGACGCGCCGCATCGACCGTTCGCTGAAGGGCGCCGCCGTTGGCGCCCCGGATGACATCGCGGCGTATCTCGCCTCGCGATCCTGACGGCCGGAAGCGCAAGGCGCCGTCGTCATCATTTGGAGGTTACATGTTTGATTTGACGGGAAAGACAGCGCTCGTGACGGGCGCGACCGGTGGCATTGGCGGAGCCGTTGCCCGCACCCTTCATGCCCAGGGCGCGACGGTCGCCATCTCGGGAACGCGACAGGAAGCGCTCGATGCGCTGGCCGCCGAACTCGGCGATCGGGCTCATCCCGTTGTCTGCAATCTCCAGGACGCCGAAGCGGTCGACGGCCTCGTCGGCAAGGCCGAAGAGGCGATTGGCGATCTCGACATTCTCGTCAACAACGCCGGAATCACCCGCGACAACATCTTCATGCGCATGAAGGACGAGGAGTGGGATACCGTTCTGGTGGTGAACCTGACTGCCGCGTTCCGGCTCACGCGCGCCGCCGTGAAGGGCATGATGCGTCGCCGGTCCGGGCGAATCATCGGCATCACCTCGGTTGTCGGCGTTACCGGCAATCCCGGTCAGGGCAACTACGCCGCGGCGAAGGCGGGCATGATTGGCATGTCCAAGTCCCTGGCCCAGGAAGTCGCGTCGCGCGGCATCACCGTTAATTGCGTCGCGCCGGGCTTCATCGAGACGGCGATGACAGACGCGCTCAACGAGAAACAGCGCGAGGCTGTTCTCGGCCGGGTTCCGGCCGGACGTCTCGGCACCTCTGATGACATCGCCGCCGCGGTCCTCTATCTGGCCAGCGACGAGGCGGCGTATGTGACGGGGCAGACCCTCCATGTGAACGGAGGAATGGCAATGATCTGAATGCGTTCGCTGCCGATCCCCAACAAGATGGATCGGGGCGGGCGAATTCTGGTCAATATCGGGAAAGTGTGTTACTAGCCGCGAGCCTCGGGTGTCGGCCGCATGGTCGGGAACCCGGACAGAATACGGATGCGGCATCCGAAGGAGGCTTGGTCCGCCTTGCGCCCTTCCCGATAATCTGAACGGCACTGGTGTAAACGATATTTGCTATCGGGGATGACAGGATGAGCGACATTGCAGAACGTGTGAAGAAGATCGTTGTCGAGCACCTCGGCGTTGAGGCTGACAAGGTCAGCGAGAACGCCAGCTTTATCGACGATCTCGGCGCCGACAGCCTTGATACGGTCGAGCTCGTGATGGCCTTCGAGGAAGAGTTCGGCTGCGAAATTCCGGACGATGCCGCCGAGACCATCCTCACGGTCGGCGACGCGGTCAAGTTTCTCGAGAAGAACGCGTCGTGACATCGGGCGGGGCAATCGGTTCATGGTCCGTTTGTCCCGCGCCGCTTTCCAGTCAGTGAAGCATAATCCGGATCGTCCTAGATGAGGCGTGTGGTCATTACCGGCCTCGGCATGGTTACGCCGTTGGGCTGTGGCGTGGAGCCGACGTGGACTCGGCTGCTTGCCGGGGAGAGCGGCGCGAGCAAGGTCGAGGATTTCGACGTCTCGGACATCGCCTGCAAGATAGCCTGCCGCATTCCGCGCGGCGACGGCACTGACGGCACCTACAATCCGGACGACTGGATGGCGCCGAAGGAGCAGCGCAAGGTCGACGACTTCATCGTCTTCGCGATGGCGGCCGCCGAGCAGGCGCTGAACGATGCCGACTGGCATCCCGAATCCTATGAGGATCAGACCCGCTCCGGCGTGCTGATCGGGTCGGGAATCGGCGGATTGTCCGGCATCGCAGCCGGTGCCAAGCAGCTCGAGGAGAGAGGCGCGCGGCGTTTGAGCCCGTTCTTCATTCCCGGCCGCCTGATCAACCTTGCGTCGGGATACATCTCCATCCGGCACGGCCTAAAGGGCCCCAACCACGCGGTCGTGACCGCCTGTTCGACGGGCGCGCACGCGGTCGGCGACGCCTCGCGCATGATCATGCTGGGCGATGCCGACGTCATGGTCGCCGGCGGTACCGAGGGCGGTGTATGCCGGCTCGCCTTGGCGGGATTCGCGTCCTGCCGGGCGCTGTCGACCGCCTTCAACGACGATCCCACGCACGCCTCGCGGCCCTATGATCGCGATCGCGACGGTTTCGTCATGGGCGAGGGAGCCGGCGTCGTCGTGCTCGAATCGCTGGAACACGCCCAGGCGCGCGGTGCCCATATCTATGCCGAGGTGATCGGCTACGGCATGTCCGGCGACGCCTACCACATCACTGCGCCATCGGAAGACGGTGACGGCGCCTACCGCTGCATGCAGGCCGCGGTGAAGCGGGCCGGCATCGATGTTTCCGAGATCGACTACGTCAACGCGCACGGCACCTCGACGCCGCTGGGCGACGAGATCGAGCTGGGCGCGCTGTCCCGCCTCGTCGGCAATGCCGCGGGCCGCATCTCCATGTCGTCGACGAAGTCGGCGATCGGCCACCTGCTCGGTGCCGCGGGCGCCGTCGAGACGATCTTCTCGGCGCTGGCGATTCGCGACAACGTCGCCCCGCCGACGCTCAACCTCGACAATCCCTCCGTGGACACCCCGATTGATCTGGTGCCGCACACGGCGCGCAGGCGTGAGATCAATACGGTCCTGTCGAATTCCTTCGGATTCGGCGGCACCAATGCGTCCTTGATTCTGCGTCGACTCGACGCCTGATCGCACGCGTTCCGTTGGCGGCGGAGCGTTTCACCGTTTCGCCGTAATCCGCAATACCATCGGGGGTGGTTTTCCGTGCGCGGGATATTCAGGAGTCGTAAGGTGACCGAGGGCCATTCCGAAGAACCGGTCGACGGACACCGGGTTTCGCCGCGCAGTCCGCGCGAAGCCTTGCAGCCGGAACCGGCGCCGCCGCCGCCGGCCGCATCGCGGCGCGCGAAGAACAAGTTCGTCGTCATGGCGAGCGGCATCTTCACCTTCCTCATGCTCCTCGTCATCGGCCTGGGTGCCGTGCTGTTCATCGGCAAGTATCAGTTCGATACGGCCGGCCCGCTCGATACCGCGGTGCATGTCAACGTCCAGCGCGGCAAGGGCGTGCGCGAGATCGCCCAGCAGCTCGAACGCGAAGGCGTGATCGAGCAGGCCTGGGTGTTCGTCGGCGGCATTTTCCTGAACAAGGCGCAGGATGACCTGAAGGCCGGCGAATACGTGATCCCGGAGCATGCCAGCATGCGCCAGGTCATGGACATCCTGGTCGAGGGCAAGGCGATCCTGCATCAGGTGACGATCCCGGAGGGCTATACCAGCGAGCAGATCGTCGCCAAGCTGAACGCGGATACGATCCTGATCGGCGAGATCGAAGAAGTCCCCGCTGAGGGCACGCTGCTGCCGGAAACCTACAGTTTCGACCGCGGCACCAGCCGCGCCCAGATGATCGACCGCATGAAGCGTGCCCGCGAGCGCGCGCTCGAGGAGATCTGGAACCGCCGCGTCGACGACCTGCCGGTTTCGAGCCCTGAAGAGTTGGTGGTCCTGGCCTCGATCGTCGAGAAGGAAACGGGCAAGGCCGACGAGCGCCCGCGCGTTGCAGGCGTGTTCATAAACCGCCTGAACAAGGGCATGCGACTGCAGTCCGACCCGACGATTCTCTACGGCCTCTACGGCGGCAAGGCGTTCTTCGAACCGCGCACCATCACCCGCAGCGAGCTGGATGCGCCGAACGCCTACAATACCTATCAGATCAACGGCCTGCCGCCGACGGCGATCGCCAATCCGGGCCGCGCCGCGCTCGAGGCCGTCGCCAATCCCTCGCGCACGGACGAGCTGTATTTCGTCGCCGACGGCACCGGTGGCCATACCTTCGCGGCGAGCCTTGAAGAGCACAACCGCAACGTCTCGAAGTGGCGGCAGGTGGAGAAGCAGCGCCGGGAGCGTGCCGCCGCGGAGGCCGACGAGGCCGCCAGGCTGGAAGCCGAGCGCGAGGCCGCCGAGGACGGCGAGGGCGGAACCTCGCTCAAGGGGCTCAATCTCAACGTGAACTGACCGCACGGCGCCGGCCTCGGCTTGTCGCTGTGGCGGAGGCCGGATAAGTTCGCGCCGAACCGGCGGGAAACCCGTTTTCCGCTTTTCCTCGAACGTCGACCCGGAACGAAAATATGGCGCTCGCGAGCATGACCGGCTTTGCCCGGGTTGAAGGCTCCTTCGGTGACTACCGCTGGCACTGGGAAATCCGCTCCGTCAACGGCCGCGGCCTCGACCTGCGCCTGCGCTTGCCGCAGGGATTCGACCGCCTGGAGCCGGGGGTGCGTGAGCGTTCTCAGAAGCGCCTGTCGCGCGGATCGCTGTCCGTCAACCTGCAGATGCACCGGGCCCAGGCCGTCGGTGCGGTGCGGATCAACGCGGACGCGCTGGAGGCGGTGCTCGCCGCCTGCGAAACGCTGACCGCGACAGGCAAGGTCGAATTGCCGCGCGCCGACGGCCTGCTGGCGCTCAAGGGGGTCGTAGAGACCGAGGACCAGACCGAGGACGAGGAGACGCGGGCCGCGCTCGACAAGGCCCTGCTGGAGACCTTCGGTGAGGCCCTGGGCCACCTGGTCGCGATGCGGCAGAGCGAAGGCGCCCATCTGGCCACCGTCCTGGCAGCGCGCATGGACGAGATCGAGGCCCTGGCCCGGGAAGCCGGCGCCAATCCGTCGCGGACACCGGAAGCGATCGAGAAACGGATCGCCGATCAGGTCCGCACGCTTCTCGAATCGGCCCCGGCGCTGGATCCGCAGCGCCTGCACCAGGAGGCGGTGCTGCTGGCGACCAAGGCCGATATCCGCGAGGAGCTGGATCGCCTGAACGCCCATGTCGAGGGCGTACGGGCTCTGCTTTCCGGCACCGGGTCGGTCGGGCGCAAGCTCGAATTCCTCGCCCAGGAATTCAACCGCGAGGCCAATACGATCTGCTCGAAGTCGAATGACGTGGCGCTGACGCGCGTCGGGCTCGAGCTGAAGTCGGTCGTCGATCAACTGCGGGAACAGGTACAGAATGTCGAGTGAGATGCCCGATGGCGGGCCGCTGAAGCGTCGCGGCCTGATACTGATCCTGTCCTCACCGTCGGGGGCGGGAAAGACGTCGATATCGCGCTCTCTCCTTGGCGAAGAAAACAAGTCGGATAACTCCATCCACCTGTCCGTGTCGGTGACGACCCGCAAGCGCCGGCCGAGCGAGGTCGACGGCGTCCATTACAATTTCGTTTCCACCCGACAGTTCGAGTCGATGCGCGACCACGACGATCTGCTGGAGTGGGCGGAGGTGCACGGCAACTACTATGGCACCCCGCGCGAGCCCGTCGAAGCCGCCCTTCAGGCTGGCAAGGACGTCCTGTTCGACATCGACTGGCAGGGAACCCGGCAGGTGCTCGAGAAAATGCGGGCGGATACCGTCGCCGTGTTCGTCCTGCCGCCGACCGCCGCCGAACAGCGCGCACGGCTGGAGCGGCGTGCCGAGGACGACAGCGACGTCATCGCCCGGCGGCTCTCCAATGCGCGTGACGAGATCACGCACTGGACCGAATACGACTACGTGCTCGTCAACACCGATCTCGACGAGAGCGTAGCCAAAGCGCGCGCCATTCTGAACGCCGAGCGGTGTCGGCGCGAACGCCTCGTCGACCTTCCCGATTTCATCGCGGCGCTCGACCGCGACCTCGCCGCCGAAACCGGTTAGGCGGACGCCGCGAACGCGCGCGTCAGCGCGAGAAACCCGTCGACAGGAATGTCTTCCGCCCGGCTCGTCGGGACGATCCCGGCGGCCTCCAGCAGGGCTTCGGGCTGCGGGACAAGGCTCTTCAGGCTCGACCGCAGCATCTTGCGCCGTTGGCCAAAGGCGGCCGCGGTGACCCGCTCAAGGTCCTTGAACCGCACTCCCTCAGGCATGTCCGTGGGTTCGATACGCACGACGCTCGATGTGATCTTCGGTGGCGGCGTGAAAGCGCGCCGGTCGACGTCGAACAGGATGCGGGCACTTGAACGCCATTGCGCCAGGATCGACAGGCGCCCATAGGTCTTCGATCCCGCGTCCGCGACGATCCGCTCGGCGACCTCGCGCTGGAACATCAGCGTTAGCGAGTCCCACCACGGCGGCCAGGCGTCCGAACCGAGCCAGCCTACGAGCAGCACAGTCGAGACGTTGTAGGGCAGGTTGGCGACGATTCGGCCCGGGGGGTCGATACGGTCGCCAAGGTCGAGCTTCGTCGCGTCGGCGGCGACGATTTCGAGCCGTCCCGGAAACGCTGCGGACAGGTCCTCCAGCGCCGCGATGCAGCGGTCGTCCTTCTCGATGGCAACGACCTTCTTAGCGCCCTCCAGCAGCAGCGCGCGGGTCAGGCCGCCCGGTCCCGGGCCGACTTCGGCGACCGTCACGCCGTCGAGGGGGCCGGATGCCCGGGCGATACGGCGGGTCAGGTTGATGTCGAGCAGGAAGTTCTGGCCGAGCGACTTGCGCGCCGCGAGCCCGTGATGGGCGATGACCTCGCGGAGAGGAGGAAGATCGGGCGTGTCCGGCATCACGGCCGCGCGGCCATGCGCCACGCCATCCGTATCGCGGCGACGAAGCTCGACGGATTGGCCTTTCCGGTGCCGGCGAGAGAGAGCGCCGTGCCGTGATCCGGCGACGTGCGCACGAACGGCAGGCCGAGCGTCACGTTCACCGCGTCGTCGAAGGCGATCGTCTTGATCGGGATCAGCGCCTGGTCGTGATACATGCAGATGGCTGCGTCGTAGCCGCGTCTGGCGCTCGCGTGGAACAGGGTATCGGCCGCCTGCGGTCCGCGCGCGTCGATGCCCTCGGCGACGAGTGCCGCGACCGCGGGCGCGACGACGTCGCGATCTTCCGTTCCGATCCGGCCGCCTTCGCCTGCATGGGGGTTGAGCCCGGCGATGGCGAGGCGCGGGGTGGCGACACCGAATTTCGCGGTCAGTTCCCGGGCGACGATCCGCGACGTCTCCACGATCAAGTCCTCGGTGAGCAGCCGCGATACGTCGGTGATCGGCACATGGACGGTGACAGGCACGACGCGCAGCTCGTCCGAAGCGATCATCATTACCGGATAGGCGTCGAGGCCCCGGCGGCGGGCGAGTTCGCCCAGGAACTCGGTATGGCCGGGAAACGCGAAGCCGGCATCGTAGAGCGTTTCCTTTTGCACCGGGGCCGTGACGACCCCGCAGGCCCGGCCGTCGACCACGTCCGCGACGGCGCGCTCGATCGCCTCGAGAACGGCGGGTGCGTCGTCCGTCGATGGATCGCCGGCCTTGGCCGAGCGGACGCGGCTTGCGAGCCGCATGACGGGTATCCCGTCGCCGAAGGCTGCGTGGGCTTCAGAGGGACAATCGATGGTGAGGACAGGAACCGGGACGCCGGCAGCGTCCAGGCGCGCGGCCAGGAAGTCCGGATCCGCGAGGCAGTAGAACGGGCAGGGGGTGCCTGTTCGCAGGGCAAGCCAGGACAGACCGATAAGCTCCGGGCCGACGCCGGCCGGCTCGCCCATCGTCACCGCGAGCGGGTTGCGGGACATCTATCTAGGCCCGCTCAGCGATACTCGATGACGGCGCTCTGCTTCAGATCGATCAGGAGGCGGCGCGCCAGACGTTCGCCCTGTTCGTTCATGAGCTCGTTCTGGACCTGCTTGCGCGCGGCGGAGGTATCCTGGATTTCCTCCCGGTCGCAGACGCCGAGAAGGTCGATGGCGATCGGGCCCTTGTTCGGGCTGGTAATCCCGCCGACCTGAATATCCTTCAGTTCGTCGACGACGTTTGAGGCGATGTCGGCCAGGTTCCGGCGAACCGAATCCTTGACGACGATATCGCGGAACGACTTGGCGAGGTCGCGGGCGCTGTCGCAGCCGGTGTACTTGGACCGGAACGCCTGGGCATCCGCAGTGCGCTGGCGGATATACGCATCCGAACTGTCCTGCGGAATGATGAAGATGATCTGCTGGATCTCCAGCTCGACGCTGGTCGACGGCAGTTCCTCGCCCTTGCGGGCGAGAGCGACCTCGATGTCGCGGTCGCGAATATTGACGCTGGAACGGAACCGCGCCCGCACCACGTTGCGCCATGTCAGGTCGGCTTCAAGGCGCTTCTTGAGGGTCGAGGGATTGACCCCGAGCTGCTGGAGGGCCTGACCGAACTGGCTCGGCGACAACTGGACCCGGCTGGCGATGGCGTTGAAAGCCTGATCGACTTCCGCCGAGCTGACCGTAATGCCGACGCGCCGGGCGGCCTGCATCTTCAGCCGCTCGTCGATAAGCTCGTCGATGGCTTTCTGCTTCGGGTTCGCCGTTCCGCGGGCAGTCGCCTGGATCAGTTTCTGCCGCTGCGCGATGTCGTATTGGGTGACCGGCTCGTCGTTGACGAGAATCGCGATCGACGTGGCGACCGCGGGGCGTGCCGACCCGGCGACAAGAGTACCCGCCGCGCCCGCCGCCACGACTGCGCAGAAGGCGACCGTGCGGGAAAACCGCAGAAAACCAGAAAGTCCGGTGGAGTCATTCATCCGATATGCCCAGATAACATGATCAGCCCATGCCATTGGATTATGGCAGGCACATGGCTGCCGGGGCCAGTATCTGGCCCCGGCGTTCAATGTCTAGTCGTTTCGGTTGCCGATGGATTGCGAGAATTTGCCTTCCGTCAGGGAGCGCAGGGCAAACCGGAAGGTAATCCGTTCGTCCGGCTCCTTGTCCAGATCGCGTGCGTATTGCCTTTGATAGGCAACGGCGATCGTGACGCATTCGTTTTCGTACCCGAATCCGAAGGAGTTAGAGATCCATTGCGGAGAATGGTTCGGCTGCGTGGATGTCGACGGTGTGCCGGAAATCTCGTAGCGACCGCCCGCCCAGACCGACCAGTTGTCGTCGATCTTCAGCTTGGCGACGCCCTGGATTTCCTCGCGATCGACGATGAAGCCCTGGTTCGGATCCGCGGCGATGTTCGAGTAGATGACCGACGACGTCAGCGCGCCGTAGCCGCCGCTGACTTCTAGGTCGTAGCGCTTGTTGTCGAAATCCGACTCGTCGAGACGAATACGATTGACGATCTGAAGCGACGAGAGCGGCGAGAAATAGAGCGCGGCCACGTAGTCCGAGCGATCCGTCTCCAGGCCGGAGCCGTTCGGGAAGGGGTTGGCGCCGGCGAGTTGGTAGGACTGCCCGAACACGCCGCCGACTTCGATGCCGGATTCGGTCTGCGCGGTGTAGCGCACGCCGACATTGGCGCGGGTGCCGCCTTCCATCCGGTCGTAGCCGGAGAACTTGTCGATCTCGAACAGGGTGGTGTCGTCGAACACCAGGCTCAGTGCGTCGTTGTTCGGAATGACCGCGTTGTCCTGCGCATCGGGACGCGCCACGAGTTGCGCGATCGGTTCGATGATCTGATAGCCCCAGGTGTTCGAGATCAGGATCGGATAACGATATTCGATGCCGGCCGCGGCCATCCCGCGGATGATCGTATCGTCTCCGTTCGGCATGAATCTGTTGAGGACGCTGATGTTGGTGTAGCCGTCGCTCAGATACGGATCGTCGATGCTGAACGAATACGCGTCGCCGCGCATCGACACGAAGGGGGTGAACACCTGGCCGAAGTTGTCGGTTACCGACCGCTCCCAGCGCAGCTCCGCGATGGCCCGATTGGTGGTGCCCGGGACGCCGATCAGTTCGCAGGTTGTCGACCGCGCCTGGTCTAGGATGCCTGCCGGTGTTCGGTTGCCCGACAGATCGGAAAGCCTGCTCGGGTTGTTCAGGTAGCCATAGGGACACCCGAAAGTCGGGTCGAGCTGCTTGGCGTAGGGGAACCGCGGCCTGAATTCGGCATCCGAGCGCGACAGGCTGAGCGAATTGAAGTCGAGCGACAGCCGTCCGCCCAAAACGGAATCGTCGAATATGTAGTTGTAATCGACGATCGGGTGAATGACCGGCTGTGAATCCTCGTTGAACCGGTTGGGGTCCTGCAGGATCTGGTAGTGGACGATCCGGGCGTCGAACCAGTTCCGCGCGCTCTGACCGGTCAGGAAGAGCTGATCGCGGAGTTCGGTGCGGTTCGTCAGGTTGTACGTCCGCATGAAGGTCTGGTCGGTCTGCAGCGTCCCGTCCCAGCCCCATTTCCAGAAATCGTTGATCTGGAACAGGCCTTCCGTCTGCACGACGCCGCGGAATTCCTTCTGGCTGTCGATGCGGTACGGCTCGAACTTATCCGGGTCGAGCTGGTAGATGCCGGCGCCGCGCACGAGGTAGCCGCCTTTGGCGAAGCGCTGCCGCCATTCGAATTCGCCCAGCGGCCCCTGGATAGAGTAGGGCGTCACCGAGACCGTCAGGTCGTAGTCGGGCGAAAGCGCGAAATAATACGGAATTTCAACGCCGTATCCCAGATCCTTATCGTAGATGAAATTGGGGCGGAGAAAGCCGGACCGCTGCTTCACGGTCGGATCGGGGTGGCTGAAGTACGGCAGGTAGGCGATCGGCATGCCGAACAGCTCGAAGCTGGCGTCCTCGTAATAGACGGTCTGCTCTTCCTGATTGTGGATGATGCGCTTCGCCTTGATCTGCCAGAATGGAGATTTCTCCGGATTCTCCTGGCACGGCTTGCACGCGGTATAGACGCCCGTATTGAACACGGTGACGTTCTCGTCGAAACGCTCCGCCGAGGTTGCGGCGAAACGGGTCTCGTCGGTCGTCACAAGGGTCAGCTCGTTGACGAAGCCGTCACGGAAATCGTCGGTCAGCTCGACCGCGTCGGCATAGATCACGTTCTTGTCGGGGGGCGTGACCTTTACGTTGCCGCGGGCGTACACCTTGCCGGTCTTCTGATCGTATTCGACCCGGTCCGCTTCGACGGTATAGCCCTTGTAGTAGATGTCGACCGAGCCCTGGGCCGACACCATGTCGTTGTCCAGATCGTAGATGAGCTCGTCGGCCTCGAGCAGCATCCGCGCGTTGGGATCGCTGTCGATGATGTCGGTCATCGTCGAGCTGGTCGGAACCTGGGCAAACGCGGACGGCGGTGCGGCGACAAACGCCACGCCCATGAGAACTGCAACGATGCCTGGCATCGTGCAGCGAGTCCGATCGAAAATACGCAGATCGGCCGCCATCACTAGCCGTCTTCCTGATACAGCAACACAGTCGTTCCGATGAGCATGGCCACCAGAGGTGGTGTCCACGCAGCAGCAATCGGCGTCACCGCACCGGCGGCGCCGAGATCCCCCACCAATTTTGAAACTACATAAAGCACGAAGCCGGCAACCACGCCACCGAGAATCATCCGTCCGATATTGCCGAACCTGAACACGCGAAGCGAGACGGTTGCGGCAATCAGCACCATTGCGCACAGGAGTAAAGGACGCGCTAAGAGCGTCTGATATTGCAATTGGTACTGAAGCGCCGGCAAACCGGCCTTTCTGGCCGTATCGATCTGTTTTGGGAGATCCCAGAACGAGATCGTGTCGGCGGATGCCAGCCGCTCGGACACCTGCGTTTTGTCCAGATAGGTGCTGAGCAGATAGGAGCGGTGGAACTGGGGCGGCAGGCCGGGCTGAATCAGCCAGCCGTTGTTCAATCGCCACCGCCCGTCCTCCAGAACGGCCGATTTCGCCTCGAATCGTTCACGAAAGGCGCCGTTCTTGTCGAAGATGATCGCGGTCACGCGGCGAAGCTTCCATCCGTTCGGCGAGGCGCTCCGTGCATGCAGCACGGATTGGCCGTCGACGCCGTCCTGGCGCAGCCAGATCGACCGTCCGCCCCAGCCGAGCGGGCCCGAATAGTCCCCGAACGATTCTTCGAACAGCGCCTCGTGTCGTGATTTCAGATTCGCGGCGAGCGGGTTGTAGAGCGTCGTCGCCGCGATGCCGAGAACCAGCGCGATGATCAGTGCCGGCGCGGTGAACTGCCACACCGACAGACCGGCGGCGCGGGCGACGACCAGCTCCAGGCTCTTGGTCAGCACGAGGAACGTCATCATCGCCGCGAACAGGACGGAGAAAGGCAGTACCAGCTCGGTCAGCGAGGGCAGGCGATAGAGCGAGAGCAGCAGCACGACGCCGATCCCGACGTCGTGATTGCCGGCCCGGCGCAGGTTCTCCACCGTGTCGACCAGGAAGATAAGCGCGATACAGGTGCCGAACACCGCGATGAGGTTCAAAAGGAACCGCTTCGACATATAGGTCGCGAGGGTCTTGTCGAAGATCATCGCGACGCCCCTTTGCCGGTGACGCCGCCGCGGCGCATCAGATCGGTCACCGCCTCGGAAATAGTGGCGAGCAGGCGCGAAGGCCTGAGAATATCGATGTCGATCTTCGGCAATGTGGGAAACGCGTCGGCGATAAGGGCCATCCTCTGCCCGTTGCCGAACGCCATCCACGCGGCGCCGACAATGCCGACAAGCGGCGTCACGTACATCGGAATCACCGCCCAGGCCTCGCGGGCGGCGAGGTTGGACGCGCTGAAGCCGATCGTGCGCAGGATGGCCATGGCGGCGATCGCCAGGACGATCGAGTTGCCGCGTCCGGTGCGGTTGGTGCGCGGATAGCCGAGTGTGGCCAGCGTGATGAAGACGAAGGCGAGCGGGTACAGGATGCTGGAGATCCGTTCATGGATCTCGGCCCGGAACTTGCCGGGAAACTTCTGGTAGTACTCGTCCTTAGGATCGGGGTTCAGCAATTCCGACATGCGCATTTCGCGTGGCCGGTACGTCACTTCGCCGCCGCCGACCGTCAGATTGGAGAGATCGAAGATATAGCGGTCGAAATTGATGACTGTGATCTCTTCCGGCTTGCCTTCCTGCTGATGCATGCTGCCGCGGTGCATCGTCAGGTAGGCGCGCTCGCCGGTGCGCACGATGCGGCCTTCCTCGGCGAGATAGGTCATCAGTTTTTTCCGGTCACGCTCGTCGTGAACCAGCAGGCCGACCAGCGTGCCATCGGGATTTCGGTCGCGAATATGGAAAGTCAGCCCGTTCTCGACGGTCGTGAACAGGCCTTCCTTGACGATATAGGTCAGCACGTCGGCACGGATCGAGGCGATCGTGTTACGCAGCGTCCGTGCGCTTTCCGGCATGACGTATAGGCTGATCACGCCGGTTAGGATCGTGACGATGAGGCCGAGGATCACGAAGGGCTTGAAGACGATCCAGGGTGACGTTCCGGCGGCATGGATGATGACCAGCTCGCTGTCGGCATTGATGCGGTTGAGGGCGTAGAGGCAGGCGATGAACAGCGCCACGGGCGCGATGACCATGATCAGCGCCGGCAGGGCAAGCATGGTCATATACAGGAACAGCCACAGGGTCTGTCCCTGCGTGGTCAGCAGGTCGATTTCCTTGAGCGCCTGCGTCACCCACACCACCCCGGTCAGCACCAGGAGTGCGATTACGAAGGCGCCCGCGACGATGCGAAATATGTAGCGGCCGACAAGGTTCATCCGCTTAAGCCTTACGCGCCTCCAACTCGCCGGCACCGCGCCGGCCCTGCATTCGCTAATCCGCCTTGATGGCGAGAATGCGCCGTTTTCTGGCCGCGCTCGCGCCCGGACGGCCCGGCCCTCTCGCGCCATCTAACCGGATGGTGTATTGGGAGACGCTGCGCCGATCAAGCAATTGTAACATCTTGAAATAGATTTGAACCAGTCGAGGTCCCATCTGCCATGTCAGACCTGCCGAAAGTGAGTTTCTCGAAGCTTTCCGAGCCCTCCAACGGCGTCGCCGTGCTGCTCGCCGGCGAAAAGGCCGCTCTCGGCCCTATTGGAAAGGCGCTCGACGACTCGTCGGGCGGCGCGCTCTCCAGGGCGGTGAAGACGGCTGAGTTCACCGGCAAGTCGAAGTCGTTTCTTGACGTCATCGCCCCCGCCAACCTGTCGCTCGACCGGGTGCTCGTCGTGGGAACCGGCGACGCGGCCAAACTCACGGATCTCGACTGGCAGAACCTGGGCGGGGCGATCTCCGCGCGGCTGGCCAACGGCGCGCAGACCGCGACCGTGGTGATGGAGCTCGCCGACGGAACATCGCCCGGCGAACAGGCCGCCGCGCTGCTCGGCGTCGGCGCCAAGCTCTCCGCCTACCGGTTCGACCGCTACAAGAAAAAAAAGAAGTCGGACGACGATAAGCCGAAGACCCCGCCGCGCAACGTCGTGGTGGCGACGGATGGTCACACCGCCGCCCGCAAGGCGTTCGCCCGGCTCGATGCGGTGAGCGACGGCACGCTACTCGCCCGCGATCTCGTCAACGAGCCCGCCAACGTGCTCAGCCCCGAGGAATTCGCCAAGAGGGCCAAGGCTCTGTCGTCGCTCGGCGTCGACGTGACGGTGCTCGACGAGAAGGAAATGCGCAGGCTCAAGATGAACGCGCTGCTCGCGGTCGGGCAGGGCAGCGCGCGGGAAAGCCGGCTCGTCGTCATGCGCTGGAACGGGCTCGGAAAGGCCTCGAAGAAGAAGCCCGTCGTCTTCGTCGGCAAGGGCGTCGTCTTCGACACCGGCGGCATCTCCATCAAGCCGGCGGCCGGCATGGAGGACATGAAGGGCGACATGGCGGGCGCGGCCTGCGTCGTCGGCCTCATGCACGCACTTGCCGCGCGCAAGGCAAAGGTCAACGCGGTCGGCGTCATCGGTCTCGTCGAGAACATGCCCGACGGCCTGGCGCAGCGTCCCGGCGATATCGTCACCTCGATGTCGGGCCAGACCATCGAGGTCATCAATACCGACGCCGAAGGCCGTCTCGTGCTCGCCGACGCGCTGACCTACGTGCAGAAGAAGTTCAAGCCGGGTTTCATTGTCGACCTTGCGACCCTGACCGGCGCCATCATCGTCGCGCTCGGCCACGAATATGCGGGCATGTTCGCCAACGACGACGACCTCGCCGCGCAACTCACGGCAGCCGGCGAGGCGACGGGCGAAAAGGTCTGGCGGATGCCGCTCGGGGCCGAGTACGACAAGATGATCGACTCCCGCTTCGCCGACATCAAGAACACCGGCGGCCGCTTCGCCGGCTCGATCACCGCGGCGCAGTTCCTCAAGCGCTTCGTCGACGACGAGACGCCGTGGGCGCATCTCGACATCGCCGGAACCGGCATGGCCTCGCCGAAGACCGACGTCAGCAAGACCTGGGCCTCCGGTTTCGGGGTCGGCCTGCTCGACCGGCTGGTGGCCGACAACTACGAGGGATAGCGGCGGCCGGCCCGGCCGCGGGACGCGAAGGCCATGACCGAGGTCCTGTTCTATCATCTCGAACGCCGCCCGCTCGAAGCGGTCCTGCCCGCGCTCCTGGAGAAATGCCTCGAGCGCGGCTGGAAAGCGGTGGTACAGGGCGGCTCGGCCGAGCGCCTCGACGCGATCGACGGGGTTTTGTGGACCTATCGCGAGGATTCCTTCCTTCCCCATGGAACGGTGGCCGACGGGGATCCGGTGTTTCAGCCGATCTATCTGACGACCGACACCGATAATCTGAACGACGCGACGGTTCGCTTCCTGGTCGACGGCGCCGAACCGCCGGATCTCGCCGGCTACCAGCGGGCGATCTTCATTTTCGACGGCCGTGACGAGGAGGCCGTCGCCCAGGCGCGCGTCCATTGGAAACAGGCCAGCGGCCAGGGGCACGACGTGACCTACTGGCAGCAGAACGATTCCGGCCGCTGGGAGCGCAAGGCGTGAGCGGGGCGGGCGGGCACGAAGACCGACTGGCCTGGTTCGACGAGCTCTATCGCCGTGCCGGCGACGATGCCGATGCCGTGCCCTGGTCCCGCGCAGGTCCGCACCCGGGGCTGGATCACTGGGCGAAATCAGCGATCGGCCGGGGCGCCGGCCATGCCGGCAGGGCGATCGACGTTGGTTGCGGGCTGGGCGACAACGCGGAGTTTCTAGCCAGCCTTGGCTATGACGTGACCGCCTTCGACCTGTCCGAAACCGCGATCGATTGGGCGAAACGCCGGTTTTCCGACACCGCCGTGTCTTATGCGGTCGCCGACCTGTTCGCGCTGCCGGTCGAGTGGCACGGGGCCTTCGATCTCGTCAGCGAAGTCTACACCCTGCAGGCGCTGCCCGCCGACCTTCGCCAGGGGGCGCTGCGGGCGATCGCCGGTCTGGTCGCGCCCGGCGGGCGCATCGTCGTCGTTTGCCTGGCCCGGGACGAGGACGAGCATGCCGACGGACCGCCCTGGCCGCTGGCGCGGTCGGAATTGTCGGGATTCGGCGACGCCGGATTGGCGCCGGTCACCTTCGAGGACGTGGTGCTCGGCGACAACCAACGGCGCCATTTCGTCGCCGTCTATGAGCGGGCAGAGCCGGAAACCTGAGCCTTTCGGTTCCGCACCGACGATCATGTCTAGCCCGTGGCGCCCTCGAGCGCGGCTCCGGCTTCCAGCCAGTCTTCTTCCGCCGCGGCGAGCGCTTCGACCGTGCGCGCCCGTTCGCGCGACAGGTCGGCCCCCTTGGCCGGATCTCTGGTGAACAGGTCCGGATCTGCGAGGCGGCCATCGAGATCGGCGATCTTCGATTGCAGCGTGGCCATCCGTTTCTCCGCGTCCTTCTGCCGGTTGCGCAGCGGCTGCAGTTCGGCGCGCTTCTGCGCCGCTGCCCGGCGCTGATCGCCGCGATTGGCGGTGATCGTGATCGTTTCGGCGGTCTCGGGTATGGAGTCGTCGCCGGACAGGACCCGCTTGCGATAGTCCTCCATGTCGCCGTCGAACGGCACGACGGTGCCGCCGGCGACCAGCCAGAGCCGGTCCACCGTCGTCTCGATCAGGTGCCGGTCGTGGCTGATGACGATGACCGCGCCTTCGTATTCGGCGAGCGCCTGCACCAGCGCCTCGCGTGCGTCGACGTCGAGATGGTTGGTGGGTTCGTCCAGAATCAGCAGGTGCGGACCGAAGAAGGTCGCCAGTCCGAGCAGAAGCCGCGCTTTCTCGCCGCCGGACAGCTTGCTCGCAGGAATGTCGGCCTTTTCGATGCCGAATCCGAGTTGTGCGGCCTTCGAGCGGACCTCGGCTTCCTTTGCGTCCGGCATCAGCCGGCGCACCTGTTCGGTCGGCGACAGGTCCGCGGAAAGTTCGTCAAGCTGATGTTGGGCGAAGAAGCCGACGGTGAGCCTGTCGGCGGCGTGCATCCGCCCGTCGCAGGACTGCAGGCGGCCGGACAGCAGCTTGGCCAAGGTGCTCTTGCCGTTTCCGTTCGATCCCAGCAACCCGATGCGGTCGTCGTGATCGAGCCGGAGGTTCAGATTCCGCAGGACCGGCTTGCCTCCGTAGCCCACCGCCGCGCTGTCGAGCTGGATGATGGGCGAGGCCAGCGGTTTCTCGGGCGAGGGGAAGTGGAACGGGCGAAATGTGCCGTCGACCAGCGCCTCGATCGGCTCCATCTTCGCCAGCGCCTTCAGGCGGCTCTGCGCCTGCCGCGCCTTCGAGGCCTTGTAGCGGAAGCGGTCTACGAAGGCCTGCATGTGCTTGCGTTGTTCGTCCTGCTTCTTGCGCGACTTTTCGGCGAGTGCCTGTTTCTCGCGCCGCTGCCGTTCGAACTGGTCGTAGGTGCCGCGATAGACGGTGAGTTTGCCCTGATCGAGGTGAACGATAGTGTCGACGGCCGTGTTGAGCAGATCGCGGTCATGGCTGATGACGATCATCGTGTGCGGATAGCGGGCGAGATAGCTCTCGAGCCAAAGCGTGCCTTCGAGATCGAGGTAGTTGGTCGGTTCGTCCAGCAGCAGCAGGTCGGGCTCGGTGAACAGCACCGCAGCAAGCGCCACCCGCATCCGCCAGCCGCCGGAAAAGGATTCCAGCGGGCGCTGCTGCGCGGCCTGGTCGAAGCCAAGACCCGATAGGATGCGGGCCGCCCGCGACTCCGCCGAATAGGCGTCGATCTCGCTCAGGCGCGCGTGGATTTCGCCGATCCGCGCTCCGTCCTGCGTCGAGTCCGCCTCCGCCATCAGGCGCGCGCGCTCGGTGTCGGCCGACAGCACGAAGTCGATCAGCGAGGTCGGGCCCGCCGGCGCTTCCTGTTCCACCGTGCCGATCCGCGCTTTCGCCGGGAACCCGACCGAGCCCGACTCCACGACGGCTTCGCCCTTGATAAGTCGGAACAGCGTCGTCTTGCCGGTGCCGTTGCGCCCGACCAGACCCGCCCGGGCGCCGGTGGGCAGGGTTACGGTGGCGCCGTTCAACAGCGTGCGGCCGGCGATGCGGTAGGTGAGGTCGGTGATCTGAAGCATGGCGCCTATTTGCAGGTTGCCGGGGCTCGCGGCAAGGCCCCGGGCCTCTCTCTTTTGGTCATTCTGCCGTTTGGTCCGCTCGTGCTAGCATTTCCGGCCGGCCCTGCGCGGGCCGGCGTTAGCGGGGAACCGAAAAGAGGGAGAGCGAACTATGTGCGTACCTGGCTGTCATGAAGCGGTAATGCATCAGTTGAGCCGTCGCGGTTTCTTCAAGGGGGTGGGAGCTGCCGCGCTGGCTGCGACTGCGGTGCCGGCGGCCGTGGCGCCGGCGCGGGCCGCCCCGACGAGCTTCTCCAAGGTCGTCGACCTGACCCATGCGCTGCCGGAAGACTTCCCGACCTTCTTTGGTCAGCCTCAGCTTGAGATCGAGAACGTCTACAAGTTCGACAAGGACGGCTTCAATCTGAACATCTGGCATCTCAACGAGCACACCGGCACCCACATGGACGCGCCGATCCATTTTTCCAAGGACGGCCAGACCGCCGATCAGGTGGAAGTCGAGAAGCTCGTCGTGCCGATCGTGGTCATCGACGTGAAGGCGAAGGCGGCGGAGGATCCGGACTATCGGTTGACGCCCGACGACATCGCCGCCTGGGAGAGCGCCAACGGCGATTTGCCGGACGGCTGCTGCGTCGCCATGAACTCCGGCTGGGACGCCCACGTGAAGAGCGACATGTTCCGCAACGCCGATGGCGACGGGGTCATGCACTTCCCCGGTTTCCACGCGGAGGCCGCGGACATGATGATCAAGGATCGCAACGTCATCGGCATGGCGGTCGATACGCTGTCGCTCGACCACGGCGCGTCGAAGGACTTCAAGACCCACTACACCTGGCTGCCATCCGGTCGCTGGGGCATGGAATGTATCGCCAATCTCGACGCGATACCCGCAACCGGCGCCACGCTTGTCGTGGGGTCACCGAAAATTGTAGGAGCGACGGGCGGCCCAAGTCGTCTGATCGCGCTGATTTGACGTACCGGGCCGGTGGAGCGGTTCCGCCGGCCCACTAATCTAATGGTTTTCGGCGGCGGGGCGCGCGTTGAACTCAAGGAGGCTTTCGCCATGCGGATTCTTGCGCTCGCACTGCTCGCCGTCGTCCTGGCTCTTCCAGGCACGGCATTCGCCGAGGGCCCGGGCAGCTTCGCCCGCTACAAGGGGTATTACGGCGGAGCGATACGTCTCGAAGCCAACTATGTGGCCCGCGACACTTGCCAGGCGGCGATCGATGCCCGTCGCGGCGCACCGCCCGGCCAGGCCGTCGCACCGCTGACGATCCCCGTCACCATCGTCATCGGCCCGAATCCGCGCGGCTGCGGCCAGAGCCGCCTCGTCCAGAGGGTTATGACGGTCGGCGGCCCGACCAGCACCGAGCTGATCCAGATCTTCTTCGTCAATCCGACCGGTCGCATTCTGAAAATAGAGAAAATCTCAATCTCGACATTTTAGTCTCGCAAAAGACCGAAATCAGGGCCCCGACGTCGCACCCGGGGCCCGAGTCGTGCGATAGTCGCGCTCGCCGAAACTGTGAGGGCTTATATGCCGTTTTCAAAAATGCCCGGGCTCCGGAGCCTGTTCGCCGCGACCGCGCTGGTCGCGATGTCGTCCGCATCCGCTATCGCGGGGCCGCCATTCTGGGGCGCGACCTACGCGACCAGCTACGGCGTCGACGCGCCGGACAGGTTTGGTGGTGGCCTGCCGGTTCATGTCTCGGCACGCCTGCCGGGCAATCTGGCCTGCTTGAGCCTCGTCAGCGCAAAGCTCAACGATCCGCCGCCCTATCCGCGTGTCACCGACTCGCTTCGCGCCGCGCGTGTGGACGTGGTGGTGGAGCAGTCGTCCTGTCCGCCCGACGGAAAGGCCAACTGGTTGAAGTTCGTCGTGCCGCACCCGGTCCAGGCCGATATCCTCAACCTCGTCTACATGACGCCGGACGGAAACGTGATCCACAGCGAAAAGGTGCACATTTCCCTGGGCACCGGCGGCAAGTACGCCAAGTAGAGCTGCTTCGGGTTCTACCCGGTTCCTCAGTCCAGACCGATCCCCGTTTCGCGCTGATACAGGATCAGATCGAGGGACGGGGCATCGCCTGCGAGTTGCGTCAGCAGGCAATGCATCTGGCCTCTGTGGTGGGTCTGGTGGTTGAAGAAATGCGTCAGCGCCGGCGATAGCGGCTGTTCGATATCGCTCGGGTTGGTGATGGTGCGATAGCGGAACCGGCCCGCGAGATCCGTTGCCGACAGGCCGCTGATATAGGCGCGGATCCGGTCGTCCTCCGCGCGCCGGGCCATGCGCAGTTCCTCGAAATCGTCGAACAGGACCGCGTCCAGCCGGGTCGGCGCGCCACCGGTCCTCGTGAACCGCCCCATCCAGATGCGGTCGCCCACGAGGATATGGTTCAGGGTGCGGTGGACGGACCCGAAGAAAGCCCCGTGCTCCTTGCGGTACAGATCGTCGGGCATCGCCGCGGCGGCGTCGTAGAGCCGCTCGTTGGCCCAGCCGTTATAGCCCGCCATCATCTCGAAATGCGATTTCACGGCCGCGCTTCCTCCCTATTAGGTAAGCAATGCTGTCATAAACTGACGTCGCGGTAAAGCGGGACCGGCACGGGATCCGGTGGCGGCGGGACGCGATCGTCGCGCCTTGCGAGGGCGCGGCGAGCCCGGTATAAGCCGCGCGACCGCCGGTATCCGGCATTTTCAACTTCAGCGAACCCACCATCAGCAAACGAGGTCGAGCCGACATGGCGATCGAGCGCACCCTTTCCATCATCAAGCCCGACGCGACGGCGCGGAACATCACCGGTAAGATCATCGACAAGCTGGAGAGCGCCGGCCTGCGGGTTGTCGCCCAGAAGCGCGCCAAGTGGTCGCAGGCCGATGCCGAGGCGTTCTACGCCGTCCACAAGGAGCGTCCGTTCTTCAACGATCTGGTTGCCTTCATGACCTCCGGTCCGATCGTCCTCCAGGTCCTGGAAGGCGAGGGTGCCGTTGCCAAGAACCGCGAAGTCATGGGCGCCACCAACCCGGCCGACGCCGCCGACGGCACGATCCGCAAGGACTTCGCCGAGAACATCGAGCGCAACTCGGTGCACGGCTCCGACAGCGTCGAGAACGCCGCCAACGAAATCGCCCAGTGCTTCAAGGCCGAGGAAATCGTCGGCTAGCGCGGGCCTTCGCTCGTCATTGCGAGAGGCCGGCCGTTTGGCCGGCCTTTTCTTTTGCCCGGCCGCCTATTACCGTTCCGCGTCCCCCGAGACCCGGTGAGAAGGAGGGGCGTCCGATGAACAAGCCACTCGATGTGCGGATCGGCCACTCCGCTTGTCCGCATGACTGCCCGTCGACCTGTGCCCTCGACGTCGAACTGATCGACGCGCGGACGATCGGCCGCGTCCGTGGCGCCCGCGACAACGACTACACCGCCGGCGTCGTCTGCGAGAAGGTTGCCCGCTACGCCGAACGCATTCATCATCCCGACCGGCTTCTGCATCCGCTGCGCCGCACGGGCGAGAAGGGCAGCGGCGCGTTCGAGCGCATCTCGTGGGACGACGCGCTCGACATCGTCGCCGAGAAATTCCTGGAAGCGGAACGGACGCACGGCGCGACGTCGGTCTGGCCCTATTACTACGCCGGCACGATGGGCCTCGTGCAGCGGGACGGCATTCACCGGCTGCGTCACGCCAAGGGCTACGCCGGCCAGTTCGACACGATCTGCACCAACATGGCCTGGACCGGTTTCATCGCCGGCACGGGCCTGCTCGCCGGGCCCGATCCGCGCGAGATGGCGAAGTCGGATTTCGTGGTGATCTGGGGCACGAACGCGGTCTCGACGCAGGTCAACGTCATGACCCACGCGACCAAGGCCCGCAAGACCCGCGGCGCCAAGATCGCCGTCGTCGACGTCTACATGAACGAGACGATGCGCCAGGCCGATCTCCCGCTGCTCCTGAAACCGGGGACCGACGGCGCGCTCGCCTGCGCGGTCATGCACGTCCTGTTCCGGGATGGCTATGCGGATTGGGACTATCTGGAGACATATACCGACCGGCCGCGCGATCTCGAGGCGCACCTGCAAAGCCGGACGCCGGACTGGGCGGCCGCGATCACCGGCATCCCCGCAGAGACGATCGAGGCCTTCGCCAAACTGATCGGGGAGACCAAGCGCACGTATCTGCGTCTCGGCTACGGTTTCTCGCGCAGCCGCAACGGCGCGGCCAACATGCACGCCGCTTCCTGCATCGCCGCGGTCACCGGCGCCTGGAAATACGAAGGCGGCGGCGCGTTCCACAACAACGGCGCCATCTACAAGCTCGACAAGTCGATGATCGAGGGCACCGACCTGCGCGATCCGACCATTCGCAAGCTCGACCAGTCGCGCATCGGCGCGATCCTGACCGGCGACGCCGACGCACTGCACGGTGGCCCGCCGGTCACCGCGATGCTGATCCAGAATACCAATCCCGTCTCGGTCGCGCCCGAACAGGAGCGCGTGAAACGCGGCTTTGGCCGCGACGACCTGTTCGTCTGCGTCCACGAGCAATTCATGACCGAGACGGCGAAGATGGCCGACGTCGTGCTGCCGGCGACGATGTTTCTGGAGCACGACGACATCTACAAGGGCGGTGGCCACCAGTATCTGATGCTCGGCCCGAAGCTGGTCGAGGCGCCGGGGGAGGCGCGCGAGAACCATATCGTCCATGTCGAGATCGCGCGTCGCGTCGGCGCGGAGCATCAAGGCTTCGCCATGAGCGCGCGGGAGCATATCGACTGGATGCTGAAGGCATCCGGCTATGGCACGCTTGCCGACCTGGAGGCCGATCGCTGGCGCGATATCCAGCCGGATTTCGAGACCGCCCACTACCTGAACGGCTTCGCCAATCCGGATGGCAAGTTCCGGTTCTCGCCCGACTGGACCCATATCGTTGCGCCCAATGACGGTCCGATGGGGCCGTGGCAGACGCTGCCCGAACTGCCCGATCATTGGACGGTGATCGAGGAAGCCGATTCCGAGCACCCGTTCCGGCTGGCGACCTCGCCGGCGCGCCGGTTTCTCAACTCCACGTTCAACGAGACGCCGACGTCGCGCGAGCGCGAAGGCCGGCCGGAAGTGATGATCCATCCCGAAGACGCCGCCGCCCTGGGCGTCGGGGACGGCGATCGGGTCCGTATCGGCAATCGCCGCGGCGAGGTTCGCCTTCATGCCCGCCTGTTCGACGGGGTGCGCCGCGGTGTGCTGATCTCCGAAGGGGTGTGGCCGAACGAGGCGTTCCCGGATGGCAAGGGCATCAACACCTTGACCGGAGCCGATCCGGTTGCGCCCTATGGCGGCGCGGCTTTCCACGACAACCATGTTTGGCTGCGCGGGGCAGGCTGGTAAGTTACCTGATCTACGGTGCGTTTTTTCAGACTGGGAGGCCGGATGATGCGGTTCGGTGCTGGGATTTTGCGTTTTGGATATTGTCTGACGGTGATCGGCGGTCTGCTGGTGGCGACCGGACATCAGGCGGTCGCGCTGAGCGATCCCGAGGTTCCGCCCGAAGAAGGCGCCCGCCTTGCCTTGATCGACTATTGCGTCCTGCAGGAAAGCGGCAAGCACGGCCAGTACGGCACCTACGTCAACACCTGCAAGTGCGCGACGAACCGCGTGCTCAAGGAAATGAACCAGGACGAAATGAAGGGCGTCGCAAAGTGGAAGAGGCCCACCTCGGCCGTCAAAAGCCGCTGGGAAAGCGCCTGGGAAGGCTGCAAGTAGAGCCGGTCAGCGCGGGGCGTCGGTTAGCGGCGGAACCGCGAGCGCGGGCTGCTCGGCTATGTCCCCGTCGACGATGACCCGTTCGTCGACAAGCCTTGCCCGCCCGGAGGCGATCAGTTCCAGCGCCAGCGGATAGATCCGGTGCTCGTATCTCAGGACGCGCGCGGCCAGCGTGTCCGCCGTGTCGCGGTTCGAGACGGGGACAGCGACCTGGGCGATGATCGGGCCGTTGTCCATTTCCGGACGGACGAAATGCACCGTGCAGCCGGTGATGCGCACGCCGGCCTGCAAGGCGCGTTCGTGCGTTTCGAGGCCCGGGAAGGCCGGCAGCAGGGACGGGTGGATGTTGATCACTTGGTCGCGCCAGCGCCCGACGAAATCCGCGCTCAGGATCCGCATGAAGCCGGCAAGGCAGATCAGGTCGACTTCGGCATCTTCCAGCGCTTCAGTCGCGGCGTCCTCGAACGCCTGGCGGCTGCCTTTACCCCGGAAATCGATCACCTTCGTGGCGATGCCTGCAGCGGCAGCGGTTTCCAGTCCCTTGGCGTCGGGCTTGTTCGAGATGACGAGGACGATCTCGGCGGGGAAGTCGGACCTGCGGCACGCCTCGATCAGCGCGGCCATGTTGCTGCCGCGCCCGGAAATCAGAACTGCAACCCGCATCCGTTCGCTCACCGGGAAAGGCTCCCGGCATAGCGGACCGCGGGTCCGTCGCCGGCGGCGAGGCGACCGAGCCGCCAGACCGTCTCGCCGAGGTCGCGCAGTAGGGTCTCCACCGCCTCGGCCTTGCCGTTCTCAACCACGACCACCATGCCGACGCCGCAGTTGAAGGTACGCAGCATCTCGGCTTCCTCGATCGAGGCCGTTTCGGCAAGCCAACGGAATACCGGTGGCAACGCGAAACTCTCCAGTTCGATTTCGGCGACGAGCGTTTCCGGAAGCACGCGCGGCAGGTTCTCGGTCAGTCCGCCGCCGGTGATGTGCGCGAGCGCCTTGACCGCTCCGGTCTCGCGGATCGCCTGAAGTACCTGGCGGACATAGATGTGGGTCGGCGCCAGCAGGGCGGCGCCCAATGCGTTGTCCGTGGCGAACGGCGCGGGATCGGACCATGCCAGCCCGGCATCGGCGACGATCTTGCGAACCAGCGAGAAGCCGTTCGAATGAACCCCGGAGGAGGCCAGCGCCAGCAGCACGTCGCCGTCCGCGACATCGCCGCGCGGCAGCAGCTGGTCGCGTTCCACCGCGCCGACCGAGAAGCCGGCGAGGTCGTAATCGCCCTTGGCGTAGAGACCGGGCATCTCCGCCGTTTCGCCGCCGATCAGCGCGCAGCCCGCCTGCCGGCAGCCTTCGGCGATGCCCTTGACGATGCCGTAGCCGACATCGGGTTCGAGCTTGCCCGCGGCGTAATAGTCGAGGAAGAACAGGGGCTCGGCGCCCTGCACGACGAGATCGTTGACGCACATGGCGACGAGATCGATCCCGACCGTGTCGTGGATGCCGGTCTCGACGGCGATCTTGACCTTGGTGCCGACCCCGTCATTGGCGGCGACCAGCAGTGGATCGCTGAAACCGGCCGCTTTCAGATCGAAAAGGCCGCCGAATCCGCCGATTTCCGCGTCGGCACCGGCGCGAACCGTCGACTTCACCAGCGGCTTGATGGCGTCGACGAACGCATTGCCGCGCCCGATATCGACCCCGGCATCGGCATAGCTGACGCCGCCTCCGGCCTTTGCATCCTGTCCGCTCAATCGGACCTCCTTCGCGTTTGCGCCATACAAACAAACCCGATGGGAAAGGCAAGCGTGCGGTGCCCTGTGTCAACAGCCCGTTGCGCGCTTGCATGCGGTGCGTGAATAGGCCGGACTGTGATCATGGGAGTACGCGGCGATTCGAAAGCGACGGGCCTGGCCTGGCTGGCGCTGCTGGCCGGGCTGCTTTGGGCCGTCCCCGCTATCGCGATCGATTTCGCCGATCGGTTCGATCCCTATGTGGTCGACGACATTGCCGTTTCCGCCGTCGCTTCCGATGCGGTAGCCGCCAAGGCAGCGGCGCTCGACGACGCGCTCGTGATGTCGGGCATGCACGTCCTGCGCCGGGTCGCAGCGAGCGGAACCCCGCCGGAAATATCGCCGGAAACAGCCGAACAGCTGTTGTCGAGTTACGAGAATGCCAGCGAACAGGTCGGCACGACCGGTTATTCGGCCACCTACAAGATGGTCTATTCGCCAATGCTGGTACGTGGCTTCCTCGCCAGACGCGGCATCGCGGTCGTCGACCGACCGGCGCCGACTGTTCTGCTGATCCCGATCGTTGTCGAAGACGGTGAGGAGCGCTGGTGGGACGACGCGGCGGACTGGGCCGGCGCCCTCGGCGCACTCGACATGGAGGAGCGCCTGACGCCGGTCCGTCTTCCGGGCAATACCGTCGAGGACAAGGCAGCGCGCCGCGATCGCCTGCTTGAAGGCGATTTCCTGACGCTCGGCCAGTTCCGCGTGCGCTATCACACGCATTCGGCCGTGATCGTCCGGCTCGATCGCGCCTCGGACGGCGAGGGAATGCTCTTGAGCCTGAGCGGCGAGGACGCGGCCGGCCCGATCAACGTCACGGCGGAGGTTCTATCGGGCGGACTGGACGCCGCCGCCGTCCGGGTCGGCAACATCCTGGCCGAACGCTGGAAAGACGTCGCCATGGGCTCGGGCACCATCGGGCTCGCACTCGGCAGCAGTCTTCCCGTGCGCGCCCTGCTGACGGGCGGCCCGGAGGACTGGGAGGTCTTGAAAAGTCGCCTCGAGGCGAGCGGCGCGGTGAACGGGCTCGCGGTCGAGAGTATCGGCGGCAGCGACGCCAACATCGTGATCTGGTTCACCGGAAGGTCTGCCGATCTGCCGCAACGTCTGGCCCGGGAGGGGCTCGATCTGTTCGAGGCCGGCGGGACCTGGCTTCTGCAAGCCTATTGAAGCGCGCTATTGAGCTTTGTCGTCGCGTCGCTTAACTGCACCAGGATGAAACGCCGGGCCCGACCTCTGAGGCTCAGGGCGTTTACCGAATCCATCGTCCCGGTGCCGACTTGAGCCTTCCGAATTTCATCACGATCTGCCGGCTGTTGCTCGTCCCGGCCGTGGTGTATCTGATCGTCACCGGGCAGCCGCTGGTCGCGTTCTGGCTGTTCGTCGTCGCCGGCATCTCGGATGCGGTCGACGGCTTCATTGCCAAGCGGTTCAAGGCCGAGACCGAGCTCGGCGCCTATCTCGACCCGCTCGCCGACAAGGCCCTTCTCGTCTCGATCTACGTTTCGCTCGGCATTTTCGGCGAGATGCCGATCTGGCTGGTCTTCCTGGTCGTGAGCCGCGACGTGTTCATCATCGTCGCCGTCATGCTGTCGTGGATGCTGGCGCGTCCGGTCGCCATGGCGCCATTGATGATCAGCAAGGCCAACACCGCCGGGCAGATCCTGCTGGCGGCCGTCGTGCTTGCCGATCTGGGGTTCGGATTGCATATGCGCGATCTTCGCGAGTGGCTGGTGTTGCTGGTCGCGGGGCTTACCGTATTGTCGGCTGCGGCCTATCTCGTCGAATGGCTGCGCCATATGGCGATGGGCGAGGGGCCGGGCACGCCCGACAAACCGTGAGGCAGGGGGCCTGACATGACCTTCCAGAAGCAGGCGTTGTTCTGGACCGCCGGGCTGGCGGCATTCATCCTCGCGCTCTATGTGCTGAGCCCGGTGCTGTTGCCTTTCGTCGCCGGCATGGCGCTCGCCTATGCGCTGGATCCGCTGGCCGACCGGCTGGAGAAACTGGGCCTCAGCCGCCTGGTCGCGACGGTCGTGATTCTCGTGGTGTTCGCGCTCGTCTTCCTGGTCGTGCTGATTGCCCTGGTTCCGGTTCTTTCTCATCAAGTCGCTCAGTTCGCCGAGCGGTTGCCGGACTACGCGCACAAGCTGCAGCAGGTGTTCCGGGATGTCAGCCAGAGCTGGCTGCAGATGAGCTGGGTGCGTGATCTGTTGGGCATGAACGGACCCGAGGGGGCCTCGCCGATCTCCAACTCCGGCATCGTCGGTCAGGTGGCGGGTTGGTTCGGCCAGCTGCTTCAGTCGCTGCTCTCCGGCGGTCTGGCGCTCGTCAATCTGGTTGCACTGCTGACCGTGACGCCCGTCGTTGCCTTCTATCTGCTCAACGACTGGGACCGGATGATCGCCCGGATCGATAGCTGGCTACCGCGCGACCACGCCGAGACCATCCGGTCGCTGGCCCGGCAGATCGACGAAGCCCTTGCCGGATTCGTCCGCGGCCAGGGCCTCGTCTGCCTGACGCTCGGCATCTTCTACGCGGCCGGGCTGTCGCTCGTCGGGTTGAATTTCGGTCTCCTGATCGGGCTCGGGGCGGGCCTGATCAGCTTCATTCCCTATGTCGGCTCTATCGCCGGGTTCCTGGTCTCGATCGGCGTCGCCTCGGTCCAGTTCTGGCCCGACTGGCTCATGATCGCCGCCGTCGCCGTGGTGTTCTTCGTCGGACAGTTTCTCGAAGGCAATGTCCTGCAGCCGAAGCTGGTCGGCGGCCATGTCGGGCTGCACCCGGTCTGGCTCATGTTCGCCCTGTTCGCCTTCGGCTATCTGTTCGGCTTCGTCGGTATGCTGATCGCCGTGCCCCTTGCTGCCGCCGTGGGCGTGCTGGCCCGTTTCGGGCTCCGGCAATATCTCGATAGCCGCTTTTACACCGGATCGGACAGCGACGCGCCTCGATCATGACTGCCGGCCGTCAACTCGCTCTGGACCTGCCGCATCGCGAAGCGCTCGGCCGGGAAGACTTCCTGGTGTCGGACTCGAACGCCGCCGCCGTGGCCGCGATCGATTCCTGGCCGGATTGGCCGCATTCGGGCCTTGTTCTGGTCGGGCCGGAAGGAAGCGGAAAGAGCCATCTGGTCTCCGTCTGGCGGCAGCTGTCGGGCGCGCGAACCCTGTCGGTCCGTGACGTGGCGGGCGATCCGCAGGCACTGATGGCCGGCGCGGGGGCGGTGATCATCGAGGATTGCGGTCCGGGGCTGGACGAGACCGCGATGTTCCACCTCTTCAATGCCGTCGAACGATCGGGGGCGGACATACTTCTGACCGCGCGAACCGAGCCGCGCGCGTGGGGGATCGGCCTGTCCGACCTGATGTCCCGGCTGAGCCGGTTGCCGGTCGTCCGGCTTGAGGCGCCCGACGACTCGCTGCTGCTGGCGGTGATGATGAAGCAGTTCGCCGACCGGCAGCTAAGCGTCGACGTATCGGTGTTGCGCTACCTGGCGCCGCGTGTGGAACGGAGCTTTGCCGCGGTCCGCGACATCGTTGCCCGGCTCGACCGGGCGGCGATCGAGGAAAAGCGCCCCGTGACCCGGGCGCTCGCAGCGCGTATTCTGAACGAGGACGAGGGGGAGACGGGCTGATCGGGTCATCAATGAATGTTCACAAAGCGCGATTAAGTTGCTGCGTTGATGAGCGAAAAAGTGACCATGGAACCGTATTTGAGAATCGCTGAAGCAAACGAGGTGGCCGAGCCGGTGGCCCCGATACAGTCCTTTGAGGACTGGATGGCGTCGCCGGATCGTTTCATCAATCGCGAGCTGTCGTGGCTCGGGTTCAACCGCCGGGTGCTCGAAGAAGCCGACAATCCCGGCCATCCGTTGCTGGAACGCCTGCGTTTCCTGTCCATTTCGGCGAACAACCTCGACGAGTTCTTCATGGTCCGCGTCGCCGGCCTGAAGGGGCAGGAGCGGGAAGGCATCACGACCCCCAGCCAGGACGGGCTGACGCCGCGCCAGCAACTGGCGAAGATCGGCGAGGCCGTCCGCGATCTGACGGAGGACCAGCAGCGGACGCTGACGACGTTGCGCCGCGAACTGGTCGATGTCGGTGTCGTCGTGATCGAGGCCGATCAGGTGACCGCCGTCGATCGCGAGCAACTGGAACAGTACTTCCTCGACTACATTTTTCCGGTGCTGACGCCGCTGTCGATCGATCCGGCGCATCCGTTTCCGTTCATTCCTAATCTCGGATTCACGGTCGCGCTCGAACTGCAGCGGATCGAGGATGGCCGGGCGATGCGCGCGCTCGTGCGCATTCCCAACAAGATCGAGCGCTTCGTCCCGTTGACCGAAGGGCGCGATGAGGACGGAAATTCCACGAACCGGTTCATCCGGCTCGAAAGCCTCATCGAGCTGTTCACCGGACGCCTTTTCCCGGGCTACAAGGTGATCGGCGACGGCGCGTTCCGGGTGATCCGCGACAGCGATATCGAGCTCGAGGAAGAGGCGGAGGATCTCGTCCGCTTCTTCGAAAGCGCGCTGAAGCGTCGCCGGCGCGGTACGGTGATCCGGCTGGAGTTCGAAACGGGAATGCCGGAAGCGTTGCGCGCGTTCGTCGCCCGGGAGCTCGGTGTCGGCGAAGACGCGACGCAGGTCGTGGACGGCGTGCTGGCCTTGAGCGAATTTTCGCAACTCGTTTCCGTCGAGCGGCCGGAGCTGAAGTTTCCGCCCTATACGGCCCGTTTCCCCGAACGCATCCGCGATCACGGTGGCGACTGCTTCGCGGCGATCCGGAAGAAAGACCTGATCGTCCACCACCCCTACGAGTCCTTCGATGTGGTGCTGCAGTTCCTGCGTCAGGCCGCCGCCGATCCCGACGTGGTCGCCATCAAGCAGACGCTGTACCGCACGAGCAACGATTCACCGATCGTCCGCGCGTTGGCCGACGCGGCCGAATCCGGCAAGTCGGTAACGGCCGTGGTCGAGCTCAAGGCGCGCTTCGACGAGGAGGCGAACATCCGCTGGGCGCGGGATCTGGAGCGCGCGGGCGTGCAGGTGGTCTACGGCTTCGTCGAGTTGAAGACCCACGCCAAGCTGTCCCTGGTCGTACGTCGCGAGTCGGGGCAACTGGCGTCCTACGTGCATATCGGCACCGGCAACTACCACCCGGTGACCGCGCGCATCTACACGGACCTGTCCTTCTTTACCGTCGATCCGACGATCACCCGCGACGTCGTGCGGATCTTCAATTTCATCACCGGATACGCCGAGCCGCAGGGGCTCGAGATGATGGCCGTATCGCCGTACACGCTCAAGAAGACGATCCTGAAGCGGATCGACGAGGAAATCGCCCACGCAGCCGCGGGACGGCCGGCGGCGATCTGGGCGAAGATGAATTCGCTCGTCGATCCCGACGTGATCGACGCGCTCTATCGTGCCAGTCGGGGCGGCGTTCAGGTCGATCTCATCATCCGCGGCATCTGCTGTCTCAGGCCCGGAATTCCCGGCCTGTCGGACAATATTCGCGTGAAAAGCATTGTCGGCCGGTTCCTAGAGCATTCGCGCATCTGCGCGTTCGGCAACGGCCAGGCGCTGCCGTCCGCGCAGGCGCTCGTCTACATCAGCTCCGCCGACTGGATGCCGCGCAACCTCAACCGCCGCGTGGAGGCGCTGGCGCCGATCACCAATCCGACGGTCCACGCTCAGGTGCTGGACCAGATCATGGTTGCCTGTCTCGAGGACAATCAGCAAAGTTGGCAGCTCTTGCCGGATGGCGATTCGGTCCGCATCATCCCCGAAACCGATGAGGCGCCGTTCAACGTCCATCATTACTTCATGACCAATCCGAGCCTGTCGGGACGTGGTAAGTCTCTCCAGCAGCATCCCCCGAAGCCGATCGGCGGCGCGCCCCCTGACGCCTGAAGCCGCCATCGCGCTGAACGAGGCACCGAGCCGGCTTCAGTATCTGGAGCCGGTGGCGGTCGTCGACGTCGGCTCCAACTCCGTTCGTCTCGTCGTCTACGAGGGGCTGACGCGCTCGCCCACGCCGATTTTCAACGAGAAGGTCCTGTGCGGCCTGGGTCGCCAAGTCGCCTCGAAGGGCGTCCTCGACGACGCGGCCGTCGAACTGGCGCTGCAGTCGCTTTGCCGCTTCCATGCCTTGAGTCGGCAGATCGGTGCGGCGTCGGTCCATGTGATCGCCACGGCCGCCGTGCGCGAAGCAAAGAACGGCGAGGCGTTCGTCAGCCGGGTCGAGGAGATCTTCGGTGCGCCCGTCTCCGTTCTGACCGGTGCGCAGGAAGCCGAGTTCTCCGCCCATGGTGTGATCGCGGGCATTCATGATCCGGATGGCATCGCCGGCGACCTCGGCGGCGGCAGCCTGGAGGTCGTCGACGTGAAAGGGCAAACCGTCGGGAACGGCGAAACCCTGCCGCTTGGTGGCCTGCGCCTGCGCGATCTGGCCGGCCGCTCGATGAAGAAGGCGGAGAAGATCGTCGTCGATGCGATCGACGGATCGGAAATCGTAACGCGCTGCAAGGGACGCGCGTTCTACGCGATCGGTGGCACGTTCCGCGCCCTGGCGCGGCTGCACATGGCCCAGACCGGCTATCCGCTCCATGTCATGCACGGCTACGAACTCGACGCCGCCGAGGCGCTGGAGTTCGTCAAGCTTGTCCGCCGTGTGAAGCCCGCGTCTCTGGACTCCATCGATGCCGTATCGTCCGCCCGCCGCGAGCTGCTGCCCTACGGCGCGATGGTGCTGGAGCACATCCTCAGGCGCGGCGAGCCGAAGTGCATCATCTCCTCCGCGCTCGGTGTCCGCGAGGGCCTGCTCTATACCCTGCTCGATGACGAGACGCGTCAGACCGATCCGTTGCTCGCGGCCTGTGCGGAACTCGGATATCTGCGATCCCGCTCGCCGCGTTTCGCCCGCGAGCTTTGCTACTGGACCGACCAGTTCATGGTGTCGAGCGGCCTCGAGGAGACGGAGGAGGAGCGGCGTCTTCGCCACGCCGCGTGCCTGCTCGCCGATATCGGCTGGCGCTCGCACCCCGATTATCGGGGCGGACACAGCCTCAATATCATCGCCTATGCGTCCTTTGCCGGGATCGATCATCCCGGCCGGGCCTACATGGCGCTCGCGGTCTACTACCGGCACTCGGGACTGTCGGACGAGCATGTCAGCCCGCGGATCCGCGAACTCGCCACGGCGCGCATGATCGACCGCGCCCGCATCCTCGCCGCCGCACTGCGTGTCGCCTACCTGATCAGCGGCGCCATGCCGGGCGTCATCGACAAGGCGGAACTTGCCGTCGAGCACGGGACCGTGACCCTGCATCTGCCGGGAGACCTTGCCGCGCTGAACGGGCCGCGGGTCCTGACCCGGCTCAAGCAACTCGCCAAGCTGATCGGCCGGCGCGCCGAGATCGTCGCCGGCTGAGGTCCGTCAGCTCTCGGTATCGTCCGGGCTCTTGCCCTTTCCGCGCGGCTTGCGCCGGCGCGCGGATTTCGGCCGTGGCGGGGGCGCGTCGCGCGGCTCGAATGTCAGCCGATGCCCATCGACTGCGACGGAGAGCTCCCCGCGTTTCAGCGCCAGCGCGCTCTCGCCGAAGATCTCGCGACGCCAGCCCTTGAGCGCGGGCACGTCGGCCTCGTCGTCGGCGGCGATGGCCTCGATATCGTCGCTGGTGGCGACCAGGCGCGCAGCGACCTTGTTCTGCGCGGCAACGCCTTTGAGCAGGACCTTGAGCAGATCCGACACCGGGCCGGATACCCGCTGCGGTCCGTCATTGCGGGGCAGGGCGGGGAGGTCTTCCGCGGGAAGCTTGCGGATCTCCTGGACGGTCTTGAGGATCGTTCGTCCGCCGGCGGAACGCTCGTAGCCTTTCGGGACCGCCCGCAGTCGGGCGAGGGCGGCTTCGCTCTCCGGGGGATGCAGGGCGATCTCGTACAGTGCGTCGTCCTTCAGCACCCGCCCGCGCGGCACGTCGCGGGTCTGCGCTTCCTTCTCCCGCCATTCCGCGATTGCCATGAGGACAGCGAAGTCGCGCGGCTTGCGCACCTTTAGCTTCAGGCGTTTCCAGGCCTGCGCCGGATCGGTGCTGTAGGTTTCCGGCGAGGTCAGGATGTCCATTTCCTCGCGGATCCATTCGCGCCGGCCGACCCGGTCGACCTCTTCCTGCAGTTTCTCGTAGATCGGGACGAGGTGGATGACGTCAGCGGCCGCGTAGGTGAGCTGGGCTTCGCTCAGCGGACGCCGCGACCAGTCGGTGAACCGATGGCTCTTGTCGATCGACGCATTCGCGATTTCCCGGACCAGCGCCTCGTAGCCGACCGATTCGCCGTGTCCGCACACGGCGGCGGCAACCTGTGTGTCGAACAGCGGATGCGGTATCAGGCCGCCAAGGTGATGAACTATCTCGACGTCCTGGCGGGCGGCGTGGAAGACCTTCACCACCGACTCGTCGGCCATCAGGTCGAAGAACGGCTTCAGGTCGAGTTCGGACGACAGCGTGTCGATCAGGGCCACCTGGCCGTCGGGCGAGCCGAGCTGAATAAGGCAGAGCCGCGGCCAGAACGTGACGTCCCGCATGAATTCGGTGTCGACGGCGACGAAATCGTGTTTCGCCATTTCTTCGCAGGCTTTGGCGAGTTTTTTTGTTTTGGTGATCAGTTCCATGAGAATCCTATGAACGAGGCGTCCGAGTGTGACGTTTTTCGGTGCGTTCGGCGAGACGGAATATCGCCGGAGAGGTTCTGAGCAGGGCGACGAACCGGGTCCGTGCGGTCCGTGGGATGCGCTGGCCGGCGGCAATGCGCCACAGCGCGACCACGACGAAACTGCCGTGCACGATACTGGTGAATACGAACAGCGAGGCCGCGCCGTACTGTTCCATGACCCAGGAGGAGAAGAGGGGGCCGGCCATCGCTCCGATCGCGAAGAAGAAGGTCAGCCCCGCCGCCAGCAGCACGTATTGCCCGGGCGCGGCGAGGTCGTTGGCGTGCGCCGCCGACAGGGAATAGAGCGGCAGCGCGAAGGCGCCGAACAGGAAGATTCCGAGATAGAGCTGCCACGCCGCGCCGACCTGCGCGGTCGTCAGGTAAATGCCGGCGAGAACCGCGCCCGTCGTGGCGGCGAGTAGCGTCCAGCGCCGGTCCAGCTTGTCGGAGAATATGCCGAGCGGCATCTGCAGGGCCGCGCCACCGACGATTCCGGCGCCCATGAAGGTGGCGATCTGGGCGACGTCGAGCCCCATGTCCTGGGCGTAGAGGGGACCGATCAGCCGGAAGGACGAATTGGTCATCCCGATCGTCACGCAGCCGATGCTGGCGAGCGGCGAGATCCGCCATACCGTGCGCAGGTCGAAGCGGAACGCCTCGGGTGGCGCCGGCAGTGTCCGGTCCGCGACCGCCACGGGGACGAGGGAGAGGGCAAAGAACATCGCCACGATGGCGAACAGCTCGAAGCCGCCTGCCCCGAACGCCGGGATCAGGTACTGCGCCCCCGTGACGGCGCCCAGATCGATCAACCGGTAGATGCTCAGGACCCGGGCGCGGTCCGTCTTCTCGGCGCTGGCGTTCAGCCAGCTCTCCATGACGGTGAACAGACCGGAGAAGCAGAAGCCCATGGCGAATCGCAGCACGATCCATGCCCAGGCGTCGACGATGAGCACCAGCGCCAGCGTGCCCGCCGATGCGATCGCAGCGAGGGCGGCGAAGGTGCGGATATGCCCGACCGCCTCGACCAGACGCGGCGCATACACGCAGGCGACGATGAAACCGCCGAAATAGCTTGTTCCCATCAAACCGATCAGCCAGGGATCGAAACCGGCGATCGATCCGCGCAGGGCGATCATCGTGCCTTGCACGCCGTTTCCGGCGAGCAGTATTCCGGCGGTGAGAAGCAGAGGGGCGAGCGGGCGTAGCGGAGTCATCTGTTCGCGTTATAGCAGAGCCTGCCGATCCCGCACCCGGTATTGACATTCCCCTGACCCTATGCGCCTCTCCGCCTCGATTTCCACCCCGTTATCCGCGACCCGCGAGGACGAAATGCACGCCTATCGTACCCATACCTGTGGCGCACTGCGCGAAGCCGATGTCGACACGACCGCGCGCCTGTCGGGCTGGGTGCATCGCGTTCGCGATCACGGCGGTCTCCTGTTCATCGATCTGCGGGACCACCACGGCATAACCCAGTGCGTCGCGGACCCGGATTCGCCGGCTTTCGCCGATGCCGAGATGTTGCGCGCCGAGTGGGTCGTGCGCATCGACGGCAAAGTCCGGCACCGGCCGGAAGAGACCGTCAATCCGGGGCTGCCGACCGGCGCGATCGAGATGTTCATCTCCGAGATCGAGGTGCTTGGCGCGGCCGCGGAGCTGCCGCTGCCGGTCTTCGGCGAGCCGGACTACCCGGAAGAGACCCGCCTCAAATACCGCTTCCTCGACCTGCGTCGCGAGAAGCTGCACAACAACATCGTCAAGCGCGCGCAGATCATCTCGTCGCTGCGCCGGCGCATGACCGATCAGGGCTTCATCGAGTTCCAGACGCCGATCCTGACCGCGTCGAGCCCCGAGGGCGCCCGTGACTATCTGGTGCCCTCGCGCGTGCATCCGGGCAAGTTCTACGCCCTGCCGCAGGCGCCGCAACAGTTCAAGCAGCTCACCATGATCGCCGGCTTCGACCGCTATTTCCAGATCGCGCCCTGTTTTCGCGACGAGGACGCGCGCGCCGACCGCTCTCCCGGCGAGTTCTATCAGCTCGACATCGAGATGAGCTTCGTCACCCAGGACGATGTGTTCGCCGCCGTCGAGCCGGTGTTGCGCGGCGTCTTCGAGGAATTCGGCGGCGACAAGCACGTGACCGGCGAGTTCCCGCGCATCCCGTGGTGGGAAGCCATGCGCAAATACGGCACCGACAAGCCCGATCTGCGCAATCCGATCGTCATGCAGGACGTCTCGAAGCACTTCTACGGGTCCGGGTTCCGCATCTTCGCCGAGCAGCTCAAGGACTACGCCAGCCTCGATCACGTCGAGGAGTACGACCGCGAGCATTTCTACAAGAACCACTGCCGGGTCTGGGCCATTCCGGCGAAGGGCGGCGGCAGCCGCGCCTTCTGCGACCGGATGAACGCCTGGGCGCAGTCCGAGGGGCAGCCCGGTCTCGGCTACATCATGTTCCGCGACGGCGAGGGCGCCGGTCCGATCGCCAAGAACATCGGCCCGGAACGGTGCGAGGCGATCCGCCAGCAGCTCGACCTTGCCGATGGCGACGCCGTGTTCTTCGCGGCCGGAATTCCGCGCAATTTCGCCGATTTCGCCGGCCGCGCGCGCAAGAAGGTCGGCGAGGACCTGAAGCTGATCGACGAGGATCGCTTCGAGTTCTGCTGGATCGTCGATTTCCCGATGTTCGAGTGGAACGAGGAGGAGAAGAGGGTAGACTTCTCCCATAACCCGTTCTCGATGCCGCAGGGCGAGCTCGGCGCGCTGGAAGCGCTCGATCCCCTGCAGGTGCTCGCCTACCAGTACGACGTGGTCTGCAACGGCGTGGAACTGTCCTCCGGCGCGATCCGGAACCACAAGCCCGAGATCATGCGCAAGGCCTTCGAAATCGCCGGGTACGGCGAGGAAGTGCTGCAGGAGAAGTTCGGCGGCATGCTGCGCGCGCTTCAGTACGGCGCCCCGCCGCATGGCGGCATCGCACCCGGCGTCGACCGTATCGTCATGCTGCTCTGCGGCGAGGAGAACCTGCGGGAAGTCGTCATGTTCCCGATGAACCAGCAGGCGCAGGACCTGATGATGGGGGCGCCCTCGGAGGTCACCAACCAGCAGCTTCGCGAATTGCATATTCGTCTTGCTCCGCCGCCGAAGAGCTGACGACAGGGCGCAAGGCTAACAGCCGATCGTCCGTGGTTCGGTGCGCTGTAGCCAACGCCATCGCGGTTGAAACTGGGCAAGCGGAAGCGGGAGAACGAGACCTTGGCCGATCTGTCCGACGAATTGCGTAGGGGGGCGCTGGTCTACCACCGCCATCCCAAACCCGGAAAACTGGAGATCCGGGCCACCAAGCCGCTGGGCAATGCCCGCGACCTCGCGCTCGCCTATTCGCCGGGTGTGGCGGTCGCCTGCGAGGCGATCGCCGACGATCCCGCCGAGGCCGCCAATCTGACCGCCCGCAGCAACCTGGTCGCGGTCGTTTCCAACGGCACGGCGGTCCTGGGGCTTGGCGCGATCGGGCCGCTGGCGTCCAAGCCGGTGATGGAAGGCAAGGCGGTCCTGTTCAAGAAGTTCGCCGGCATCGACGTCTTCGACATCGAGATCGACGCCAATACCGTCGACCGCATGGTCGATGTCATCTCGGCGCTGGAGCCGACCTTCGGCGGCATCAACCTCGAGGACATCAAGGCGCCGGAGTGCTTCGAGGTCGAGGCGCGGCTGCGCGAGACCATGAACATTCCCGTCTTCCACGACGACCAGCACGGCACCGCGATCATCGTCAGTGCGGCCGTCCGCAATGCCCTGAAGCTGGCCGGCAAGTCTGCCGATCAGGTCAAGGTTGTCGCCTCCGGCGCCGGGGCCGCGGCGCTCGCCTGCCTCAATCTCATGGTCGAATCCGGCGTGCGCCGGGAGAACATCTGGGTCTGCGACATCGATGGCGTGGTCTACGAGGGCCGGTCGACCAGCATGGACCAGTGGAAGGCGAAGTTCGCCCAGGCGACCGACGCGCGCACGCTCGCCGACGTCATCGACGGCGCCGATATCTTCCTGGGCCTGTCGGTGGGGGGCGTTCTCAAGCCCGAGATGGTCAAGCGGATGGCGGACAAGCCGCTGATCATGGCGCTCGCCAACCCGGTGCCGGAGATCATGCCCGAGGCGGCGCTGGAGGCGCGGCCGGACGCCATGGTGTGCACCGGACGCTCCGACTATCCCAACCAGGTCAACAACGTCCTGTGTTTCCCCTTCATCTTCCGCGGGGCGCTGGATGTCGGGGCAACCGCCATCAACGAACGGATGAAGCTCGCCGCGGTCAAGGCGATCGCCGATCTCGCGCACGAGCCGTCTTCGGACATCGCCGCCAAGGCGATGGGCGGCGAGGCCCGGCTGTTCGGCGCCGACAACCTGATCCCCAATCCGTTCGATCCGCGCCTGATCCTGCGCATCGCCCCTGCGGTCGCGCGCGCCGCCATGGAGAGCGGTGTGGCCACCCGGCCGATCGAGGATTTCGAGGCCTACAACGAGCGCCTGAACCGCTTCGTGTTCCGCTCGGGCTTCGTGATGAAGCCGATCTTCGTGAAGGCCAAGGCCAATCCGAAACGGGTAATCTACGCGGAGGGCGAGGACGAGCGCATCCTGCGCGCGGCCCAGGTCGCGATCGAGGAGGGCATCGCCACCCCGATCCTGATCGGCCGGCCGCACGTGGTCGAGAGCCGGCTCGAGCGCTTCGGGCTGTCGATCCGTCCCGGCAAGGACTTCGAGATCATCAATCCGGAGGACGATCCGCGCTATCGCGACTATGTCGACGCGCTGGTGAACCTGACCGGTCGCAAGGGGGTGCCGCTCGATCACGCCCGCACGCTGGTGCGCACCAATGCCACGGTCATCGCCGCGCTTGCCGTCCATCGCGGCGAGGCCGACGCGATGATCTGCGGGCTCGAGGGCCGCTACGAGCGTCACACGCGCTGGATTCGCGACATCGTCGGGCTGGCGGAGGGGGTCGACGACGTCTCGGCTCTGAGCCTGGTGATCCTGCCCAAGGGCATCTACTTCATCGCCGACACCTATGTGAGCTACGACCCGACCGCGGAGGAGATTGCGGATACGGCGCGTCTGGCCGCGACTTATATCCGCCTTCTCGGCATCGAGCCGCACATGGCGCTGCTGTCCTACGCCAATTTCGGTGCCGCCGACACGCCGAACGCGCGCAAGATGCGGCGCGCGCTCGAGCTGCTGCAACAGGACAACGTCGACTTCGAGGTCGAAGGCGAGATGCAGGGCGACGTCGCGCTCGACCAGGCCCTGCGTGAGCGCATCTTCCCGGGCTCCCGCCTGAAGGGCGGGGCCAACGTCTTCATCATGCCGAACCTCGATGCCGCCAACATCGCCTATCAGCTGATCAAGGGGCTGGCCGACGCGTTGCCGGTCGGGCCGATCCTGATCGGAACTGCGAAACCGGCGCATATCCTCACCCCGTCGGTAACCGCGCGCGGCGTGGTGAACATGACGGCCATCGCCGTCGCCGAGGCCCAGCAGGTCTGAAGCCGGATCGCCAGCGTGTCCCCATGTCTGTAACGAACGATCGCCGCCTGCCGCTGTCCTGCTTCATCATCGCGGTCAACGAGGCGGATCGTATCGGGCCGGTGATCGAGAGCGTCGTCGGCTGGGTCGACGAGGTCGTGGTCGTCGATTCCGGCTCGACGGACGGTACCCAGGACCTCGCCGCGAATCTCGGCGCGCGCGTTATCCATCACGACTGGCCGGGCTTCGGACCGCAGAAGCGTTACGGTGAGGATCAGTGCCGCAATGACTGGGTGCTCAACCTCGACGCCGACGAGGTGATGTCGGAGGCGCTGATCCGGGAGATCAAGGCGCTGTTCGAGGACGGTCCTCCGCCGCATCCGTTCTACCGGTTCCGGTTGCGGCTGGTGTATCCCGGCGACACGCGGCCGCGGTTGTGGGCCGACTACCATAACTACGTCCGGCTCTACGACCGGCGTTTCGGCCGTTTCGCCGACAGTCTGGTGCACGACACCGTGCAGACCGGCGACGTGAAGCCGATCCAGTTGCGCGGAGACGCCTGGCACTATTCGTACCGGTCGTTCGGGTTCCTGGTCGAGAAGCTGAATTCCTACAGCGATCTGCAGGCCAAGAGCATCAAGAAGCAGAGCCGTCTGGCGCTGACGCTGCGGCTGCCTTTCGAGTTTCCGCTGGCATTCGTGAAGTATTACATTTTTCGCCGCCATATTACGGGCGGGCGAAAAGGGTTCGCCTTCGCGATGATCAATTCGTTCTTTCGGTTCTTGCGCATCGTTAAGCTTCTCGATGCGATGGATGCCGCCAGAAAATAGCCCGTCCGGCCCGTTTTCACGTCAGTTGGCCTTAAGTCGCCCTTAACTGGCGTCAACCATCATTGCGCCTCGCTCGGGGCGCATATCGTGGTGAATAAAAAAGCGATCAAGCTGGTTGTCGTTACGTGCTGCTTGGTCATCGCAGGCGTGCCTCCGCTTGCGTTCGTCCGCTACCTGGAAAATCATGCGGTCTACAGCGCCGAGGAGACCCTCGGCGACTACGCCGGCCGCATGGTCGACCACCTCGAGGTGACGATCGACGAAGGCGTGCTGGCGCTGACCGATCTGGCGGCCAACGGTGTGATGGCGTGCGATTCGGCCGCGATCGACGCGATGCGCCGGGCTATCTTTGACACCTACGTTCTGCGCGAGATCGCCGTCGTCGATAGCGACGGCAATACGGTCTGTGCCGACACGATCTTCAAGACCGAGCGGTGGACCCTGTCGCGGCAGGATACCGTGAACCGCGCGATCGACGTGTCGGTGGTTACCGATGAACAGACCTTCATGCGGTCGCTGGCGCTGCGCTACCGCCCGAGCGAGGATCGGGCGCTGGTCGCCCATTTCGCCCCCAATAGCCTCGGCCTCGACGTCCTGCCGGACCGCTGGCGCTCGGCCGGTCTGGCACGGCTGACGCTGCTCGACGGGACGGAGTTCCAGACGGTTCCGAACCGGATCGATACCGCGTTCGAGCAGACCGGCGACATGATCGGCGCGATGGCGGTGTCGAACCGGTATCCGCTGAGCGTCGACGTCCGCGTCGACCGTGAGACGGTGATGCGCGACTACGAGAGTCTCAAGGCATACGCGCTCGTGGCGATGAGCATCTTCGCCTCCATCGTTCTCGGGGTTGCGGTCTTCATCGCCCGGCAGCGCCCGTCCGCCAGCGACGACATTTCTCAGGGTCTCAGGGCCGGCGAATTCATCCCCTACTATCAGCCGGTCATCAACCTGAATACCGGACGGCTGGAGGGCTGCGAGGTGCTTGTGCGCCGCCGCCGCCGTGACGGCACGATCCAGTCGCCGGCGGCGTTCATCGCCCAGGCCGAGGCGGATGGGCAGATCGTTCCGCTGACCCGCCAGCTCATGCGTCTGACGATCGACGATCTCGGCGCGTGCTACGCCAGACGCCGCGGCATGTCGGTCGCGTTCAACCTGTGCGCCCACCACTTCACCAACGACCAGATCGTCCGCGACGTCGAGGCGATCTTCGCCGAATCGCCGATCAGCCCCTCGCAGCTGATCCTGGAAGTCACCGAGCGATTCCCGCTGGACGATACGGCGACGGCCGTCCGGGTGATCGCCGACCTTCAGGCGGTCGGCGCCAAGGTGGCGCTGGACGACGCCGGAACCGGCCACTCGGGTCTCGCCATGCTGCACCGGCTTGGCATGGATATCGTCAAGATCGACAAGCTGTTCATCGATCCGATCCAGGCGGACACGAAGAACGCTCCGATCGTCGACAGCCTCGTCGATCTTGCAAAGAAACTCGGCATGTCGGTGATCGCCGAAGGTGTCGAAACGCTCGATCAGGTAAACTACCTTCGCAGCCACGGGGTCGATTCGGCGCAGGGCTATCTGTTCGCCCCGCCGCTGCCCGCCGCGTCCTATATCGCGCTCGTCGAGGCGATGGGCTCGGTTTCGGAGGAGGCCGAGGAGCCGAAGACGGGGATGGTCGCCTGACGCTTCCCCGGAGATGGGAGGCAACCGGATGGAAGCGGGCTGGACGACGCCGATCGACATCTATTGCGAGCGGACCGATCCGGCATACTGGTCCGAACCGGTCAACGCGATCACCAACGCCGCGTTTCTTCTTGCCGCTCTGGCCGCCTATCTGCGCTGGAAACGCGCGCCCGGCCGCGACGGCCCTGCGCTGGCGCTCATCCTCATCCTCACCGCGATCGGCATCGGCTCCTTCCTGTTCCATACCTTCGCTGACCGCTGGTCGGTGCTCGCCGACGTGATCCCGATCACGATCTTCATCTACGTCTATTTTTTCTTCGCGATCCGCCGCTTCTTCGCCGCGGGCAGGGCGATCGCCCTCCTGGTCACGGCGTTTTTCCTGGCCGGCTCGCTCGTCGTCGACGCGATCGTGCCGTCGCACGTCCTGAACGGTTCGGTCAGCTACCTGCCGGCGCTGGTCGCGATCCTGATCGTCGGCGCGCTGGTGATCGGCCAAAGGCCCGATATCGGCTGGCCGGTCCTCGCTGCCGGGGCAATCTTCCTCGTCTCGCTCACGTTCCGCTCGGTCGACATGGCGGTCTGTGATGCCCTGCCGCTCGGGACGCACTTCCTCTGGCATATGCTGAACGCGCTGACGCTCTACATCCTGTTTCGGGTGCTGATGGATGCCAGGCATGCGTCCCCGGCAGCGTGACAGCGGTTCATTCCTTCAGTGTCTTGAAGGCCTCCAGCGCCCGCCTGCGCGCGGCTGCGTGATCGACGATCCGGGCAGGGGGGGGGCCGCCGGTCCGCTCCGGCAGCCATTGCCGCACGTAGGCGCCGTCGGGATCGAATTTTTCCGCCTGCAGGGCGGGATTGAAGACCCGGAAGAACGGTGCTGGGTCGGCGCCGCAGCCGGCCACCCACTGCCAGCTCGCCGGATTGTTGGCCATGTCGGCATCGACCAGCGTGTCCCAGAACCACGCTTCGCCGGCCCGCCAGTCGATCATCAGGTCCTTTATCAGGAAGGAGGCGGCGATCATCCGGACGCGGTTGTGCATCCAGCCGGTTGCCCATAGCTGCCGCATGCCGGCATCGACGATCGCGTAGCCGGTCCGTCCGCGCTGCCAGGCGCGCAGGCCCCGCGGATCGTCGCGCCACGGGAACCGGTCGAACCGGGCGTCGAGATTGCGCGTCGCCAGATCGGGATTGTGAAACAGCAGGTGCCAGGAGAACTCCCGCCAGCCGATCTCGGCGAGGAGCTTGTCGGCGCCTTGCCCGTCGTCGCGCGACCGCACCGCGTGCCAGATCTGGTTGGGGCTGATCTCGCCGAACCGCAGATGCGGCGACAGCATGGTGGTGGCGTCCTTGTCCGGCCGGTCGCGCAGGCGGGCATAATCGGACAGGCCGGTGTCTAGAAACCGGTCCAGACGCGCGCGGGCCCCGTCCTCGCCGGGGACCCACGTCGCGGCCAGCCCTCCTGACCAGTCCGGTGACCGTGGCAGCAGGGTCCAGTCGTCCAGCCGGTCGCCGGGAGGGGGCGATTGGGGAGCCGGCGATGCGGGTGCGGTCAGGGCGCCTGGAGCCGGCAGAAGCCGGCGCGGCGTCCCGGCGGCGAGCGCCGCCTTCCAGAACGGTGTGAAGACCCGGTAGTATGGCGCGCTCGCCGGCTTCAGCGTCCACGGTTCATACAGAAGATTCGCCGCGAAGCTCTCGACCGTCACACCACCGAGGGTCAGGGCCGACTTCACCCGCGTGTCGACGGCGATTTCCGGCCCGCCGTAGCGCCGGTTCCAGGTCACGAGGGAGGCGCCGGTCGAAGCGACGAGGTCGGTAAGCACGTTTTCCGCCGCGCCGCGCCGCAGAACGAGCGGGATGCCGATCGCCGTGAGGCTTTCCCACAGGCGCGTCAACGAATGATGCAGCCACCAGCGCGTCGCCCCGCCAAGCGCGCGGATGCCGGCGCTCTCCTCGTCGAGGACGTAGAGGGCGACAACCGGCAAGCCGCGTCGGACCGACGCATCGAGCGCAGGATTATCCGTGATCCGGAGGTCGTCGCGGAACCAGACGATCGCGCACGGTCGGGTCTTTGAAGTCGCTGGCATTGCAACGGGATCCTGTCTTCCGCTTTGCCGAGGCATACGCGTAACGCGATCGACCGGATTGCCGCTTGGGCCGGGATCCCCCGCGGGCGCGCAGGGGACGGCGGTCGGGCTGTCGACGCACAGGTATGAACAGCCTGGTGGCAAGGTTCAAGGACGCCAGGAATCGGGGGGGGGCATCGTTGCAGTCATCGGCGGGCGTTCTGGGGCGGCCCTCTCCAGTTATACATGTTGGTCGGCTAAGCCTTGACGGCGGTAAATCGAATTACTTAGCCTCGTTAATGATTGAATCGCCTTTTCGTTGTTTCGACGGCGTCCTTGCATTTTGCGGGCGCCGATGCCTCGGGCCGTATTTTCAGAAGGGAGTTTTGACGTCATGCGTATCCGTACGTCTTTGAATTTTATCCAGAAAACAGCTCTGTCCGTGCTGATAGCCGGCGGCGCTTTGGCGTCAGCGGGCGTCACGGCGGAGGCCGGGCCGACCTGGACGGACTTGTCGGGCCCCTCCGGATCAACGGCTTATGGCGAGACGGCCGGGTTTACGGCAACCGTCTACGGCAGCGTCCCGGGAGGGATGGTAACGCTCCAGGAGGGATCGAAGGAACTCGCCACCGGAGTGCTGCAATCGCCGCTCGGCGTGAAAGGCGTTATCTCCCCCGGCCAGCACCACACCTGCGCCGTCACCGCCGCGGGCGCCGCGATGTGCTGGGGCAGGAACGAACAGGGCCAGATCGGGGATGGCACGACATCCGATCGCGACGCACCGGTCCCGGTTGATACGCTGGGCTCCGGCGTCATAGCGGTCGCATCGTCGTATTTCCACTCGTGCGCCCTGACACAGGACGGTGCCGTCAAGTGCTGGGGCTACAACTTCAGCGGTCAGGTCGGTGACGGCTCCAACATGCAACGCCTCCGTCCGGTTCAGGTCGCCGGCCTGACGTCGGGTGTCGTGGCGATCACCGGAGGCGGCTACCACACCTGTGCGCTGACGAACGAGGGCGCCGTGAAATGTTGGGGAGCCAACGCCTTCGGTCAGCTTGGCAACGGCAATACGGACGACCACAACGCGCCGGTGCAGGTCTCGGGCCTGACCTCGGGCGTCACCGCGATCAAGAGCGGGACCAATCATACCTGCGCGCTGACCGACGAAGGCGCGGTCTCCTGCTGGGGCCGCAACACGTACGGTGAACTCGGCAACAACACAACGGGCAACAGCCCGATCCCGGTCCCGGTCAGCAACATGACATCGGGCGTCGTCTCGATCACTGGCGGCTTCTATCACAGCTGCGGCGTGACCGGCGGAGGCGCGGCCCGGTGCTGGGGGCAGAACGATTATGGACAGCTCGGTGACGATTCGGCGACGGACTCCCCCGTCCCCGTCCCGGTGACCGGCCTGACGACCGGTGTCGCGGCGGTCAGCTCGGGGAATTACTTCTCGTGTGCGCTTCTCACGACCGGAGGCGTGAAGTGCTGGGGCCGGTCCGGAGGCAGCAATGGCAGCCTGGGAAATGGGGACACCTCGTCAAGCCCGACACCCGTGCAGGTCACCGGGCTGACGTCCGGGGTCGTCTCGGTCGACTCGAACTACGACCATTCCTGTGCGGTCACGAACACGGGCGCTGCGAAGTGCTGGGGCGATAATTTCTTCGGTCAGACCGGCGACGGCAACAAGCCGACGGACGCCATCGCGCCCGTCGATGTCGTCGGTTTCGGAGACCACGCAACGCTGGTCCCAGCCAAGCTGCAGATCGGGACTAGTGAACTGAATGCGGGCACGCGCACGCTCGTGGCCCATTTCGGCGGCGACGCGAACAATCTGGCCAGCACGTCCGAAGGGCTCGCGCATACGGTCACCAAGGGCAAAAGCCTGGTCAAGACGATCAAGGTCAAGCCGAGGAAGCCCACCGTCGGCAAGACCGCGCGCATCACGATCCGGCTCAAGGCGAAGAAGCCGTCGACCGGCAAGCCGAAGGGCAAGCTTGTTCTCAAGGACGGTCGGAAAAAGCTCGGCACCTTCAAGGTCAGGCGGGGAAAGGCCTCGGTGAAGACCAGATTCGCCAAATCCGGAAAACACAAGCTCAAGGCCGTCTACAAGGGCGACAAGAACTGGAAGAAGAGCACGGGCAAGAAGACCGTAAAGGTGAAGTGAGGTTCGCCGAGGCCCTATGACGGGCCCGGACACCGGATCGTGAGGAGGGACCGACGCGCCCGCGGCGCCAAGTAGCCCCTCCGACGACGAGCGGGGAAGCCGATCACCGTGAGGCTTTCCCGCGGCGCGTCAGCGAAGGATGCAGCCGCCAGCGATTCGCCGCGCCAAGCGCGCGGATCGCACTGTTTTCGGCGAGACCTTAGAAAGTGACGACGGGCGGTCCGCGCCGGACCGACGCATCGAGCGCGGGATTGTCCGTGATCGGCAGGTCGTCGCGGAACCAGACGATAGCACTTCCGTTGGTGTCGGGTGAGGCTGGCATCGCGACAGGGCCTTATCTTCCGCTCTGCCGATGCATACGTGTCCCTACGCCGACCGGATCGCCGGTCGGGATTGGCAGGTTTCGCCATTTCGAAGGAGAAAGGTGGCTCCCCGGGCCGGACTGTTTGAGGAAATCGAACCGACATCGACGCCTGCATAAAGACCTTTTGTTGCAATGGTTTGGCGGAAGTGCGATCTAAACAATCGCCACGCGTTGGTGTACCTTTTCGGGTATCGTCAGTGTACTCCATCGTCAAGCCTCATCGACTGGAGGCGGTTCGAAGACGCCCTGACCGGACGTCCACGGTGATGTTCATGTGGGCAGACACCGACTAGCAGAGCCGACCCGCATGGGGGACGATCTCGGATGCGGGAAAGTTTCCGTAAAAACAATAGGTTAAGAGAAAATCTCGTGCTAAGGCGAGCGCTCCCTATAGCGAGAATGGAGCGATGACATGCTGTTCAAGACACGCCGTATCGGGCTGGAGATCACCCGCGCAAGCCTTTACGTCCGTATCGGTTCGTTGCGGGGGTTTGAGGCGTTCATCCGCCCCGGCTCGGGGCTGTCCACCTGGAACCTGTTTGTGAAGGATGAGCCGAACTACGAGCCGTGCTAGAACGCGCTCACGAGTCCATCAGCGGGCGTTTGGTGCTTCGGGCTACCCCTGTAGCCAAAGGCCTCGCCTTGCCCGCCCTGCCCCCCTTCGTGGGCGCTGGTGGGCTTACTCCTGATCGGGGAGCGTAGTCCGTTCTGGTGCCCTCACCAACGACCACGCAGCGGGGGTGTGGGGTGATCCTTCGCCCGACACATTCTTCAGCGTTCACTAGGGTTTTGAATTAGGGACCCCCTTAGAGGGAGAGCGATAGCTCTTCCCCTAATGGTTCCATTAAGGTGTACCTTAAGGTGTATCTAAATGTGACCTCTAAGAGCCCTTAATGTGCCATGCACAGTGGGGAGGGGGGTAGTGAAGGTGCAATCCACCTACAACACCCTCCCCATGCTCTTTGTATGGTGTTGTTAGCTGCCATGAGCGGTGTGGCCACCTACAGCACACACACACCACCTTCCCCTCGGTGGCGGGGCTGAGCCATGTCTTGGGCAGAAAAATCTAAGCCCCCACCCCTTCGATAGATCGAACGCTTCGATCCCCCTCTACCGCCGCGCCGATTAGTCAACGGGTCGCTCGGGGTTCCTGTATCGGTTGCTGTCCATCGGCTGCCTTGCCGAGGCACCCCGCCCATTGGTCGCTGACACGTCCCGCACCGTGCGACCACCGGCATCGCCGCACCTTGGCTCATGGCGGATAACCTACGGCGGACAATCCCTAGCCTCGCTGTGTCGCTAGGGTGCACGGTGACGACACAAGCGGATGACACACAAAGGGCGTGTCATATGGATTGACTTTCTATTGTGACACAGATACCCATCTAAGCTCTAGACCCTAAGGACACATTCAGGAGCCTTGCACCATGTCTACCCTAGTCGGGTACGCCCGCGTCTCTTCCACCGACCAAGACCTCGACAGCCAGCTAGACCATCTCCGCAATGCAGGGTGTGGGAAGGTCTTCTCGGAAAAGAGAAGCGGCAAGAGCGCTACCGACCGCGAGCAGCTTGAGCATGCTCTCGATTATGTCCGCGAGGGGGATGTGTTCGTCGTGACCCGTCTTGACCGGCTGGCACGGTCCCTTGTCGACCTGAGGAACATCGTCGACCGGCTACAGGCCAAGGGCGTGGGCTTCCGGGTGCTGTTACAGGAAGGACTCGACACCACGCGGCCCGAGGGACGGCTCATGCTCCACATGCTCGGCTCGTTCGCCGAGTTTGAACGCGACCTAATCAAGGAGCGACAGCGTGAGGGGATTGAGAAGGCCAAGGCCAAGGGCGTGTACAAGGGCAGGCCCCCGAGGATCGACGGCGCAGCCATCCGTCAGTTGAAGGCGCAGGGCGTAGGTGCCACCGAGATAGCCAAGCGGCTTGGGGTGTCCCGCAAGAGCGTCTACAGGGCCCTAGAGTGAGCACAGGGAGTAACTACAATACGTCCATCTTAGGTAGGCGTGGTGAAGCACCCTCGCTGGCCGTGCAGTGTGCAAGTTTCCTGCACTGCCTAGGGCGGTGCCCTAGACGCGCAGACAAGCCCCCGCACGGAGGCATCCCGGTACTTCACCTTCAGGCGGCATCCGCAGGGGGCTAGCGAAACCGCAGAGGGAGGGGATGAGCCTGCCTCAGTTAATGCCAGCATTTGCGGCCCTTGAAGCTTCCACCCTCAAGGAGCACTGTTCTCGCCCTAGCCAATTCAGCCCCCGCTAGGATGCCTCGCGGCGGGTGGAAGCCACCACGCCTTGAGTTGGGAGCCTGAAAACAGTGCTTCGAAACATGCGAAGCTCCTTCCTGGCTCCCGCTATTGGGACCTTCACCACATTTGGTTACTCAGCGGCAAGTTTACAACCACTGTCACACAACTTTCCCTTACTAATTGTAAGGGGCACCACGTGTCTATTGACAGGAGGTTGTCGCCGCTGGGGGCGCATCACCGTGGAAAGACACAACACATGACTGATCATACTAAAGACCAGAACCGTCCGAATTGGATTGAGCTACCCCGGAATGACTTAGAGAATCCGGCAGCTTAGCGCCTTCGCCAATATAGCACTGGACATCTCTAGCCACGCCTCCAGCGAACCGCCGTAAGACTCGCTCGATGCCCCCTTGGTGTGCCCTAGAAACCTGTCTCGCAATCCATCAGGCGCACCGGCCAAACCCAGCTTGTCCGCCATCCTGTGCCTAAGAGAATGGGTGGGACCGACCTTCGACACCTTCCCGATGACCGCGTCGACATGCTTGCCGATGGCGGCCGAGGCCGCATCCGGACCACCTAAGCGGCAATAGGCTTTGAACAACAAGGCTTCGCTTCCAGCAGCCTTTACCGCTTCCTTGGCGGCCGCGTGAGCGTCCCCTTTTAGGGGGACCACCCGATTTGAAGATTTCGTCTTCAAGCGCCTGTCCTTGTGCCCCTCCACCACGATATGAGGAATGCGGTGGCCGAGGTGGACATCCGCGACACGCAGGCCAGTGACCTCCGCAAGCCTGCAACCGGTGCCAGCCAGCAGCCGCCAAATAAGCCAGAGGCTTTTCCCGGCGTTGGTGTGGAGCTGTTGGGCGATCCTCTCCACTTCGGCATCAGTGAAGGGGCGGCGAAGGAGGCGGTCGGGAATGGCCGTGTCGCCGTCACTGACCTCCAGCTTCATGAACGGGTTCTTGCAGGCCAGATCGTTCTCCGCGATTGCGTGGTTGATGACCGCCCGTACTACGTTCAGGTAGCGGTCCACCGAGGCGGCAGTACGGCCCCCATCAAGCATGTGGTCCCGCACGTCCTTGGCGTCTTGGCGCTCCAGCCGGTCAAGCGGGCGGCTGAGGTCGACGACAGCGCCGACAAGACGAAAGATGCGCTCCAGTTCGAGCCGCTTCTTTCGGTCGCCCTTGACCCGCTCCTTGTCGTACAGGCGCTTGGCGTCTTCGAGGGACGGGCATGGGCGTGTCAGCCGAGAACCGAGGCGTAGCGCACGGAGAACGGCAACATCCTCCACAGAAACACCGGTGGGGTCGCCGGTCTCCGCATCTGCGGGGTACTTGCCGACGATACTATCGGCCAGCACGTCGCGGGCCAGCTCCTCGGGGCCGTCCTCACCAGCCCAATCAAGGTCCAGCCCCCAATCCCGAATCTGGCTCTCGGCGAGCCGGAAGCGGTCCAATTCAGTTTGGCCGGGGGCGGCCTGGGGCGGATGCGCGACAGCGACAGCCAACTGTTGCTCCGCCTTGGCATGCGCCTTTCGATATCGCCGAAGGGCTTCCGCCTCGGAACCGCCGAGCGGAATGACGATCTCGCCTTTGCCAAGAATCGGCCGGAGGGCCGGGGGCACCTTGCGCCGGTAGCGCCACGACTTGCCCCGCTGCTGTAGATAACGCACTTGAATCAGCACCTCCGTGTACCCCTCGGTGTACCTGATGGGGTACCTCTGAGGAAGCGGAGAGCCCTGCAGCCCTTGCGTTCTAGGGGGTGTATGAAGGAGGGTGGCTCCCCGGGCCGGACTCGAACCAGCGACCCAGCGGTTAACAGCCGCTAAAAAGCCTGTCTCACCGCGTCGCATACCGCTGAACCGTGTATCATAAAAATAAGCTATATCTTGAAAATTTCGGCGCATTGATTATCATGGTGTCGCATTGGGCCACATGAAAGCGCATGTCGTTTGTGGCCCATTTGTGGCCCGGAGGCGCCAATGAGACAGAACATCACAGACAAGACGCTGGCCAACCTAAAGCCTGCGCCGGCTGGTAAGCGGTACGAGATTATGGACGTGCGCCCGCCCGGGTTCGGTGTCCGCGTCGGTTCGCAGAAGGGCAGGGCCACATTCTTCCTGAAGACCCGATATCCCGGCTCGCCGATCAACCCTAAAACCGGCTACGCAAACCCGACCCGTCGGACGCTCGGCGACTATCCGGTGATGTCGCTTGCCGAGGCCCGTGGGAAGGCCGAGGACTGGTTGCGGCTGATCGCCGAAGGTGTTGACCCTGGCGAGCTTGAACGCCGCCAGAGGGCCACTGTGGAGGCCCAGCAGGCGAATACATTCGCCGCCATGGCCGAGGACTATATCAGGCACAGGGAAAGATCTCGTCGTAACCGCCGCGCGAAGGATGACGCCCGCGAGATTCGAAACTGGCTGATTCCAGAGCTTGGCAATAAGCCCGTCACCGAAGTCACCCGCGATGATGTGCGCCGTGTCGTGCGCAAGATCGCCGATCGCCCCGCCCCTTACCTTGCTCACTGCGTTTTCGGTCACGCCCGCACCATGTTCAATTGGGCGATCGATAGCGGAGGGTATGGCCTAGAGACATCGCCCTGCGACCGGTTGAAGCCCGCCGCGATCATTGGCGAGAAGGCCCCGCGCGACCGCGTGTTGAGTGATGATGAAATAGTTGCTCTCTCGCGAGCCGCCGAGCGCCTTGGCAACCCCTTCGGCCCAATGTTCGCGCTGTTGCTACTGACCGGGCAACGCAAGGGGGAAGTTTCGGGTGCGCGGTGGCGCGAATTTCATCCCGAACTTGTGCGGCTTCTACGGGAGCGCGCCAAGACTGGCGAGCCTGTCGAGTGGTCTCGCGTTGACGACGCGGTGAAGTTGTGGACGGTGCCGCCCGAGCGTTTCAAGTCGGATGCCCAGCATCTTGTTCCGCTGTCCGACGAAGCCTGTCGTGTCATTGAAGCGGTGCCGCACTTCACGCAAGGCGATTATCTGTTTTCAACCAACTTCGGGGAGAAACCGGTATCCGGGTTTTCCAAGGCGAAGGCACGTCTTGACCGGCGGATGACGCGCACCCTCAAGGCGATCGCCCGCAAGCGGGGGGCTATCGCTGATATCGATCTACCCCCCTTCGTTATCCACGATATCCGCCGCACGGTCCGTACCGGTATGGCAAGCCTCCGTATCCCTGACGTGGTTGCCGAAACCATTATTGGCCACGGTCGTAGGGGCGTGCAGCGCGTCTACGATCAACACCGCTACGTGGAAGAAATGCGGGAGGCCATGGACCTGTGGGCGGGGCGGCTTCGCGACCTGACGCGCCCGGCTCCGACGAACGTAATCAAGCTAACCGGAGGGGGGCATGGCTAGGGGAGGGTACAGGGAAGGCGCCGGAAGGCCCGCCAAGCTGGATGAACTGCAGATATTATGGGTTCTCGGGCGATATAAAGAACTATGGCGCGAAGAAACGAAGGCTCGGCTTGACGCAAAAAGGGAGGCCTTGAAAGCGACCATCACAGATGAACAGCGAAAGAAGGGGGTTCGCGTGTCGGTCGGTATTCCTCGCCCGTGGGGCGTGAGCCGGAGGATAAGAAAGCAGGTTCAGAAAGAGGCTGTTGAAAGGTACGGAATCGAACTTACGGACGAGTACATAAAGCAACTGGTGAAGGATCTGAGTTGAATATTGATTTCCACCCCAATGTTTTTGATATTCACCCTAAAGTTTTTTGATTTCTGCCCAATAGTTCTTTGGTCTCGCGTTTGTAAAGCAGTTTTCCGATAGAATATATTGACCTCGCGTCGCGTCGTTCTGCGACGCAATGCAAATCGCGAGGTAGAAAACATGATTCTGCTTTCCTGGGACGACCTGAGGGGCAAGGGAATTACGTATTCCCGTTCTCAGCTTTACCGGAAGATAAAGGACGGCACTTTCCCGAAGCCTGTACCGCTGGGGGAAAATCGGACAGCGTTCGTTGCTTCCGAAATCGATCGATGGATTGAGGGCCGCATTGCCGCGCGCGACGCCGCCGATACGGCGGCAGCGTGATCGATGCCATATCCAGATACGGCGAAGCCGGCCCCTGCAGGAACAGGGAACCGGCTTCAGAGAACTGATCATGCTTGGCGGCTGATCACTTCCGAAGATAGCGCACACAGTGCATTAGTTCAACCGTCATGGCGTCCGATCGGCTCGATAGTCGCCGTTGATGGTCAAGGACTTGTCATCGGCTGCTT